>DATDRF010000052.1:0-27484 GCA_035291905.1 Bacteroidota bacterium
CCTGAATGCGGCGTGACGATAATCTCTCTGCCGGACTTGCGAAGAAGTCTGACACCCGACCGGGCGATCGCATTCAGTCCGTCTGCATCAATAAGCATCTTCCCTTTTCCCGTCGCTGCGAGTTGCGCCACAACCTCCACCGTCTCTGCGTTCTGTGAGAGGCCCGGACCGATGACAGTGACGTCGGCCCAACGGATTCGTTCTTCTATTTGACGGATCCCCGCCATACTGAGCGAGCCTGACTGAGTTGCGGGAAGCGGTACCACAATCGCTTCCGAAAGTTTCTTCGCAAGAATGGGATAAACCGTTTCGGGCGTACCCAGAAGCACTGCGCCGGCCCCTGACCGAAGAGCGGCAAATGCGGCCAACGCGGCAGCGCCCGTGAATCCCGTTGATCCGGCAAGGATGAACACCTTTCCGACACTGTACTTGTGCGCAGTGAGTTTCCGCCGCGGAAGAACCGCTGCAACATCTCCTGACTCGATCAGAAATGTTCTGAGATTCCTGCTCGCGTAGACACCGGCCGGTATTCCAATGTCAATCACTTCAACGTCTCCGGCATGTTCCCGCCCCTGGTTGCAGAGGAGTCCGGTCTTGATCGCCCCCATCGTCACAGTCCGTTGAGCGGCGACGGCCTTGTTCGCCATCATCCCTGTCGTACCGTTGATCCCGGAGGGAATATCCAGCGATACAACGGGGACCTTTTGCCGGTTAATCCAGTCGATCATACCGCTGAGAGGCGAACGAATGGCGCCGGAGAACCCAGTGCCAAGGAGGGCATCGACGACAAGGTCCACTTTCAGGCCGGAAAGGCTCTTCTCGGTGAATTTCTTGATTTGCACACGTTTTGGAAACTGCTTCAGGATGGCGGAGAGTATTTCGAAGTTGCGGCGAGCGTCCCCTTTGAGTTCCCGGCCAGAGGCAAGAAGTACCACCGTTACGATCGCACCATGATTCAGGAGGTGCCGTGCTACAACGAAACCGTCTCCTCCGTTATTTCCCTTCCCGCATGCAACGACAATTGAGCAATCCTTGAGAGGCCCAAAGAATCGTGCTATAGCAT
Organism: Bacteroidota bacterium; assembly: GCA_035291905.1. Classification (GTDB taxonomy): domain Bacteria; phylum Bacteroidota; class Ignavibacteria; order UBA10030; family UBA10030; genus JACPLA01. Next base: position 1,064 of record DATDRF010000052.1, read on the forward strand.
CTGCAGACCCCTTGCCCGCATTCTCCATCAGCAGGAGCGAAGGAATTCCGAACGAACGTATTGCAGTTTCGTCGCACCATCGCATTTCTTCGGAAGAAACTATTGTTCGCATCGGAGGAATCCTCACCGAAACTAGAAAACGCGTTGGGCGAAATTCAGCACCGAGGAGGGATAAAGGCCGAATTCAAGAACAAGAAGTGCTGCAATTCCAATTGCAACGAGCGTCACTTTCGCCGGTTTGGCCGCAACCTCACCGCGTCCCTCCTTGAAATACATCAGGACAACCAGATTTAGATAGTAATAGACAGAGACGAGGCTGGTGAGAACACCGACGATTGCCAGCCACGTCATTCCTGCCTTAACAGCCGCGAGGAACACATAATACTTGCCGAAGAACCCTGCCAGCGGCGGAATTCCGGCGAGCGAGAAGAGAAACACAGAGAGCAAAGCCGCCAGCGCTGGCTGCTGGGTGCTCAATCCGGCATAGTCTTCGAGCGTCAATCCCCGGCCGTCCTCCCTTTCAAGGAGCGAGACGACCGCGAACGCGCCCATGTTCATGACGACGTACGCGGCAAGATAGAACATGATCCCAACCTGTCCTTCCGGATTTCCGGCGGCAATTCCCGTGAGCATATAGCCTGCATGCGCGATGCTCGAGTAGGCCAGGAGGCGTTTGACATTTGTTTGGGCAATTGCCGTTATGTTACCGACCACCATGGAGGCAGCCGCAAGCCATCCGAGAATGACATTGACATTTGTCCCTGCAAAAGCAAAGGAGCGAAGAAATACCACCATGAACGCCGAGAATCCCGCCGCTTTTGCCGCTGTGGACATGAAAGCGGTGACCGTTGTCGGCGCTCCCTCATACACATCCGGGGCCCACATATGAAACGGTGTCGCAGCCACTTTAAACGAGAATGACATCGCGACCAGGCCGACACCCAGGAGGAACAGGCTGTTCGCGGAGTATTCAGAAAAATTTCTGCCTATCGTGATCAGATTTGTCGTTCCCGTGGCCCCATAGATCAAAGCAATGCCGTATAGGAGGAATCCCGTCACAAAGGCCCCGAGGAGAAAGTACTTCAACGCGGCCTCGTTTGACTGCTTGCTCGCCCTGTAAAATCCTGCCAGGACGTAGAGACAGACCGACATCAATTCAAGGCCGAGAAAAATGATCACGAGGTCGACGGCAGAAGCCATGAGGATCATCCCGGCAATAGCGAAGAGGATGAGCGCATAGTATTCACTGTGGTGTATTGTCAGCCGCGAGAGATACTGGGGAGATACCGCAACGGTCAGAAATCCTGCGGTCAGAAAAATCATGGTAAAGTAGCTCCCGTACGTGCCATGAAGGAAAGTGCCGTTGAATCCCGGCTGATCGGAACCGTAACTCAGGACGGTGCACACACCGGCGGCGAGGAGTCCGACCAATGTGACAATCCAGGATGCCGCTTCGTTGTTCTTCCTGATCCCCTCCAGAATGAGAACAGCCATCCCCGTGAGCGTCACCGCCACGAGCGGACTTGCGTACCATAGGTCGAGAGTATTGAATGTCATTTTAGCTGGTCGAAGTTGTCATTTGTTTTGTTCACGCCGCGCGAGAGAGAGCTTCAGGAGCGGCGGAGTCATCAGGGTCGTGGCGATCACCATGATTACGACCGCGGAAAAGATTGAATCATCCACGACACCCAGGCCCTTCCCGATGCTGGCAAAGATGAGACCCACTTCCCCGCGCGGAACCATCCCAAGCCCCACCGTCAGTCGGTCAAGGCCCTTCTCGATAACGGCGAGCCCGCAGACCTGTTTGCCGATAAAGGCTGCGGCTGTGAGGGCAGCGGCCAGACCGAGGACACTTCCATCCGCAAATGTTTCAAGCCGGACCTGTATCCCCATGACGACAAAGAAGATCGGCACAAGAAAGGTGGTCACGGGAGCGAGGAGCTCGTGGAGAGGTTTCTCTTCCTGAAATTCAGTGAAATGCACCTCCTCGAGAATAAGTCCGGCTGCGAAGGCGCCGACAATAGCGGCCAGTCCGGCCAGATTCGCCAGATAGGAAAAGATGAAACAGAACAACAGGGCCGAAATCAACATCACACCCCGCGTCCGGAGGACAGCGAGCGACTTCAGGATCCTGGGGACCACGGTCAGTCCGACAATGATCGCCCCAACGAGGAATCCAAGCGCAATGCCTGAAATGCTCAGAATGGAGAGGGGCTCGAGCGGCACGCCGGTCTCGGCAGCCACGATGATACCTGCTGCCACAGCAAGAATGATGAGTCCCATAACATCATCAAGAACTGCGGCACCCAGAATGATCTTCGCCTCTTTGATCTGGATCTTCCCAAGGTCCTTAAAGACACGTGCGGTGATTCCGACACTTGTCGCACAAAGGGTCGCACCGATAAAGATATGAATATTGCTTATGTCGAACTGCGGGCTTAGCGAAAGTATGGACTCCGGGACCTTCATGATAAAGACTGAACTGGCAAGATAACCGAGGAAGAACGGCGCTATGACACCCACAAGGGCTACCATGAACGAAGAGATCCCGACTTTCCTCATTTCAGCAACGCTTGATTCGAGACCCACCTCGAACAAGAGGAGAATAACACCGATGCGCGCAAAGCTGTCGACAACGACCGCCCATTGTTCCGTAATATTGTCGGCCCGGAGAGGACCGAAAAAATCCCAGGAGGGATTCAAAAGAACGAGATTCCCCAGCAGCACGCCAACGATCAGCTCGCCCAATACGGCGGGCTGCTTTATCCTCTCGAAGAGTTCCCCGCCAAGCTTTGCACCTGCAAGGATCGCGGTCAGGGCCAGGAGGACGGGGGTTACAGGATCGGAATGTCCCGAGGATGGGCCATGGTCCCCCGACTGAAATCCTCCAAACCCCAAAACAACCAGGAGGCCAAACAGGATCAGGAGAATTCTCGTTCTCTTTCCGCGAAGGGATGTCATCAGCCAACTCATTTGAAATAGAGAAACCATAGAACCGCAAAAATCGGCAGAAGGATCGGGATCGTGTATTTGAACACATACCCGAAGAAACTGGGGCAATCGATCTTGGCCTGTTCCGCAATGGATTTCACCATGAAATTAGGACCGTTGCCGATGTACGTGCACGCGCCAAAAAATACTGCGCCGATCGAAATTGCCTGGACATACTTCCAAGTATCCGGCCCGATCGCCATCGCTCCTGCCTGAAGCGGATTGACAAGCCCCAATGCATCGGGCGTTGCCAATCCGAGCATGGCGTCCATATGAAGGATGTTGTCAACGCTTGCAGCATGAAGCCCAAATGCAGCGCTCAGAAAATTCAGATAGGTCGGTGCATTATCGAGAACACTCGAGAGTACTCCGGTTCCCCAATAGTATTGAGCGGGGGTGACAATGCCAAGGGTGGAAGAGTTCAATTCGAGCCAATCCAGCGCAGGAATCATCGTGGCAAAGATCCCCGCGAAGAGTATCCCAACCTCTTTGATGGGGATAAAATTGAAATCATTCTTCTCGTGAATGTGATTCCTGGTCGTGTAATAGGACGCAAACGCAGCTCCCCACATGATCAATTCGCGAAGCATGACCGGCTCGGAAATGAATACCGCACCAAGGATTATGGCGAGGTAGAAAATATTGTGCAGTCCGGTGAATTCCGGTTCGTCGGGTGTAGCCGCTTCTTTCTGAATCCGGGCAGTCTCCTTTTTGAAACTAATCGTATCAATAACATAAAACACGGCAAGCAGCATGACAGTGGCCAGAGCCCAAATGTGCCATACCCTCGTGATAACCCAGAAGAACGGAACACCCTTCAAGTATCCCAGGAACAGCGGAGGATCGCCAATAGGGGTCAAGGCTCCGCCGACATTGCTTACGATGAAGATGAAGAAGACAACGTGATACGGTTTGATGCGAAATTTGTTGATCCTCAAGTACGGCCGAATCAACAGCATTGACGCTCCCGTCGTGCCAAGAAGGTTCGAAATAATTGCGCCCACGGCAAGCAGAATCACATTCTCGTACGGAGCCGATTTCCCGGGAATCTTCAGATGGATGCCCCCAGACACGATAAAGAGCGCACCGATGAGAGTGATGAAACTGACGTACTCGTAGAAGGTCAACAGGAGTCGCGGCATATTCCCGAGGACGAAGACATAATACAAGACCATCAACGCACCCAACCCAAATGCCACCTTCGGGTAATTGTGTTCCCACCAGTGGCGATTGATGAACGGAACAATCGCAATGGAAGCAAGGAGGAGGGCAAACGGTATCACGAGCAATCCACTGACCGGCATGATTTCTGCCGCTTCATAGTACTCATGCGTGAGATTAAAGAGGGCAAACAAGGCGACCCCGGCTACCGCAACGATGATCAGGTTCTTTTTCAAGGCGCGTTTCATAAACTGGATTCCGGCTCCTCTACTGTGGGGTTTCTGCCATTTTGATTTGAATTCCCTGTTTTACCGCCTCCATTTTTTGAACAACTTCTTTCACCAGTGGCGCCGATTTCGTGAGGAACGTCGAGGGGTAGACTCCGATCCAAACGATGAAAATAACGATTGGCACAAGTGAGAGGATTTCACGCGCGTTAAGATCCGTAAGCTTGTGTCCGTGGTAGACTCCTCCCTCACGGACGGGACCCAGCATGACCCGTTGGTACATCCATAGCATATAGACAGCAGCAAAGATGACGCCGCTTGCGGCAAAAGCCGCGAATGCGTAGGACTGGAGGAACATTGAGCTGAACGAGCCGACCAGGATGAGAAACTCGCCCACAAAGCCGTTCAATCCCGGCAATCCGATCGACGAGAGCGTAACGATCATAAAGAACGTTGCAAACACCGGCATGACCTTGGCCACTCCGCCAAAATCAGAGATCTGTCTCGTGTGCGCCCTGTCGTAGATCATTCCCACGATCATGAAGAGAGCCCCTGTCGAGAGGCCGTGGTTGATCATTTGAATGATCGCCCCCTGCATCCCCTCTTCTGTCATCGAGAAGATCCCCAATACCACAAAACCCAGGTGAGAGACGGATGAATACGCCACAAGCTTCTTGACATCGGTCTGTACCATCGCCACCAGTGCGCCGTAGATAATGCCGATCACCGCCAGCACCGAGAAATATGGAGCAAGCCTGATGGCAGCATCGGGAAAGAGCGGCAGGCAGAACCTAATGAAGCCATAGGTCCCCATCTTCAGCAGGACGCCTGCAAGGATGACGCTTCCTGCAGTTGGCGCCTGGACGTGGGCGTCGGGAAGCCATGTGTGCAGCGGAAACAGGGGAACCTTGATGGAGAAACTCAACGCGAAGGCAAGAAAGAGCCAGAACTGCAAGCCGGCAGGGATCTTTCCCGCCAAGTCGTAGAGGGCCAACAAGTCGGTTGTGAATCCTCCGCCGGATGCGGATGCGAAGTATCCCAAAACGAGAATCGCGACAAGCATCAGGAGGCTGCCGAAGAGAGTGAACAAGAAAAACTTGATTGCCGCATACACCCGCTCTTGCCCTCCCCATATTCCGATGATGAAGTACATCGGAATCAGCATCGCCTCCCAGAAAACGTAGAAGAGAAACAGATCCAGGGCGGCAAAAACACCGATCATCCCGACTTCCAGCAAGAGAATCATGATGACATATTCTTTGAGGCGCTCGTGCACCGAATTCCATGTTGCCAGAAGTGCGAGCGGAGTCAGGAACGTGGTCAGTAGGATTAACAGAAGCGACATGCCGTCGATACCGACGAAATAACTGATTGAGAGCCCTTCGATCCAGACCAACTTCTGTGTAAACTGGAACCCCGTCGCAGCCGAATCGTAACCGGCGTAGAGGGCGAGCGAGATGACAAACGTAAGAAGGGTGGTCGTCAATCCCACCAGCTTGATGCCGTCTTCATTTTTTGACGCCGCTATCAGAAGGACAAGGGCGCCCAAAAGGGGAAAGAATATCGTGGTCGTAAGCAGAAAATCGGGAATCATATGGTGTGTTATTTGAAAAGTATCCAAGTGAGAATCAGGAGAACGCCGCCGACAAAGACGGTTGCATACATCTGCGCGACCCCGGTCTGAATTTGACGCAGCCACCGGGAAGCTATGTCGACGAGTTTTGCCGAACCGTTCACGATTCCATCAATCACCCGGACGTCAATCCCCTTCCACAGAAAGCCTTCGGAAAGGCGAACAGCAGGAGTGATGATCGTTGCATCGTATACTTCGTCAACATAGTACTTGTTGAAAAGAATCCGATGAATCCCTGCGAACCGCCTGGAGAGGCTGTCGACAATCTCCCTTCGCTTCAAATAGAGGGTCCAGGCTCCCCATATCGCCCCCGCTGCTACAAGAACCGACAGGGCCATCAGAACATATTCGATAGCCTCGACCTCGTGATGACTCATTCGAAGCTTTTCATTTGCGGGCTCAAAGACCGGATCGAGCCAATGCTCAAGGGCATTGCCGCCTAAGAGACTCTCGGGAATTCCCACCCATCCTCCCACCACTGAGAGGCCGGCAAGAATGATCAGCGGAACTGTCATTGTCCGCGGAGCTTCGTGAGGATGGACATGGTGGTGATCAAACCGTTCCTTCCCTTCGAATGTGAGAGACACAAGGCGGAACATGTAGAACGCTGTGCAGGCGGCAGCCAGCACCCCGATAATCCAGAGGATCGGCGAGCCATGTTCGCTGCTGAACGCCTTCCACAGAATCTCATCCTTGCTAAAGAATCCGGCGAGGGGCGGGATGCCCGAAATAGCCACTGCAGCCACGAGGAACGTCACGTATGTCACAGGAAGGTACTTCTTAAGCCCCCCCATCTTCTGAATATCCTGCTCGTCATGCATTGCGTGAATGACGGCCCCGGAACCAAGAAAGAGCAGCCCCTTGAAGAACGCATGGGTCATGAGGTGAAAAATGCCGGCTCCAAAAGCCGCAACACCCATTGCGAGGAACATGTAGCCGAGCTGACTCACCGTGGAATAGGCGAGCACTTTCTTAATGTCATTTTGTACCAGACCCATCGTTGCGGCGGCGAGAGCCGTTACCGCACCGACGACGGCGACTACCGTCAACGTCGCGGGGGCCAGTGCGTAAAGCACCGAACAACGGGCCACCATGTATACGCCGGCCGTCACCATGGTCGCAGCATGGATCAATGCACTCACCGGCGTGGGGCCTGCCATGGCATCGGGAAGCCACACGTACAGCGGAATCTGCGCCGACTTTCCTGTTGCTCCGATAAAGAGCAGAAGCGTAATCCATATCATCACATCACTTCCCGGACTCATCACCGAGGCCGACCCGAAGACCGTTTCAAACTTGAGGCTCCCAAATCGCTCAAAGATGAGGAACATCCCAAGCAGGAACCCGAAGTCTCCGATCCGGTTCACCACAAACGCCTTTTTTGCGGCATCATTTGTCGTCGATGTACCCGATTTATAACCGCCGACGTCGAATTTCCGCTCATACCAGAATCCGATGAGCAGATACGAGCACAATCCAACCCCTTCCCACCCGAGGAACATCAGGAGGAAATTGTCCGCAAGAACGAGATTCAGCATCGCAAAGATGAACAGGTTCAGATACGAAAAGAACCGCCAGAATCCGGGATCTCCGTGCATGTATCCAATCGAATACACATGGATCAGAAATCCGACGCCCGTCACGATGAGGGTCATGAGGATCGACAACTGATCCACTTGAAATCCCACTGAGGCGGACAGCGAGTCGGCATTTCCTGTAAACGAGGAGATCCATGTGAAGAGCTCGATGATGTGCCTGCGTTCATCCGCTTCCATCCCCATCAGGCTGAAAAAGATCCACGCCGCCAGAGCAAACGAGGCACCAATCGTTCCGCTTCCGAGAATGCCGATAATGCGTTCGTTCTTTATTCTCGAACCGAACACTCCAAGAATCAGAAATCCGAGCAATGGGAAGAGAACTATGAAAGGGGCTGCATTAATCATGTTGGGAATGTGCGTTTATTTTCGCAGTTGTAGTCACCATTTAAGAATGTTGATTTCGTCAATGTTGACCGTTTGCTTGTTTCGGAACAACGCAATGATGATTGCCAGGCCGACAGCAGCTTCCGCTGCAGCGACAGTCATGACAAAGAAAACAAGGACCTGTCCTGTGGCGTCGCCCATATAAGAAGAAAATGCGACAAGAGTGAGGTTCACCGAGTTCAGCATGAGCTCGATGGACATAAAGACAATGATCGCGTTTCTTCTTGTCACGACACCCACAGCGCCGATGACGAACGTGATTGCCGAGAGGATAAGATAATGTTCGAGGGGGATCATTCTAGTCGATTTTTCTCTTTGCCAGAATCACTGCTCCAACGATGGCTGCAAGGAGCAGGACGGAAGTAATTTCGAAAGGAAAGAGGAACGTGGTAAACATTTCTTTCCCGATGTTTTCAACCGTGCCAATCTGAATTGCCCGATCGACATTTTGCTCTGGAAGCCTGACGTCGGAGAATCCGAGAATTGCCAGCAGTTCCATGAGCATTCCTCCGCTCAAACCGGCAGCGATAATCTTGGTGTAGGAGATCTTCTCGATCAGTTTCTTCGGATCGCCGAGATTGAGCAGCATGATAACGAAGAGAAAGAGGACCATGATGGCCCCCGCATACACAATAATCTGGACGACTGCAATGAATTGTGCCTGAAGCGTCAGATATAACCCGGCGAGAGCAAAAAAATTCCCGATAAGCCAGATGGCGGACATGACCGGGCTCCGGCGGGTCACCATCATGAGGGCAGACCCAACCGACGCCGCTGCAAGGCCATAGAAGAGAACGGTTTCAAATGTCACGGAGTGTCCTGAAAGTCTACGGGGTTCGCAACCAATGATAGAGTTCACCCAACGACGGGCGTTTTCCATAAACAAGAATCGCAATTCTGAAAATCTTTCCGGCTGCCCACATGCAGAACAGGGTCGAAACCAGGAGCAAACCGATCGTGGTCAGAATCTCCCATGTCTCGGGCATCTGGATCGGGATTCGAAGCAACATGAACGCCGGTGTCATCAACGGGAAGAAGGTGAGTATCTTGATGAGCATCGAATCAGGATTCTGCATTGCCGGTACGGCCAGAACGATCGGAAATACCAATGTGAGGCTGACATAACTGGTGATTTGCTGGGCCTCCTGTTCCGTGGTAACCGGCGATCCCGCTGCCACAAAAATGGCCGCGTACATCAGGTAGCCAAGTGCAAAATAGACCATAAGAAGCGGGAAATGAGCCGCAGTAAAGATATTCGCTCCGAACTTGAGCGAAAGACCGGCTCCGATGCCGGCCCATATCAGAATTTGAAGAAGTCCAAGGCCGCTTAAACCCAGAATCTTTCCCACCATAAGGTCGTTTGCGGAGCATGAGGAGAGCAGCACCTCGATGACACGATTGGATTTCTCTTCCACCACACTCCTGATCAGAAGCTGCCCGGAAGTGAGCACAAGGAACATCAGCATCATGATGAAGATGTATGCGCTGAAGAACGTCTGAAGGAAGTCCGATTCCTTCTCGTCTCCCTCTTTGGAGACCTTGATGGCCCTCACGTCGATATTCGTTGTAAGCTCCCGCAGGAGTTTGGGATCATAGCCGCGATCAGCGAGTCGCCGCTCGACAACGACTTCTTCAATGGTACGGGAAAATCTCTCAAGGAGCCTGATATTCCCCACATTGTCCGACCGATAGACGACCTTTCCACTGTCGAACACCGATTGGGGAATACTGAAGTACCCTTCGATTTCTCCACCCGAGACCATGACGTTGGCAATTTCCCTCAGTTGATCGGGGTAGCCGGAACCATATGGCTTAAGGTCCTTGAGAAGGTAATTGGGATTTCCGTCGGAAAGCTTGTATTTCTCCTGCAGCCGACGTTCCAGCGCGACGACAATCTGCCCGGTATCGTCAATGATCCCGATTGTCATCGTCTTCTCATCCTCCTGGGAAGCGAGAACTCCCGGAAGCACTCCAAACCCGACCATGATGATCGGCATCAGAACGAGTGAAATGAGGAACGCTTTCGATTTCACTTTTTCGAGGAATTCCCACCGTGCAACGTCAAGGAATTTCACGGCTCCACCTCATGTGATGACGATTTCTGTTCAGCTTCGATCTTCTTCTTCATCCTGTAGAGATTGAAAGCGGTGATCCCTGCGGCTCCAAGGAGAACGGCCGGAACGCCCCAGTCGGAACTCCCCTTCAGCAGGTTTGAGATGATGATGACAATTGCAATCACTGTCACAAGTGCCAGAGAGAACAGCTGACGCTTCAATCGGGGATCCACGGGGAGTTTCCCCGATTTCTGAACTGCGGGCTTTGCCGGCTCGGGCTTTGCCTCCGGGGGAGGGCCGACGACGTCGATAAAAATGGAGTTGAGAGACGGCTCAACGAGCTCGAATTTCCGAAGGGAGAGCTTTCCGTCGAAGTATCTTAGCAATTCGGAGCTTTTTGACGGGTCCTCCAATTCCACCTCTGCATAATTCTGATAGATATTTGCACGTCGGATTCCCGGCATCTTCTTCAGAAAACTTGCATCTCCGTCAAATTCAAGATAAATGGAATTTTTCCCGTATTGCTGTTTGATCGACCTCAGCGACCCGTTGAGGACCGGTTTTCCCTTGTTGATCAGACATATATTGTCGCACATCTTCTCGACCTGCTCCATCTGATGTGTCGAGAAGATAATGGCGATATTCTGGTGACGAAGCTCCATCAGAATGTCTTTCAGGATCACCTGATTTACGGGATCGAGGCCGGCGAACGGCTCATCGAGGATCAGCAGGCTGGGATCGTGCAGGAGGGACGAAATCAGCTGGACCTTCTGCTGATTGCCTTTGGAGAGCTCTTCCACTTTGTCGTTAGCCCGGTCGACAAGACTGAAGCGATCCAGCCACCTGAGAGCTTTCGGTTTTGCGTCCTGCGGTTTTACTCCCTTCAGTGCGGCGAAATAAAGAATCGTGCTGATGACCTTGCTCTTGCGATAGAGCCCGCGCTCTTCAGGGAGGTAGCCTATGACATTCCAGGTTTCGGCTGAGAAAGGTTTAGCGTCAAACTCAATGCTTCCGCGGTCGGGTTTGATGATGTTGAGAATAGTGCGGATGGTTGTTGTCTTGCCGGCTCCGTTTGGCCCGAGCAGCCCGAATACCTCTCCCCTCTGTACTTCGAGCGAAACGCCGTCGACGGCGACAACTGTGTCGAATTCTTTTCGGAGGTTTGTTACTTTGAGCATTATCAAAAAGCCTAACCGCAAAGGAAGGGAAGAAGGCGCAAAGAGCGCCAAGATTTTCTACTCTGCCAACTTGTTGACCACTCTTCTAATCCCATTCTTCAGCATCGCTACGTTGAAATTGATGAGTAGGCCCAGTTTTGAGTTACTGAGCTTCAAGTAAGTCAGAATCTGAGCCAGATGGACGTCGTTGAGCGCTTCGACAGATTTAATTTCCACAACAACTTTGTTCTCAACAACAACGTCAATTCGATAACCCACCTCACACCTCTCGTCCTTATATACAAGAGGCATTGGAACTTGATTTCTTATTTCAAATCCACGAAGGGTCATTTCCCTCGTGAGCGCCATTTCGTACGCGGATTCCAGAAGCCCCGGACCGAGTATCTTGTGAACCTCAATCGCTGCCCCGATAATCTCCCTCGAGAGTTCGTTCTCAGTCAAAGGTCCCCCCTTGTTCTTTGCGAGCTTTGCGCCTTCTTAGCGCTCTTTGCGGTTATCTTTTCGTTAAGGAGTAATCCTGTAGATCATCCTGGGGAACGGGCTGGTTTCGCGGATGTGGTCCAGGCCGCAGATCCAGCTCACGGTCCGTTCCAGTCCAAGTCCGAAGCCCGAATGCGGCACCGAGCCGTAACGCCGGAGGTCAAGATACCATTCAAACGCCTCGTGCGGCAGCTTGTGTTCGTCAAGGCGCTTCACCAACGTCTCGTAGTCATCTTCACGCTGGCTTCCCCCTATGATTTCACCGTAGCCCTCGGGCGCGAGCACGTCCACGGCGAGCGCGAGATCGGGATTCGCCGGGTCACGCTTCATGTAGAAAGCCTTTACCTTGGCCGGATAACGGTGCACCATCACAGGCCGGTCAAACCCCTCTGAAATCGCCGTTTCATCTGCGGCGCCGAAATCATTTCCCCACTCAAACGGGATTTGCCGCTTTTTCAGGATCGACACAGCCTCATCGTAACTGATCCTTGGCAGCGGTTTCTTCACATTCTCGAGGAATTTCGTATTGCGTTCAAGCAGTTTGAGCTCCTCCGCCCTGTCCTTGAGTACGCTCTGAACGATGTATTCGAGGAACTCCTCGGCCAGATCCATGTCATCATTGAGATCGGCGAAGGCGATCTCCGGCTCGACCATCCAGAACTCTGTGAGATGCCGCCGGGTCTTTGACTTCTCCGCCCGGAATGTCGGCCCGAAACAATAGACTTTTCCAAAAGCCATTGCGCCGGCTTCGGCGTAGAGCTGCCCCGATTGAGTCAAATATGCCTTCCCAAGGTCGAAGTAGTCCACTTCAAACAAGGTGGAAGTCCCTTCAGCAGCGGAAGGGGTGAGAATGGGAGAATCAATGAGTGTGAACCCCCGTCCATCAAAGAAATCCCTGATTGCCTTGATGACCCGATGTCGAATCCGCATGATCGCGTGCTGCCTGGAAGAACGAAGCCACAAGTGCCTGCGATCAACGAGGAATTCGATTCCGTGTTCTTTGGGGGTGATGGGGTACTCTTTGGCGAGCTGAATGAGGGAGGCGTCGACAACATCAAGTTCATAGCCGCCGGGCGCGCGGTCATCCTTTCTCACGGATCCGACGACCGCAAAGGACGATTCCTGGGTCAATTCGTCAAAGAGCCCGAAGGCCTTGTCGGAAACCTTTCCTTTGACCATAACACACTGAACCACGCCTGTTCCGTCGCGCAGCAACAGAAAACGAATCTTCCCGCTTGAACGCTTGTTGTACAGCCACCCGCGCAGTTCCGCTTCTTTCCCAACGTGCTTCCCAAGGTCCTCAACGTATGATCGAATCATTCTTTTTCATATGGTCATGCAATTCAGAAAAACTCGGATAAATATAGGAAAGGAAAGAGTGAGGTTCAAACGAAATCGCCGAAAACCCGCGCAAAGAAGGTCAGTTTTCGCTTTTTTCTTTTTCGTCGCCGTTGGAATCGGAAGGCGACTTCGGAACGTCTATGAATTTGGCGTCGCGGACATCCTTGAACTCCTCCTTGGTTTTTGGAGGCGGTTCAGGAACATTGTCCGGTTGCCGACCTGGCTGTGACGGGCTGAGGAACGGAGACATCAATCTCCAGAGGAATCGTGCCAAAAAGAAGAAAACGACAGACCAGATGAGAATCCGGAAGAACACGATCGCCTATCCCTTGCTCATCGGGTTGTAGTATTCGATGGGAGCCCGGTTTGGTCGAAGGATTTGCTCCAGAAGGTCTTCGAAGTCTTTTTCGCTATTGACAAAGTCGATGTCCGTTGCTTTCACGATAAGAAGAGGCGACGTTTTGTATCTGAAGAAGAAGTAGTTGTAGGCCTCATTCAGATCGTGGATGTACTCTTCAGACATGTTCTCTTCGTACGACCGGCCCCGGCTGCGGATGTTCGTCATGAGGCGGTCGACGCTCGATTGGAGGTACACCACGAGGTCGGGAACAGGAATGTTCTTTTCAATGGCGCCAAGGACCGCCTCGTAGAGCTTCAACTCATCGTCCTGCAGCGTGAGGTAGGCGAAGATCTTGTCCTTGTCGAAAATATAGTCCGAGATGACATAGTTGTGAAAAAGGTCGGCCTGAAACAGGTCCTGCTGCTGTTTGTACCTGCTCAGCAGGAAGAAGATCTGGGTCTGGAACGCGTAGTGATCAGGATCTTCGTAGAACTTGGCAAGAAAGGGATTCTCCTCGAATTTCTCCAGGACAAGGCGAGCCTTGAGCCGTTCCGAAAGCATGGTGCCAAGGGTGGTTTTTCCCGCCCCAATGACACCTTCGATTGCTATGTGCCGAATTTCTCTGGCTGATGGCTGCACCTAGGACTCCTCTCCCATGATAAGTTCTTCTGATGAATACTTCCGAACGGAACAATGGTCGCTGCATCGCTCCAGCATGATCGAGACCGTCAAACCCGATTCGGGATCCACAAACTCAGGGGACAGTTCCGCCAGCGGTTCAAGGATAAATCGCCGCTGTTCGTTTCCGGGATGTGGGATTGTGAGAGCCTCTGTGTGGATCTTTTGCAGCCCAAAATAAAGGATATCAATGTCTATTTCGCGGGGGCCCCATTTTTGGCGTTGAATCCTCCCGGCATCGCGTTCGATTCCCTTGAGCCCCCGATGAAGATCCGCCGCCGCCATGGACGTGTCGATTTCAATGACGGCATTCAGGAAATCAGGCTGTTCCTTGATGCCGAAAGGTTCTGTCTCGTAGATGCTCGAGGCCCGGACAATGTGCGTTCCCTCAAAAGAATCGATCTGCCCGCATGCAGAACGGAGGGATGCCAAACGATCCCCGAGATTCGAGCCAAGGCCAAGGAATGCGCGGGACATTATTTCCTCGACCGCGTCATCTCCACCTCCACCGTATCGATGACTCCCCTCACCGGCGCCCCGGGCTTCCGAACGCGCACATTGATGCTTCGGACCTGTTTGAATCTGCCGAGAATTCCATCGATGATTGCCTGCCCGAGCGATTCAAGCAGGAAGTGCTTCCGATCCATGACGGAACTCTTGATGCAATCATACACGCGCTCGTAGTCGACTGTGTCCTTCAGGTGGTCGGTCTTGGCCCCTTTCCTCAGGTCACAATGGAGCTCGACGTCCACCTCAAATTTTCCGCCAAGATGCTGCTCGTCGGAAAGCACCCCGTGGTAGGCATAGAACACCGCGTTCGTAAGACGAATGATGTCAAGCCGGGGATTCTTCCTGGTAGGCACGGGGACTTTCGAATTGTTCTGGGGAAAATATATCCAACCGTGTTTCAAAAGGCAATGAACGCATCGCTTTGCCTCTTTTCTCCGTGTCCTCTGTGCCTTCCCTATTTACCCCGTGTTGTCAGCGGGGTGTTCTCTGTGGCTAAAAGCTTTGTCACAGAGAACACGGAGGAGGCACAGAGAACACAGAGAAGATTCAGGATTTCTCGATCTTTGCCCACGAATCGCGCAGTGTCACCGTACGATTGAAGACAATGCTGCCGGGCTTTGAGTCGTGGTCGACACAGAAATACCCAAGACGCTCAAACTGGAACCGGTCCTTCGCCCTGGCCGAAACGAGCCCTGGCTCCACCTTGCATCCCTTTTGAATCTGCAGGGATGCCGGATTGATCTGGTCCTTCCAATTCTCTCCGCCGGGGTTTTCAGTATTGAACAGCCGGTCGTAGAGTCGAACTTCGGCTTCCATTGCATGCGCTGCAGAGACCCAGTGAATTGTCCCTTTTACCTTCCGGGCGCTTTGAGCGGAACCGCTTTTGGTTTCAGGATCATATGTACAGTGAAGCTCAACAATCCTACCCTCCTCATCTTTGACAACGTTCGTACATTTGATGATGTATGCGTATCTCAACCGTACTTCAGCACCCGGTGAGAGCCTGAAGTATTTTTTGGGCGGATTTTCCCTGAAATCATCTTGTTCGATATAGAGAATTCTGGAAAAAGGGATCTTCCTCTTCCCCATAGACTCGTCTTCGGGGTTGTTCACCGCCTCCAACTCTTCCGCTTTCCCTTCGGGGTAGTTTTCGATGACCACTTTCAGCGGCCGCAGTACTGCCATAACCCTCGCAGACCGCTTGTTGAGGTCGTCCCGGACACAATCTTCAAGCTGGGCTACATCCACCGTGCTCTCGCTCCGAGCAACGCCGATCCGGTCGGCAAAGACCCGCAGCGACTCAGGCGTGTAGCCACGCCGCCTGAGGCCGGAAATTGTGGGCATCCTGGGGTCATCCCAACCGTGGACATATCCCTCTTCGACAAGCTGCAGAAGCCGCCGCTTGCTCATGACGGTATAGGTGAGATTCAGACGCGCGAATTCGATTTGCTGAGGTGCGTAAATCCCGAGTTCCCTCACAAACCAGTCGTAGAGCGGCCTGTGATCGGCGAACTCAAGAGTGCAAATCGAATGCGTTATTCTCTCGATCGAATCCGACTGTCCGTGCGCCCAATCATACGTGGGATAGATGCACCATGTGTCTCCCGTACGATGGTGAGTCGAACGAAGAATACGATACATGACCGGGTCGCGCATGTTCAGGTTCGGCGAGGCCATGTCGATCTTTGCACGCAATGTGCGCAATCCGTCGGGAAATTCCCCCTTCCTCATCCTTTCGAAAAGGTCGAGGCTCTCCTCAATCGTCCTCTCTCGGAACGGGCTGTTCTTCCCCGGTTCAGTCAGTGTCCCCCGATACTCCCGTACCTGATCTGCATTGAGATCGCAAACGTAGGCTTTCCCTTTCTTGATCAACTTCACGGCGTATTCATGCAGGGCGCCAAAGTAATCGGAGGCGTAATACAACCTGTCGGCCCAATCAAACCCGAGCCATCTTACATCCTCTTGAATCGATTCGACATACTCCATCTCCTCTTTCGTAGGGTTCGTATCGTCGAATCTCAGATTGCAGAAACCGCTGTAGTGCCTTGCCAGTCCAAAGTTCAGGCAGATGGATTTCGCGTGTCCGATGTGAAGGTAGCCGTTCGGCTCGGGGGGAAATCGAGTGTGGACTCTTCCCTCATACTTATTCGTTCTGAGATCATTATCGACTATCTCACGAATGAAGTTCTTCTTTTCCGGAGCTTCGCCGCCGTTCGGGGCGGGCCTGTTGTTTTCAGACGTCATGAAAGTTTCTCAATCGCTGCGTTAATTCTTCGAATACTCTCTGCTTTTCCCAGGAGCGCCAGAATATCATAGAGCCCGGGGCCGGCACCAACGCCGGAGATGGCAAGCCGAAGCGGGTGAATGAGCTCACCCGCGGAGGTTTGAGAAGCCTCAGCAGTCTTTTTGAGGGCCTCTTCATACTCTCCTTTTCCCGGATCTCCGTACTTCGACAGCGCTTCCGTAAATTTCCGGAGAAATCCTGGCGTATCCTCTTTCCATCTTTTTTTCACGACTGAAGGATCGTACTCAACGGGCGGATAGAAGAAGTACGGACTCTTTTCCACAAATTCTCTCACAAACGTTACTCTCTCCCGCATGGCGGTTATGACACCCGAGAGGTATGTGTCGTCCCAAGCCTTCCCTTTCGTTGTCGGTTGGTGCGCCAGATACTCCTTCAGCATAAGAAGCACTTCGTCCTCGTTCTTCTTTCGAAGATGCTGAAAATTCAGCCAATTCAGTTTTTCAACATTGAACACCGACCCCGACTTTCCAACGCGATCGATAGTGAATTCCTTGATGAGTTCCTCTATCGAAAACAACTCACGTTCATCGCCGGGATTCCAGCCAAGGAACGCAACAAAATTGACAATGGCCTCTTTGAGATAGCCCTTCGCCCTGTACTCCTCGACCGCCACATCACCCTGGCGTTTGCTGAGCTTGCTCTTGTCAGGATTCAGCAAGAGAGGGAGATGGGCGTACACAGGAACGTCCCATCCGAAATAACGATAGAGGATGATGTGTTTCGGGGTACTTGGGAGCCATTCCTCTCCCCTGATGACATGGCTGATCCCCATCAAGTGGTCATCCACGACGACAGCGAGATGATATGTGGGGAATCCGTCCGATTTCAGAATCACCTGGTCGTCAAGCACTTTGTAGGTGATCGTCACCTTTCCGCGGATCGTGTCGTCAAACGTCATCTCCCCGGTGAGCGGCACTTTCATACGAACGACGGAGGACTCTCCGGCTGCTTTTCGTCGCTCGACCTCTGACGGAGGCAAATCCCGACAGTGGCGATCGTACGAGGGGGACATTTTCATGGCAATCTGTTTTTGACGGACCTCATCAATCCTTTGCGGCGAACAGAAACAATGATACGCGTTTCCCTCTTTTACGAGGCGTTGTACATGTTCGTGGTACGTGGTGAGTCGCTCCGATTGCACGTACGGGCCGAAGCTTCCTCCTTTGCCGGGGCCCTCGTCGAATTCAATACCCGCCCAATGCAGAGTCTCGACGAGGTTTTCAACAGCCCCCTCGACTTTGCGCGACTGGTCCGTATCTTCGATCCGAAGAACGAATTTTCCGTTGTTGTGCTTTGCAAAAAGGTAATTATAGAGTGCAGTGCGGAGCCCGCCGACATGCAGGAAACCTGTGGGACTGGGAGCGAAACGGACGCGGACGGGAGCGGGCATGATGATCAGAGTTGAAACATAAAAAAGGCGACTGTGCGTCGCCCGACCATGCCCAAGATACACAATTGAACAGCGAATTGCAAAACGCTAGTCGATGCCGCAGGCTCCCCCGCCGCAGCAGCAGCTTCCCGCAGATTCATTCATTGAGCTTGAGGTGCTTCCGGAAGCTGACCCGACCGCCACCATGGGCGCCGACATCAGCTTCTTGTACTTCGTGGAACCGCATTGAGGGCAGATGATTTCTTCCACGATTTCCCGAACTTTGTGGAAGACGTCGTAGGTTTTTCCGCAGTCAGAACATTGATAATCAAAAATCGGCATGAGAGTTCCCTTCTTTGCGTTTGGCCAACTACACGTTGGATGCAGTATTTGACAAAAAGATCCCGATCGCGCTTTGAGAAAACAAGTCTGCCTTCGCTACAGGTCGTCGGGCAGGTCCGCCCTCACTGAAATCTATGAAAATGTTCGAAAAGAATCAGGCGTTCTCTGATTTCAAAGCAACATTGTCCGCGAAAGAAGAAATTGTTAAAAGAATTCGCTGAAAGACAATTCAGAACGATTCTCAACTTAAGGATTTCAAGGCTTGAAACTCGCGCGGATTCTGTTTTCTTGATAAGGGTACCAAACTCGAGACCTCAACCCCATGATTCGTTTCTCTTCCATCCTGCTTTCTTTCGTCTTCTTTTTTTCACCAGCGTTTTTGCATTCTCAGAACGGAAGGATCCTCATCGTCCATGGTTCGGATACCTCCGTGAACGGCGGATTGGATGTAGGGAAAAGACATCCTACTGTTACGACATCGCTCTATACCCAGCCCGGCTACAACGCCTACAAGATCATGAATCCGGCGTATCGGGACACCGTTGTGGATTCGTACGGCCAGCCACTCATCATGACATGGTGGATGCTCACCGGAAGCATGTTCCGGGCATCGACGAACACAAACGTCCCTTATCCGAGTCCTCTCACGCTCCACCTCATGAAGAAGTATCACGCACCATCTATCGTCTCCTTCGGGGACGAGCTCACTCTGCATTATCACACCTGGGTGTGGAGCGATTACGACGCCGACGGGACCTTCTACTGGAATCAGGCCCTCTCATTCACCGAGTGCCAGGAAGAATTCACGACAGTGCTTGCCGAGAACCTCCTCGAGGAAGAGAACTTCCCTGTCTCCTTCCGGAGCGGCTGGCATTTCATGGACAACGAGTGGCAGAACTTTCTCGACCAATGGATCCCGTTCAGTCTCCATAACGATTACCCCGCAAAGCGTCTCGTGGATACTGAACCGACCGACAACATTTTCGACTGGTCCCGTGCCCCTTCCGATTGGGTCCCCTATCACCCGTCCCTGACGGATTACCAGGTTCCCGGGAACGCGAGGGGATGGAATGTCCGGTCCAGGTCAATCGAGGTGGTCTCAAAGGCGCAACTGGAACAGGCGTTCATCCAGGCCGCCCAGGGAAAAGACCAGGTTCTTTGCCTCTGGGACCATCTGGCGGATGACAACATTTTTCCATCGCTCTCGCGGGTCAACAAGCTGTTGCACGAACTTTCGGCCCAGTACGGCATTCCCTTTGAGTTCAAAAGTGCCACGGACGCGATGCAACTATGGCTCGGCACCGCGGACTCTCTCCCACCCGTTCTCACGTTCTCCGAGAACCGAGTCGCCGACGGAGTAACATTCGCCGTCGAAACAAACGAACCAATCTTCCAGATTCACCCTTTCGTCGCAATCAAGACAATCGACGAAGGCTATGATTTTGTCGAGATGACCGCAACGGGACCCACATCCTGGGTCTCATCGTCCTCTTACCCGCTCGCAGCGCTCGTGAAGGCCGCAGCAGCTGTAACAGACACCGTCGGTAACCTTTCGACCGCGTTCCTGCGGTACCTCCCCGATGACATCTTCGTGGACAACCGCGATTCCGCATACCAGGAGTTGCGCGGCTCCTGGGTGACCGTCGCTTCCTCTACCTGGGGGGCAGACTACAGAACTGCGGCCATTGCAGCGGAAGATTCAGCCGTATCAAAGTGGACGTTTCAGGCGCAGGAGACTCTTCCATACAAATTCAGCATTCAGATCCCTCCGGCGGCAAACCGTGCGCAGCGTTCAACAGTTCGTCTACTCACTTCGGTGGACACGTTGGTAAAGGAACTGCGTGAACCACTCCCAAACAGTTCGTGGATCTATGTCGGGACTGCGAATGTTGCCGCTGAGACCGATGTCACCCTCGAGATGACCTCATTCAATGAGACCGGCGTCTCCGTAAATGCCGGAGCTGATGTCGTGAAAATGTCTCCCCTCGTTCGTGCATACGATCTTGCAGCCGTTCCCCGGGAGATCAACCTGGGATATGCTTCGGTCGGAGAATCACTCCACGTGGCTCTCCTCATCGGCAATCAGGGAACTGCTTCACAGACAATCGATAATGTCGGGGCTTCCCTCTTTTCTGTTTCCGTGGATACGACTTTTCCACTCATTCTCTCTCCAGGATCGAGCGTCCAGCTTCGCTCGGTCCTCGTTTTCCCGAGCACGGGCCCGGTTCACGACACAATTCGGTTTTCCACAACCGATCACCCGGACGATCCGCTTTGTATCCCGGTCTCGGCCGTCGTAGAAACCGTCGTGCGCATCCTCGACAATGATGATCCGAAAGTGTACCGCGAAAGCGGAGTTTGGAGCACGAGTGTTGCCGTATCATACGGCGCGACCTCCCGCATTTCCTATCTGAACACGGGCCCGGGTCAATACGCGGCTTTCAAGACCGCAGTGCCGCAAGAAGGTTACTACAACGTTTTTCAGCTCATTCCGGGATCGACCAACGCAACCGACAGGGCATTACTGACGATAACGCAGGACGGGCAAGTGCTGGATTCGGCTTATGTCAATCAACAGGCAGCAGAAGGCTGGATGCTGGTCGGCATCCACAGGTTTTCCGCATTGGATTCCATCGAGATCAGGATCATCAATGACGGCACTTACACCTCCGGCGTCGTGCTTCGGTCCGATGCGATCCGAATTTCCTGGAAGGGGGATAGCGTGCAGACAGCGTTTGTCGTGGACAACGACGGCCCCGGGTACACGGAGGTCGGGACATGGAGTCAGAGTGTTGCTCAGGCATACGGCCCAACCAGTCGTTATGCGAACCTCGACCCGGTTGGCCAATACGCTGCATTCTCCACCCGCGTTGTTCTCGCGGGAGCATACGACGTTGAACAGATCGTCCCTTCTTCCGTGAACGCAACAGATCATGCGCTCTACACGATTGCGTCTGACGGGAGCGTCATCGATTCGGTTTATTTGAACCAGACTGTCGGCGGTGGACAATGGGTCAAAATAGGTCAGTACGATTTCAGGCCCAACACGCTTGTAGAAGTGCGGGTAATCAACGCTGGGGGATACACTTCCGGGGTAGTCATTCGTGCCGATGCGGTTCGTCTCACACTGGATCTCACCACGTCGGTTCAATCCTCTGACTTTCCCAAGAGGTTTGCATTGGAGCCCAACTATCCGAATCCGTTCAATCCGGAGACAGCAGTCAGCTATCAGCTGTCAGCGGTCAGTGATGTGAGACTGACCGTGTATGATCTGCTGGGGAGAGAGGCAGCGGTACTTGTTGACGAAGTGCTTCCAGCGGGCATGTACAAAGTGGTGTGGGACGCGTCGAAATTCCCGAGCGGTATTTATTTCTGCAGAATGCAGGCAGGAGGATTTACGGCAGTAAGAAAGATGTTGCTGGTGAGATGAGACTATGAGGTTGGCGGCGTGAAGGTCTGGCTTACACCAACGTTTGAAAATTGAATATTGGGAGTTGGATATTGAATATTTATTTTGAAATTCACAATGAGGCAACCAATATCCAATTCTCAACGTTCAATGTCGAGGGATCGAACCAACAGCGGAGAGGGAGGGATTCGAACCCTCGATAGAGGTTACCCCCTATGCAGGTTTAGCAAACCTGTGCCTTCAGCCACTCGGCCACCTCTCCGGCTGAATTTGATTATTGCATCGACGCCAAGATTCTTGCTATTTCTTGTCTGCCGCGATGGCTCTTGAACCACTTCTCTCGCTTCACCGCCTCGCCACGACTCGAAAACCTCTCAGCGTGAATCAACTTCCAAGGAACAAACAGGCGAGTTGATTTGACTCTGCCTGTGTTGTGGGCTCGGACTCTTGAGTCCAGATCACTCGTCTGGCCCACATAGGTTCTCCGCCCACCCTCGGAAAACAAGATGTAAACAAAAAACACGGTCGACCCCCAGACCTGTGCCTTCAGTCCGTCTCGTCACGCTGAAACCGTGACGGACGAGATCTCGTCCCGCCAAAGGCGGGACGGACCACTCGGCCACCTCTCCGTGTGATTGAATCAGAAAAGCTCCTACCAATGTATCAAGAAACTGCCAGATTTCCAAGAAATTGGACGTTACTTCTGCTCTGTGACCTCCGTGCCTTCTTTGTGACCTCTATGGTTAACCACAGAGAAACATAGAGGAGGCACAGAGGACACGGAGAAAGAAGAGCGGAGAGCGAGTCCGCTCGACGAGTCGAGTCGTCGACCTTCGGCAGAGAACCCCCAAGTTCCAATTCGACTGAAGTGAGAGAGCGAAGCGAGCTCACTTCATTGTCGAATTGAGAATCCCGCCGTTCTTTGGCGGGATCCGGGAAGCGGAGAGCGAGTCCGCCTTCGGTGGAGAACCCCCAAGTTCCAATTCGACTGAAGTGAGGGAGCGAAGCGAGCTCACTTCATTTGTCGAATTGAGAATCCCGCCGTTTTTTGGCGGGATCCGGGAAGCGGAGAGCGAGGGATTCGAACCCCCAAGTCCTTGCGGACGCCAGTTTTCAAGACTGGTGCAATAGCCGTTCTGCCAGCTCTCCAGAGAATGAACTCTACTAAGATACCGATAATCGTCTCGATTTTCAACGGACTTCATTGAAAAACAAAACCGCCGGGCACAGGGTCCGGCGGTTGAATCCGATTGCAGCAACAATATCATGCCTAGTTCAACCCACCGATGATAGCCACATAGTTCTTGCCATACTTCTTGGCGCACTTTGGACAAGTGGTGTACCACATGTACCATTTCTTGACGTCCAGGTGCTTTCCTTTCGCATAGGCCTCAAAATCCTTGCACCATTTTATTTCATGAAAAGCATCTTCCGCACTTCGACGTATCTTTTGCCGCCATCAGCGCTCGCCGTGGCCTCAAGCCGGTAGAAATACAAACCCGACGCGCCGCCAGCTTCCCATGTTAGTTCGTAGTAGCGGGCATCCTGCTCCTCATCCGCCAGAAGTGCCACTCGTTGGCCGAGTATATCGTATACCTCCAATCGCACATGACTCTGAACAGGCAGGCCATAGCGAATCACCGTTGCAGGATTGAACGGATTGGGGTAGTTCTGGGCCAGCGAGAAGTCTGTTGGAATCTGACTCAGCAGATCATCTATTCCTGATGGGACATTCGGAGCTGCGTTGACCTCGTTGGAATAGGCACTCTCGTTGCCTGTACTGTCCACCGCGGTGACTCTAAGGTAGTACCTTGTCCCATTGACCAACCCTGTGAAAGTTTTGGTCGTGTCCGCTGCACCTGCCGTTGTCGAATCCACCTTCGTCGTCGGATTAGCCGACGTACCTCGATAGATCCGATAGCGCAAGAAATCGGAATCCGCGTTTTTCCGCCACTTGATTGTGATTGTCGTGCTGGACGAGTCGGCAACGACAAGATTCTGCGGAATGGCGGGAATCAGCCTGTCAGCGGGAACTGCATTGACTTCGTTGGAGTATCCGCTTTCAGTGCCCGTACTATCCACCGCTGTCACTCTGAAGTAGAACTGTACACCATTGGTCAGCCCCGTGAATGTCCTGCTTGTATCCCCTGCTCCTCCCGTCGTTGAATCCACCTTCGAGGTTGGATTCGGTGAGAGACCGCGATAGATCCGATAGCGCAGGAAGTCGGACTCGGTGTTCTTCCTCCACTTGATGGTTAATGTCCCGCTGGAGGAGTCTGTGATCGCCAAATCAGCCGGAGCCGAAGGAGGAATCAACGAATTGATGGACGCCGACCAAACCCCGCCTGCACGGACTCCTGCATAGAGTTTCGCGCCATCCACCAAAAGAGCGCTGGTTCTGAGGCTCGTCAGGTCTCTATTTACTCCCGTCCAGCTCGTGCCGTTATTTGTCGAAAGAAAAACGCCGTAACTCAATGTACCCGCAAGAATGCTCGCACCGCTCACGGCAAGATCCTGAACAAAAAGTTGCGTCAGCCCTGTGTTCGCGGCTGTCCAACTCGTTCCGTTGTTTGTTGAGAGAAAAACGCCGCCGGCCGTTCCTGCAAAAAGATTCTGACCGCTAACCGCAAGGGCATTCATATCGAGGTTCGTCATCCCCGAACTCGCCGCCGTCCAGCTCGATCCGTTATTCGTGGAGTGAAAGACGCCGCCGCCGTAGACCCCTACAAACAGGTTTGTATCGTTTACCGCAAAACATCGGACATTGGTGCTGGTCAGCCCATTGTTGACCCACGTCCAGGTGTCTCCATTATCAGTTGAAAGCAGGACACCACTGCCGGATCCGCGAAAGATATTGGAGCCGCTCGCAAGAAGAGCATAGCAGCTGCCTCCGCTGACTGAGGTCCAGTACATGCCGTTGTCTGTGGACCGGTACACTCCGACATTTGTGGCGGCAAACAGATTCGTTCCACTTGTGATTAGCGTAGCGGTTGCAGCATCCCTCATTCCTGAATCGGATACCGCCCAGCTCATGCCGCCGTTCGTTGACCTAAAGAATCCTCCAAATCCGGCGGCGGCAAAGAGGTTCGTACCGCTTGCGGCCAACCCCTCAACGTCGGTGTTCGCGAGACCGGTGCTGGAGAAATTCCAATTGGTGCCGGCATCGGTAGAGAGGTAAATGCCGCCGCGTGTTCCAGCAAGAAGGTTCATCCCGTCCGCCAAGAGTGACTGAACAAAGAGATTGTTCAATCCTGCGATCACCGGCGTCCAGTTGCCCCCGCTATTCGTCGAGCGGAATACTCCCCCGCCGTTAGTCATGCCTGCATACAGAATCGTGTCACTTACGGCAAGATCGTAGGTGGATGTGCTCGTTAGGCCCGACCCGGCTGCAACCCAGCTAGAGTCGCTATTCGTCCACCGGTACACGCCGCTGCCGCCCCACACTCCGGCAAAGAGATTCGTATCGATCGAAGCGAAAGCACTAACATACGCCGTTGGAATGCCTGAATTTGAGGGACTCCAGGTTGTTCCGTCATCGGTTGAGAGGAAGACACCATTCGACGAGGTGCCGGCGAACAGGGCTGTACCGTGAACAGCAAGCGCCCTTATGCTGAATGTCGTGAGGCCATTATTGACTGGCGCCCAGTTGGTGCCACTGTTGGTAGAAAGAAACACACCCTTGTTCCACACTGCGGCATAGAGATTCGCGCCCTTCGCTGTAATGGCAAGCACTGAAAGGCCCGTCAGACCTGTATTAACAGCACTCCAGCTTGCGCCATTATTCGTGGAAAGAAAAACACCGCCATCGGTTCCCGCATAGAGATTTGCACCACTCACCGCGAGGGTATAGATGTAGAGGGTTGTCAGACCAGAATTCACAGGTGTCCAGCTTGCGCCATTATTCGTGGAGAGATAGACACCGCCGTTTTGAGTTCCGGCAAAAATATTGGCTCCTATCCTCTCGAGACATTGGATTTCGCCGCCATACGGTCCGTTGGTCTGCACCCACTGAGCGGAAGCTGTAAACACGAAAAGCGACAGGGTCAGACAGGTCAGGAGAATTCTGGGCATTGTTTTCATGTCTTCTTTCCTTTCAGCAAGGTTTACCTGGACACAGCCGGTATTGGATATTGGATATTTGCGTCTGATGGTCGGGAGCTCAACTCCCGACCATCCCGAGTTCTATTTCACAAACAGCAATTTTTTCACCTTCACAAAATCCCCCGCCACAATTCTGTAGTAGTACATTCCGCTCGAAAGACCCTGTGCGTCAAAGACCGCCTTGTAGTAGCCTGCAGGTTGGACATTCTCAACCAACGTTCTCACCTGTCGGCCAAGGTTGTCGTAGATGACCAAGTTCACTTTGACTTCCAACGGCAGCTCATACTCAATCGTCGTCGTCGGGTTGAAGGGATTGGGGT
>DATDRF010000053.1:0-10008 GCA_035291905.1 Bacteroidota bacterium
GTATACCGCCGGGCCCGTGAGAGATCTGTTCAGCGAGACGAGCCCCTGCTTCGTCGGATCGGGGACAACGATGTGCTCCGGATAGCGATCGACCGGGACCTTGTCCTTGAGAAGTCGCAGGGTCTCATTTGAACTGAGCCATTTCCCTTCCGGGCTGATTCCGATGGGAAGAACCTCATATTTTTCCCTGTCCAGTGCCTGCATCACCGACGCGGCGGAAACCAGCGACACTTCATGCTCGGCCGACCTGCCTCCGAAAACGACACCGACCTTGATCTTGTTGGACACTGTCATACTCCTGTAGGAGGAATTCTATCTGTCTGTGGATTTGAGTTTCTCGCCAAGCACTTCCCGAATGAGTTGCTTGACGATCTGCTCGGAGATGTCCGTGAGGGGAGGTCGCTCTTTCGAGGGGCCTTTCTCCTGAGCAGCGGCTTTCAGCCTCGCTATTTCCGCCTCGGTGAGAGTCTTCTCTCCGCCGAGCATCCGGGCCACGAAGAGGATGTGAGCGGCATGTTCGACTTTTTCCATCCTGAAGAAGGCCTCCTCGACCGTTGCGCCAAAGGTGACGACACCGTGATTCGCAAGGAGCACGGCGTTGGCCTCTTTGACGTGCGGAGCCAGCGAAGCGGGGACCTCATCGGTCGAAGGTGTTGCATATTCAGCCAGGGGAATCGTGCCCAGGCCCAGTATGACCTCGGGCAGCAGCGCTGTTGAAAGAGGCATACGGGCCGCGGCAAAGCCCGTCGCATGCGAAGGATGGGCATGAACGACAGCCCTGACATCGGGCCGTTGTTTGTAGACAAACAGATGCATGGAAAGTTCAGACGAGGGAGCACTGCTGAGAGTGATCAAGGCGCCCGATGCAGTGACCTCGACGAGATCGGTCTCCGCGACCTGTCCTTTGTTGAGCGATGTTGGTGTTATGAGGATATTTCCGTTTGCGAGCCGTGCGCTGATGTTGCCATCGGTCGCGGTCACAAATCCCCGCTCATAGAGGCGGTGGCATGCAAGAACAATGTGAGAAGCGATTTCATGGCGGCTAAGCATGACGCTGTGATGATAACAAAAAACGCCACGATGTTCAATTGCACTGGTGTCGGGCTCTCTCCTGCGCAGTTCCTTGTATAAGTGAGCACTTCTCGCTATATTTGTTACGAAACTGCGTTTTATGCATAACTTCAAGGAACCGCCGTGGTAGACTTTTCAGAAACCCGCATCAAGAAGCTCTTTGAGCAATTCAGCGGAAAGCGCATTGGAGTCGTGGGCGACCTCATGCTGGACCGCTACTATTGGGGTTCCATCTCAAGGATATCCCCCGAGGCTCCGGTCCCTGTCGTCGAGGTTGAATCACAATCCACGCGGCTCGGCGGCGCAGCCAACGTGGCCAACAATATCGCGAGCCTTGGCGGAATACCGCTGATGATCGGTGTCATCGGCGATGATAGCGGGGGCAAACGACTGCGGTCGATCGTAGAAGAGGCGGGATTTCCGACTGCAGGACTTGTCATTGACAAATCAAGGCCGACAACGACCAAGACCCGTGTGATTGCCCACAGCCAGCACGTCGTGCGTATTGACCAGGAAGTCAAGAACGATGTGGGGAAAGAGATATTGGCGAAGATCCTTGACACCCTGCGGGCAGAGCTTTCCACCCTCGACGCCATCATTCTTGAAGATTACAACAAGGGAGTCGTCGTCAAGAATCTCATCCATGAGATTTCCGCTCTTGCCCGTAAGGCGGAAAAGACCGTGACTGTCGACCCCAAGTTCCACAACTTCTTCGAATATACGAACGTCACGGTCTTCAAGCCCAACCGCAAGGAGACCGAAGAGGCCCTTGGGCGGCGCCTCACCGACGTCCGGAGTATTGAGGAGGCGGGTTGGGACCTCGTGAAGAGGCTTGAGACAGACAATGTGCTGCTGACACTGGGCGAGAAGGGAATGTCGCTGTTCGAGCGCGGCGGAGATGTGACCCACGTCGAAACGCGCGCTCAACATGTCGCTGACGTCTCAGGGGCGGGCGATACGGTGATTTCAACCTTGACCATGGCCATTGTCGCAGGGGCCACCGTCAAGGAGGCCTCGGCGCTTGCCAATCACGCCGGTGGCGTGGTGTGCGGAGAGGTTGGAATAGTGCCGATTCAGCGCGACGCCCTCCTGAACGCTGTTCTTGAAAAGCAAAGGTCCGTCTCGCATGGGTAATGTCGTCAGTCTTCAGGAACTTCTGGTTGCCCGAAAGCGTATAAAGATTGAAGGGAAACGCGTCGTCTTCACCAACGGGTGTTTCGACATTCTGCATCGCGGCCACGTTGAGTACCTCAGAAAAGCGAAGGCGTTGGGTGATGTTCTCGTTGTGGGAGTCAATACCGACAGTTCTGTTCGCCGGATCAAAGGACCTGACAGACCGGTTATCGATGAGAGCGACCGTGCATTCGTCCTGGCTGCACTCGCCTCAGTAGATTATGTTTGTCTTTTCAACGAAGACACTCCGTATGAATTGATCCGGGCGTTGGTTCCCGACATGCTTGTCAAAGGTGCTGATTGGGCGATCGAGAAGGTTGTGGGTAGGGATATTGTCGAAGCGGCCGGCGGTTCGGTTCAAACCATCGAATTCCTTCCAGACCGATCCACCACAGGCATCCTCGAGCGCATTCGAAAGCATCCTTCCCGCTAGCAACACGTGTGGTTGGGTTTGAGAGAGGCATACTGATGTGAAGAGGATTCTTCGGTCTACATATTATACCTCAGTCGTCGTCGTCTTCCTGTTGATCGCCGCATTCGGATTGACGCAGACCCGCACATTCCGCACGTACGTCCGCACCCTTGCAATCGCACAGCTCCAGACTCTCGTTGACGGTGAGATCGAAATGGGATCCATCGAGGGGAATCTCGGCACTGGTTTCCACGTCGACAATGTGGGAATCAGAAAAGACGGACGAGAGATCTTCTTCGCCGAAAGGCTTGAGGTAAGATACGACCCGTTGGGATTGCTTGTCCAGCGGGCGTCCATTTCCCGGATCACGCTTTTGCGGCCCAGGATCCACATTTGGCGTACGACCGACAAAGAGTGGAATGTCAGCAGGATCTTGATCAAGAAGGCCGAAACGGACACGACTCCCTCCCCCTGGCTTCTGGACTTCGGGCAAATCGAACTCCTGGGCGCCAGTGTCACCCTGGTTGACTCCTTCGCTCTTGAAAACAGAACAGCGGAAGATTGGGAACGCCATCCCGGGCATGC
The DNA here is from genome assembly GCA_035291905.1 of Bacteroidota bacterium. Classification (GTDB taxonomy): domain Bacteria; phylum Bacteroidota; class Ignavibacteria; order UBA10030; family UBA10030; genus JACPLA01. Next base: position 3,242 of record DATDRF010000053.1, read on the forward strand.
CTTTGATTACTCAGATCTGGACCTCTCTCCCCTCACTCTTCGGGCAGCCCTGAGGATGCAGGGGAAGAACACCGAGATCGTGATCCATTCGCTCGATTTCGAGACAACACGGCCCCAATTCACATTGAACCAGCTGTCCGGAGAGTTTACGCTGAGTCCGCTGTCAACGGAGATCAGGAAACTCGTCATCCGGACTCCCGGGACCTCCCTCACGGTCGACGCACGTCTGGAAGGGGCAAGCCCGTTTTCCGTCGGAAAATTGCAGGAGCTTGAAAAAGCGCCGACCAGCCTTTCGGTTTCGGTGGATAAGCTTGAATTCAGCACATTCAAAAGGTTCCTTCCCGGACCGGTCGACTTTCTCGACAAGGATGCCTCACTGGAAGTCAAGGCACGCGGAACGTTCGGACACCTTCGCGTGGATGAGGCCCAGGTTCGCACTCCGCGAACGTACATTCGAATTGCGGGAACGATCGACAATCTTCACAATCCCAGGGACCTCACCCTTAATCTTCATGCGGAAGACAACATCATCCACCCCGCGGATGCCAGAGAACTACTCCCCGGCCTTGTCCTGCCCGATTTTCAATCGGTTGGTGTCATGAGATGCAATTATACGTTCCAGGGTCAACCGACCAATTTCACGGCGACATTGGATGGAGACATCGCGGCCGGCCACTTTGAAACGATCGCGTCGCTTGATCTTCGGGCCAAACCGATGATCTACGATGCGTCTATTTCGACAAAAGGCCTCGACATCGGTTCCCTCCTCCGTTCCAAAGAACTGCCGAGCAGTCTCAACACAAAAGCGACACTCAAAGGGTCGGGCTTGCGGATTCAGGATATGACCGCGATTCTCAGGCTTCAGGCGGACACGTCGTCGCTTCTCGAACTTCCCATGCAAAATTCTGTCTTTGTCGTCAACGTGGCCGACAGGACAGTGCGTACGAGCCTGTCGGTCAATCTTGGTCCGACGCGCATCGATTTGAACGCACGCACACAATTCCGGAACGACGATTCGACTCTTTACAGTCTGAACGGGAAAGTCTCAGCTCTCAACCTCGCCGATGTCCTCAGGAAGAGGACGTACGAGAGCGACCTTTCGTTTGACGTTAAGAGCGCAGGGTCCGCATATCGCCTTAATCCCTCCCATGCTCGTACGGAGATCACTTTCCTCCGTTCAACTTTCGGGAAGGAGATCTTTGAAGACAAGTCGGTGATTGTCGATTATCAAGAGGAAGATACTCTCCACCGGACACTTTGGGTAAGATCAGAACCTGTCGACGTGAATGTGGAGGGAGCATTCACGGCAGCGGGACTCGTCGAGACTTTTCGACGGACAGGAACACTTCTCGCAGAAGCTTTGGCACACCGTTTCACCAATCTGGACTCGCTTCGGGCAGCGTCGACCACCGGCAGCCGACAGGCATTCAGAAGCAGGACGGAGCCGCTCCCCGAACCGATAGCGGCCACCGTCTCCGCAGACGTCAGAGATTTCCATCCCCTTGGCGTCTTTCTCGGCGAGCCGATGCAGGGTACATCCGATATCAGGGTCGAGGTAGGAGGGTCCACTGATGATCTTCAACTCAGGGGGGACGTCCGCATCGGACAGTTTGCAATCCGAACGCCGTCGGCGAGTATCGGAATAGTTGAGGGGAAAACTTCGTTCTCTCTTGGACGTCTTCAGAGAGTTCAGACCCTTGAGAAATTGGAATCACGGCTTGATTTCGCGGCGCAGCAGGTGTTCTACGACACCCTCATGATCAGCGGGGTGAGGATGCAGCACCGACTCAGCAGCGATTCCTCCGTTTACTCATTCGCTGGTATTGTCGATTCCACCATCGGGGTGGAAGCTGAAGGGACTTCGCTCTTCGTTCCCAACCTTATCCGTCTCAATCTCTCAAAGTTCCATGTTTCCATTGCAGATTACGCATTTGAGAATTCGGATCCTATTGACCTCGTGGTCGGAAAAGACGGCGTGCGGGTCAATGCCCTCTCGCTGCAGCATGAGGCCGAGGCGTTAACCATGACGGGCATTCTCGATCCGACCGGTGTCTCGGACCTTGAATTCTCAGTGAAGAATTTTCTGATCAAAAACCTCAGGGACTTTTCGCGCAATGAATCATTTGTCGAAAAAGTCAGGGACTTCAACGGAATTCTCGACGCAAGCGGAACCTTCAGCGGTAACTTCACGGTGCCGAAATTCGACGTCTCACTGCTTGCGATGGGGGTGACTGTCGGGCCTGCCGTCTTCGGGCAGGTGTCGGGACGCGGGTCTTACGCAGACGGATTGTCCGATGTCTTTCTTGAGTTCAAGAGCAAACCTGAAGAACGAAACGCAAGGCCCGAGCTTCTGGTTTCGGGCCGAATGCCGATGAAGCTCGGCCCGGTTTCGCCGGAACGAGCCTCACAGGGAGTCGATCTGACAATCCAGTCCACAGGGTTCCGGCTTGAGTTCCTTGATCCCTTTGTGCCCGTTACGAGCAACCTGACAGGGACACTTCAAGCCGATCTGAGAATGCGGGGAACGCTTTCCGAGCCTCTCTACGAAGGCAGTCTCTCGATCCAGAATGCCCGTTTCCTGTTCACTCCCGTCGGAATCGCGTACAACCTGAACGGACGGCTTGTTCCCAAAAACCAGACGATAACATTCAGCGGACTGACCCTTTCCGACATCGAAGAGGATCGCGTCCCTGGTCTCATTGACGGGTTGGGTTCCATGAAGATCGAGGGAGGTCTCACGCTCGACGGATTTGAGGTGAGGGACTTCGACCTCACCACCAACGGACAACTCCTGGTCATGAAGGAGAGTTACCGCCTGCCAGGCCTCCCCCTGTACGGGAACGTGTACATCGCAACCGGCAGCAATCGGCTGCGGTGGTTTGGGACACCCGATCGCTCATTCATGATGGGCGACCTCCTCATCAGGAATGCCAACATTACTTTTCCTCCGTCTCAGGAACTTATCAGCGAGAAGACCCGCCTTTTCAGAGTTGATTTTGTCGATGACACAACCCGTCTGGCCGACTCAGACCTGGATACTGACGAAGGTCGGCATCGCAGGGCAGGAAACGGCACCAGCATGATTCCCGTAACCTCGGAACTGTCGAGGGGAGAACCGCAATCCAAACGCTATGAAAAGTCCTTCCTTGACAACATCGTGTATGATTTGCGGGTCGAGGCATCAGGGTTGACGCAGGTGCGCTTCATCTTCAACCCGCTCACGAACGAAGAACTGTTTGCCGATCTCAAAGGGAGACTTGTTTTCGCCAAGGATCCATCGGCCTCCCGATTGACCGGCGAACTGAAGGTCGGTCCCCGCTCCTATTATAAGTACTTCAAGACACTTCAGGCCACCGGCAAACTCCTCTTCACGGGGGACATTGCCAACCCGGAGCTTGACATAACGGCAACGTACGAGGGGATCTATCAGCCTGACACCACCAGAATAGGCATGAGCGAACAGGATAAACAGGAACAGAAAGTCGTGGTCCAGCTCGCCATTACCGGCACCCGGCAGGAGCCAAAGGTGCAGATGGGGCTCGAAGTGTATGACCTTGACGGCAACAAGAGAGACCAGAGACCCGATGCGCAGTCGGACGCGATTGCCTTTCTTGTCAGTGGCAGGTTCAAAGATGAAATGACTGAATCGCAGCAATCGTCACTCACCACCAATCTTCTGAGCAGCATCGGGACATCGCTTCTTTCGGGCCCGCTCACGGAATTCGTGAGAAGCCAGATAGGTTATGTCACCTCCATCGATGTCGTCTATTATGGGGGGGTCAACAGGAGCTTCGGGGAGTCGGCCGATGTTCGCATTACCGGAGAGGTTGGAGATGCCGTGATTCGACTTGGCGGACGGGTCTTCAGCGATCTGGGCAATGCCAATGTCAGCGTGCAGTTCCCCATGAGCAGCGTGATGGGATCCGAGTCCTGGCGTAATCTGATCCTTGAGCTGGAGCGCCGGGTCGAAGGCGTTGAAAGCATCGAACAGCGAAGACCCTCCAACGGCCTCCGGCTGCTGTACAGAATTACATTCTAATTGTCCACCACGGCAGTCACTTCCACATAAGAGGTTTACCATCGATCAGATCAAGAACAAGATAGTTGCGTTCCTTGCCCGATATCCGAATCAAATGTTCAAGCAGGCCGAACTGGCACGACGTTTGTCCCTCCACACTGTGCATGAACGGGAAAGCCTCGCCCTGGCCCTTCAGGAGCTCGAAACGGCGAATGGAATCAAACGGGCAAAGCGGGGAAATTTCGGCCATCTCGAAATCCCCCAACACGTCCAGGGGAAGCTTCAGGTAACAAAACAGGGGCTTGGGTTCGTCGCTGTTGACGGACTTGAGGAAGAGGTATTCATCCCGCCCGGCTCTCTTGGTACCGCCGCACATGGCGATACCGTCGAGGTCTCCCTGTTTGCCCAGGGGCTCAAGCAGAAGGAAAGCGGCAAACGGCGCGAGGGAGAAATCGTACGGATTGTCCAACGAGGGCGCGAAAGCATCGTCGGAACTCTCGAGCACCGGCGCAGCGCATTTGTCGTTGTCCCGGATGACCGGAAGCTCCCGTTCGAAGTGCTTGTCGATCAGGCCGATCTCAAAGGTGCCAAGCCCGGAGACAAGGTCGTCATTCGTGTGGATGACTGGGGGACGAGCCGGTTGAGCCCTGAAGGCAACATCGTTGAAGTGCTTGGCAAGGCAGGTGAGGCCGCAGCGGAATTACTCTCTGTTGCCCGCGAATTCCAACTCCCCCTTTCGTTTCCCCGAGAGATCCTGGACGCTGCGGACGCAATTCCGGGAACCATCCCGGAGAGTGAGATCAGCCGAAGGCTGGATTTTCGGAAAGACGTGTGTTTCACCATCGATCCGGAAGACGCGAAGGATTTCGACGACGCCGTGTCGCTTGGGAAACTCCCCGACGGCAACTTTCGGCTGGGTGTTCACATTGCAGACGTTTCGTACTATGTGCGGGAAGGAGAACTGATTGACCGCGAGGCTTTGAAGCGAGGGACGAGCACCTATTTCCCCGGGATGGTCATTCCCATGCTCCCGGAGCGGCTCTCAAACGATCTGTGCAGCCTGCGGCCGGACGAGGACCGGCTCACATTCTCGGTCTTCATGACCGTGACGCCGCAGGGTCGCGTCACAGATCATGATATTCGTGAATCGGTCATCAGAAGTGCCCGGCGCTTCACGTACGAAGAGGTTGAATCCCTGATCACGGGAACTCCAGAAAGCGGTTCCGACGCGTCCCATGTCGAATCGCTTCGTTCCATGCATGCTCTCAGCAAGATCCTCACCAAGAAGAGGATGCACGAGGGAAGCATCGATTTTGAATCGGCCGAAGCGAAGTTCCGTTTCGACGAAAAGGGGATGCCGACAGAGATCATCAAGAAAGCGCGGCTGGACAGCCATCGTCTGGTCGAGGAATTCATGCTACTGGCAAATCAGGCAGTGGCGACTCATGTCGGGTTCGCCCGCAAGGAGGAGAATCTGAAACCGTTCCTCTATCGCGTGCATGACAGCCCGGACCCGGACCGCATTCGGGAGCTTGCTGGATTTGTGGCACAATTTGGCTTCAAACTCGCACTTGACGGCGGCGTGACCTCCAAAGCTCTTCAGAGGCTTCTGGACCAGGTGCGCGGATCGGAAGTCGAGAACGTCATCAACGAGGTGGCGCTGCGTTCGATGGCAAAGGCCGTCTATTCCGAGAGGAACATAGGGCATTACGGGCTCGGATTTGACTACTATTCGCATTTCACGTCGCCCATTCGGCGATATCCCGACCTCGTGGTCCATCGCCTCCTCAAGGAATACAGCCGCGTGATCTCTGAAGGGCGCCGGCGGGAGCTGGTCGAGCGATTACCCTCTCTTGCGAAACACACTTCTGCCATGGAGCGCGTTGCGATGGAGGCTGAGCGTGCGGGAGTGAAGGTCATGCAGCTCGAATACATGAAGCGTCATCTCGGCGATGAATTTGCCGGCATTGTCTCGGGAGTGACGCGGTACGGGTTGTTCGTTGAAATCAATGATCTGCTTGTTGAGGGGATGATCCACGTCAGAGATCTTGAAGATGATTTCTATGGATACGACGAAAAGAAATATGCCCTCATCGGGCGACGAACGGGCAAGCAGTACCGTCTCGGAGATGCCGTTCATCTCAAGGTGATTCGCGTCAATCCCGAAGAACGGGAAATTGATTTTGCACTCATCGAAAAGCCCGGAGAAACGCCAAAAAGGATTCACCACGGGAGGAAGAGAAGGAACTAAGAGAGTGCAGGTTCGGTTCTGATGAATGAAGCCGGTTTGCATTTTCCTGTGATTTTGGCTACTCTTTTTCAGGAGGATTGAGGAGCATTATGAAACGACTTGTGTTGTTCGCCGCGATCGCCGCACTGACTTCCGGTTCGCTCTATTCCCAGAATTCCGGCTTCGGCAAGAACAAAGTGCAGTACAAGAAGTTCGAATGGCAGTTTGTCCAGACAAGCCACTTTGACGTCTATTATTCCCAAAACGGCTATGACCTGGCAACGTTCACTGCCGATGCAGCTGAGGATGCGTATGACTCAATACGAAAGATTCTCCGCTATGAGATCACCAACCGAATCTCCATTGTCGTGCACAACTCTCACAACGATTTTCAACAAACGAATGTCATTGGGGAATACATGGAAGAAGGAATTGGCGGAGTTACTGAACTGTTCAAGAACCGCATTGTCATTCCGTTCGAGGGGAGCTACCAGCAACTCCGGCATGTGATTCATCACG
>DATDRF010000054.1:0-12968 GCA_035291905.1 Bacteroidota bacterium
GTGATCCTCATGACGATGACCATTCTGACGCTCAACCTCCTTACGCGCATCGAGGACAACAACTCGGAAGCGTCGGCCGCTATTCCGGCGTTGAACGGCATCCAGCGGCTCAGCGTGATCCTCAATGATGCTCCCGACGCAGCGAATGAATATGCTCTCAATGGCAGTGAGACCGCCTTCGCACTCTATCATTCCCTCGCGCGGGAGGCCGGAAGGGTCATTGCTGTCGCACGGGAGAATCTCCCCGATACGCTCTTGGCAGGCCAGCTGAAAATCGTCGGTGAGGACTTCGCTCAATGGGTGTCGAATACCGGCGACAAGAAGGTACTCCTTGGCGAGAATCGTCTCAGAAATGCGAATTTCGACAAAGATTTTACGGCCGTGTGCCGTCTTGAGAACGAAGCCCAGCTTCTCGCGAACGCAAGAACCAACCTCCGGGTGGTGCGGCAGCAAGTGACGGTGCGTCAGTCTCAAAGCGTCGCGGATGCCAAGATTCTAAGCAGCACCACAGCCAAGTTCATTGGCATCATCAATATTGTCATCATCGTTTTCGCAGTCGCACTGGGTTTCGTGCTGACAGGATCGATCACGAACCCCGTCCGCCTCCTGAAAGAGGGAACACAGAAGATCATGGAGGGGAAGTACGAGGAGATCAAGCTCCATCGCTCCGACGAGCTTGGCGAACTGGCCGGCGACTTCAACCGCATGTCGGTCATGCTGGGGAACAACTACACGCGATTAAGTGCCTACTCGGAGTTGGTGACGGCCTTGAACAGCCATGTTGAGATCCAGGAGGTGGAAATCAATAGTCTGAATCTCGTCTGCCATCATTCCGGGGCCAACGTGGGGGCGCTGTATCTTTTGAACAAACAGAACGACCTCCTCGAGCTCGCCGCGGGTTATGCACTCCGCCAAAACGGACGCAACCATCAATATGCCCTTGGCGAAGGAATTCCCGGCCAATGTGCAAAAGAACTTCGCACGCTGGAAATCAGCGATCTGCCCCCTGACGCGGGTTTTAATCTCGATACGGGATTGGTGGAAGTTGCCCCCAAGAATACGCTTGCAGTTCCCATTCTGTTCCAGGACCGCCTTCTGGGCGTGCTCGTCCTTGGTTCCATGCAGCCCTTTGACGAGCTTAAGAAGGAGATTATCCATAACTCCGTGCCGCAAATCGGGGTTGCTCTGACCAACGCGAAAAACAATGAGGCGGCCCTTGCCCTCTCGCGCGAGATCGCATTGAAGAACGAGGAGTTGAATAAGAAAAATGCTGAGCTCGAAAAGGCCTACCGGGTCAAGTCCGACTTCCTTGCAAGTATGTCCCACGAACTTCGGACACCCCTCAATTCCATCATCGGATTCAGTTCGGTCCTTCTGGGCCCGACGAGCGACCCGCTTACGCCGGACCAGCGTATGGCAACCGAGAAAGTTCTCAAGAACGGAAAGCACCTGCTGCAGCTTATTAACGATATCCTTGATTTCTCGAAGCTCGAGGCGGGCCGGATGACGGTGAGCGTCGAAAGCGACGATGTTGCCAATATCATCGCCAATACCGTCATGACAATTGAAATGCTGGTCCAGCAGAAAGGACTTGCCCTCAAACAGGAATTGCAGCCTGATTTGCCGATGATGAAGACGGATATTCTGAAGGTGAAACAGATCATTGTGAACCTTCTGAGCAATGCAGTCAAGTTCACTGAAAAAGGAGAGATCGTCCTTTCGGTGCGCCAGGTGCAGACGGGAGTCGTTGCATTCGCGGTGAGAGATTCGGGCATTGGGATCGAGGAAAAGAACCATCGTTTGGTCTTTGAGGAATTCCAGCAGATCGACAGCAGCCATGCGAGGAAGTACAAGGGAACAGGGCTGGGACTCCCCATTTCCCGTCGCCTCGCGAGGATGCTCGGCGGGGATCTCACTGTCGAAAGCGTGTTCGGAAAAGGATCCACGTTCACTCTGACCGTGCCGGTCGAATTCATGCCCGACAAATCGAAGGAAGTCCCTGCGCCCGCACCGCTTACGTCGGTCGGTATGAGAAAGATGGAAACCGCTCCCTTGAAGCAGGCGATCGCTCAGACGGTCGGCCCTGAGGCAGGAACCAAGATCCTCTGCATTGATGATGATCCGGACGCCCTGCAGATCCTTCGATCCTACCTCGTTCCTGAAGGATACAGCGTCACCGTTGCACTGTCTGGCGACGAAGGACTCAAGCTCGCGAAGGAGATCAAGCCGGCTCTGATCACTCTCGATATCATGATGCCGCAGAAGGACGGATGGCAGGTTCTGCGGGAACTGAAGCGGGATTCTGAGGCAAAAGAGATTCCCGTCATCATTCACTCAATGATTGACAACAAGCCGCTCGCGATGTCTCTCGGCGCTATTGACGTCATGCCCAAGCCGGTGGATTCACAGCAGTTCCTAAAACGCGTACAATCTGCCGTAAAGACCGGCGATGAATTTGTTCTGGTCGTGGATGACAATAAAGATTACGCAAATGCGCTGAAGCAACAATTGGAGCGGGAAGGGTACAAATCAGAGGTTGCCAACAGCGGCGAAGAGGCGATGGAGATTCTCAAGAAAGCGAAGCCGGCGCTTATTTTCCTCGACGTTGTCATGCCCGGCATGGATGGATTCCAGGTTGTCCGCCAGCTTCAGGCAAGCGAGGACTGGAAGAAGATCCCGGTGATCATCATGTCGGGAAAAGAACTGACAAACAACGAGCGCGATATGCTCAATTCCTATATCAAAGATGTCATGAACAAGACCGAGTTTTCAAGAGAAGCCTTGTCCAGTACGATCAAACGCGTCCTGGCAACGGCATAACCATACTAGGACAACGAAACCATGAACCAGGAAACCAAAAAAGATCCAGTAATCCTTGTCGTTGACGATACCGAGGACAATCTTGATCTCCTTGAGTTCGCCCTGAAACGCAAACCCGTCACCATGCTTCGGGCAACAAGCGGGAAGGAATGTCTGGCGATGGCAACCGAGAAACAACCGGATGTCATTCTCCTGGATATCCAAATGCCGGAGATGGACGGATTTGAGACCCTGAAACATCTCAAGGCAAATACGGTCACCGCCAGGATACCCGTGATCTTCCTTACGGCGCAGCGCAAGGACCCGGGGAGCATCGAAGCCGGGCTCATGCTGGGCGCCGACGAGTACTTGACGAAACCTATCGACACGGATGAGCTCATCGTTCGCACCAAGACCCTGGTGAAGCTCAAACAGATAGAGGCAGAGCTTGAACGTACAAAGGCGGATTTCATGGCCATGTTGGTGCATGACCTGCGCAGCCCCCTTGCGGGAATCAAGGACGTTATTGAATTCATTCGAGAGCTTGAGAAATCGAAGGAGCAACTCACACCCGACCATTTCACTCTTCTGACCGCGTCGCAGGAATCGGCCGAACGAATGCTTCAACTGATCAATAACCTTCTCGATATCTCCAAATTCGAAGCCGGGAAGATTACGCTCCATAAGGAACCGGTGTCGATTCCCCAGATTATCGACCGGGTGGTGAAACAGGTCGATTTCCAGTACAGGCAGAAGAATGTCTCCCTCCAAGTCGACATTCGCGGCGATCTCTCCACCGCAATGATCGACGCCGGAAAAGTCGGACAGGTGATCATGAATCTGCTGAGCAACGCGCTCAAGTTCACTGCCGGCTCGGGTCACGTCCAGATTACAGCCGAAAACGACGAGGTCAATTTCATTGGACGTGATGGGAAACAAAAGGTTGTCTGCGTTACCGTGAAGGACACGGGAATGGGAATTCCCCCGGGGGAATTGAACACGATTTTCGAGCGGTACAAGCAGGCTTCAACGGCGAAGCGGATCCGACAGAAGGGGACAGGGCTCGGACTGGCCATTTGCAAGCTTATTGTCGAAGCCCACGGAGGAACGATCGGAGTCCAAAGTGAGCCCGGGAAATCAACGACATTTCGATTCACGTTACCAGTTGCATAAACAAGTCATAACAAGGAATCCTACTCATGGTCGGAAAAGTTCTGGTAGTCGATGATGAAGATACGCTGCGGCTGACGATCAAGACACGTCTCAGCGCGGGCGGCTTTGAAACCGATGCCGCTGTTGACGGGGAAGAAGCAATTGAGAAGCTGAAGCGGACCCCCTTCGATGTCGTGCTGCTCGACATCAACATGCCTCGAATGGACGGGATCACCGCTCTGGGGATCATTTCCGAGCAGTTTCCAACCACAGACGTGATCATGCTTACCGGTTTCGCTGATTTTTCGACGGCGATCGACTGCCTGAAAAAAGGAGCGAAGGATTACCTGGTCAAACCGATTGACACAACCGAGTTGATTACCCGGATGCGGTCGCTTCTCCGGGCCAGGAATTCGGAGGCCGCCCTCGATACTCTGAAGAAGAACCATGCCTCGTTCGTTTTTGACCAGGTCATTGACGCCGCGGTGAAAATCTCAGATGCTCTGGGCATGCTGGCAAAAGGTGAACTTGGAAAGGTTACAAAGGAACAGCAGTCAGTTCTTTCGTCCCTCAATGAAATGGCACAGGCTATCGTCACTGCCGGGATCGAGAGCATCGATCCTGTGTTTCTGACTCCGGGCGGCAGGAAGGACGCGGGGAAAGAGGTTTCGCTCGACAAGGTGCTGGGTGGCGTGTCTGAGTTCATTTCAGCCATCGCGAAGTCGAAGGATGTCGAGTTTGTTTCGCACCTCAAGGGAAAATTGCCCTCGGTCGTATGCGAGGAAGTCAGGATGCGCGAGGCCCTCCGGTCGGTGGGTGTCGCGGCTGTCGGCATCGCGGCAGAAGGCGCCGCACTGTCCCTCGATGCGGAAAAAGATTCGGGAGACAAACTGACCATCAAGCTGACGGTGAGCAAAAGCGGAGAAAAAGGAGAGAGGCTGGCGGATCAGCTGCGGAAGCCGCTGGACTCCGTTGGCGGCCAGTTTCAAAAACTCGATGAGGATTCTCTTCTTCTCTATGCCGCCCAACGCGCTCTGGCGGCACAGGGCGGTTCCCTCTCTGTTCATTCGGAAAAATCGCAGGTTGTCTTTGAATGTTCACTTCCCAAAAAATAGGATTGGCGAAACAGAGACCTCCCGTCTGTCGGCCGTGCAATGAATATGGCATCTGACCGAGAATCTGAAATCATAACGCTCCTCTATAAATTCAAGTTTGACAACGGACTGGAAAAGGATTTTTCAATCCGTCTGGAAGGGGATTCCCTCGAACTGCTCCTCGACCAAAGGGCGAAAAAGCCGGAATGGACCAAGCTGAAGTTTCATCAGTGCGAGAACTGCCCCCTCGACAGTTCCGTTGAGTATTGTCCTGTCGCTGCCAACCTGGCAAGCCTCGTCGAGTCGTTCCAGGATTCAATCTCTTTCGAAAAGACGACGGTAACGGTCGAGACGAAGGAGCGAACCTTTATCAAAGATACGACCCTGCAGAAGGGGCTCAGCGCGCTCATCGGTATTTACATGGTGACCAGCAATTGTCCGGTGATGGACCGGTTGAGGCCCATGGTCCGTTTTCACCTTCCTTTTGCCACTTCGCGGGAGACCATTTATCGGGCCGTTACAACGTACCTCCTCGGGCAGTTTTTCATCATGCGTGCCGGGGGAGAACCTGATTGGGAACTGAAGAACCTGGCGGAGATTTACAAGTCGGTTTCTGTTGTCAACAAGGGGATCTCACAGAGGATCTCGAATGCATCCCGGAAGGATGCCAACGTCAACGCGGTGGTGATCCTTCATTCGGTCGGAGAATCGCTTCCCTATGTCATCGAGAACGGCCTCAATGAACTCGGCCCGCTCTTTGAGGACTACATAAAGGCACTTGAGAGTCTGAATGAAACGCCCAAACCATAAGAAAGTCACTTATACGGTTGAAAAAGAGATAAAGGTTTGCGAAATTATGAGTGCACCGTCAGGGGGTTGGCGTCGGCAATCTCCAATGTGCCCCGGGTCACAAGCAGCGCAGATCCCGAGACGTAACATTGATATGCTTGATGGGAAGCGGTTCCATTTCCTCCCCCGCCTTGTCCATCCGCACTTCCGCCACATTCGCGAGACGGGTTCATAATGGCTCAGCCAACCGGGTCTGAATACCGCATCACCGCCAGAGACCAATCGGGCAAAATCATCCAGCGGTTCGTATTTGCTCCTTCCTACCTCCAGGCACGTAAGAAGGCAAAGACAATTTGCCAGTTGAATAGGTCTGCCCTCCTGTCGCTCAAGAAAAAGAAGAATTACAATTACGCCGTACGGCGGGGGAACAAGGAGATCACGGGTGTTCAGAGCGCCTACTCGCGCAGCGAAGTAACCTCTGCCCTCGAGCGGCTCGGTTTCAAGGTAAAGTATGTCCGACCGGCGTTTGAGTTCAAGATGGCCGCATCGTCGGGAGAGATTGTATCGTTCGTCGGCACGAGCGCGAAGCTCCTCGAACAGAAAATGCCGTACACGGAAGTCCTGCGCATCATGTCCAACAACGTGCGGGACAACTACCTCAGGACTGCTCTCAAAGATATTATTCAGGATCTGAAGAACGGCGTCGACTCACGCGATGCTTTTGCCCGGCAGGGAAAAGTCATCGGTGAGCATACCGCGCTGATGCTGGGGATTGCATCGAAGAGCGGAAACATGACGTCGATCTTCCAGAGTGTCGCACAGCTTGTCGAAAGGCAAGCCGACTTCAAGAAGGGCCTCGCCAGCTCCTTGATCCTGCCGGCGGTTACTTCGCTGACACTCGTTGGAGCCATAGCATTCTATGTCGTCTATCTGCTCCCTCAGATGGCAGAAATGCTGGCGCCCATGACATCGAAGATGCCCCCGTTGACCGAAGCCACTCTTCAGTTCAGCGCGTTTGTTCAGGCCAACATAGTGTGGATCGTGGTGTTGAGCCTCCTCGCGACCATTGGATTCTATGTCTATATCCTTTCCCCTGCAGGAAGAATGGCGTTCCATCGATTCGTTATCCGCATCCCCTATATGGGCCGAATTTTGAGAAATACCAGCGTGGAAATTTTTTGCCGTGTTCTTGGAATCGTATACGCTTCTTCAGGAGAGAACATCGATGCCATTCGCCTTGCAGGTGAGGCCTCGGGCAATCGATACCTCGACAAGCAGGTGAAGTCCGTCGCAGTTCCGCTGATGCTGAAGTATGGAACCGAACTCGCTCATGCCCTCGAACAGACCAACTTCTTCCCGGATATGGTTGTCTCGAGGTTCCGCACGGCGGGAGAAACAGGCGACGTCAAGGCTACGGCCACCCAGCTTGCGGATTATTATCAGATGGAAAACCAGTACGCTATGAAGAATCTGGTGAGCTTTATTGAGGTCGCAATTTCCATTATTATCATGGGCGCCCTCGTGTTCCTCACGTACCTCTCGTCCGAGACGGCCTCGATCCGCGTCGATACATACTAGCACAACTGTGAAGAAAACAAAAAGAGAATTCGGAGAAGTACTGATCGAGAAGGGGATCATCACGCCCGATATCCTTCTCAATGCTCTGGACTCAATGAGCAAGGAGACCCAGAAGACCCGCCGCAGGCTTCCCCAGGTGCTTGTTGAGGATTACAGCGTCGACAGGAACAAGGTGTATCAGGAGGTCGCCGACTTCTATGCTTTCAAGTCCCTCGATACGACAAAGTTTACCGTCGACGACAACGTCCTCGCCTTCATTCGCAAGGAACTCAACAGTCTTCCGGCCTCAATCCGTGAACTGGCCGTTGAACATCTCGTGATGCCTTTTGTCGTGGATCCTGAAAACCCTGAACGTGTTTTTGTGATCACTCCCGATCCGACCAGGTCCGAAGTCCATCTTATTGCCCGTACGTTTCCTTACCGGAAGTTTGAATTGTTCTACGTGAGTTTCGACCAGTACGAAGACCTGTGGAAACGGGTCAATATCGGACGATCCACGTACAAGGACAAAGAATCTGCATTGCGGGGTGAATCAGAGGGGGTGCTCGACGAGGATACCGAGTTGTATGAACAAGTCCTCGAGGAAGAGATCAACCGAAGCGGTCTGGTAGACCTGGTTGAAAATATCTTTATGGATGCCGTGCGAGTTGGTGCAAGCGATATCCATGTCGTTCCGAGGGGAGAGAGAACAACGGAATTTCATTTCAGAGTGGACGGCAGGCTCTCGATCTGGTACACTCACACAGAGAGCCGCGCCGAAGCAGTTTCTGCCGTGGTCAAGGACCGGGCGATGAATATCGATCGTTTTGAGCGCAATACCGCCCAGGACGGGTTTGCGCAATTTTCGATCGACAAGAAAACCGTCCGCTTCCGTGTTTCGGTGATACCCGTGGTCGGAAAGGAACTTAGAAGCAAACTTGAGTCGATAGTCATTCGGGTGCTTCAGGAACCGAAGATCGGTGGCTCAGTCGATGAGCTCGGGTTTGAGCCCAACGCCCGTCAGAACTTCATCAAGGCGATCAAAAAGCCGTACGGTATTGTCATTGTCACGGGACCGACCGGAAGCGGCAAGAGCACCACACTCGTCGCGGCATTGCGGACGGTCATGGACCCTTCACTGAACGTGATCACGGTCGAAGATCCTGTCGAATACTTCATCGACGGGGCGCGCCAGGTTAAACTGAATCCGAAGCTCGATTTTGAAGGCGCCCTGAGGGCGATACTTCGTCATGACCCGGATATCGTGATGGTCGGAGAAATTCGTGACCAGATCACCGCCAATATTGCCGTGAAACTTGCGAACACGGGGCACTTGACATTTTCGACCCTTCACACGAATGACGCACCAAGCGCCATCTCCCGGCTTTACAAGATGGGAGTCGAACCGTTCCTGCTGGCGTACTCGATCAATATGGTCCTGGCACAGCGCCTCGTCAGGAAGCTTTGCCCGAAATGCAAAAGCCCCATCGCCAATCCGGACAAAGAAGCGATGAGGAAACTCGGAATGACGGAGGAGGAGATAAGGAGCGCAACTTTGTTTCGGGCGATCGGATGCTCCGATTGCACGAAGGGATACAAGGGCAGAATGGCGATCCACGAGGCTCTTTATTTCACGAAAGAAATTCGTAAGATCGTGCTTGAGGCCGAGGGGCTTGTGGATGAGGAGAAGCTCAGAAGCCAGGCCATTCGTCAGGGAATGAGAACACTCCGGCAGGCGGCCGTTGAACTGCTCAAGGACGGCATCACATCCATCGAAGAAGTAGGATCGGCCACGGTCGATGAGGAATAGACATCACCCCTTGGTGAGAGGGATTTGCGGATCATCTGATGTACCTCCGGCACTGAAGGAGACGTTGTAAATGAGTCTGGGACAGACAATGCTGAGTATTGCCACGCTCGTGGCGCTGACGGTCATGGTTGTGACCTCTCAGCAATATCTCATTGAAGGCCAGAGAGAGGAGATCAAGGCGGAGGCTCTCGACTTGGCCGCCATGCAGTGTGAGTCGTTGCTCGCTGAGATCTTCGGAAAGAAATTCGACGCCATCGTGACGGATTACAGGTGGCGGGACGCGTGGGAATTTACCGATTACTACTCTCTGGGCCCCAATTCAACAGAGCGAAGCAAGGTCGTCCCATGGCCCGACCTCAAACCCTACAAGTCAAATACATCGTTCGACGATGTCGACGATTATCACACCTACCTGAGGACGGTGAACACCGATCTGATCACCGGAATTCAGCTCGACGTTCAGGTATACTATGTCGAGGAATGGAACCCCACTGTCAAAGTATACTATGAGACATATTATAAGAGGGTTGTTGTGAAAGCGAATTTCCCGGATTATTTGGATATGTCGTCGATAACATTCAGCACCGTGATGACTTACTAAATGGGCGTAACGTTCGATATCATAGGGTCGATTCTCGTTCGTACGGCTATTGTGCTCATTGTGCTCCGAATGAATATTTCGTTGAATACGATGGTTTCCGAGAGCATGGCTCATACCAACATTCAGCAGGAACTCTCCATCCTGAGAGACATCATGACCTCGGATTTTGAGTACGTGGGGCTGGGCTTGGCCAAGGGAACCGGCGTCAAGGAGTGTACCTCATCAAAGTTCAAGTTTGACGCTGATCTTGCTGCCGATGGTTCTATCGAGACGGTCTCGTACTATTATGGCGATACTGACGAACTTGCCAATACGCCTAATCCGAACGATCGGAAGCTCTACCGTCAGATCGGGAGTGGCACGCCGCTGAATGTCGCCAACGGAATAACAAAGTGCGTTTTCACGTACTACAAACAGGACGGAAACCCGACGACTGATAAGACACAAGTTGCGTCCTTTTTGCTCACGTTGACCCTTGAGGAAGGGACGTTCTCGACTCAGGTGAAAAAGTCCGACGGAACGTACATCAACAAGTACCCTGCAAGCTACTGGGAACAGACTTTTTTCCCTCCCAATCTCTAATTTCCTAGGAGGAACAGCGTTTCAATGGGATCATCAAAAATCGTTTTTGTCGGCGCTGTCGCGGTCATCATAGGAATCTTTGGCTTTGGCATCAAGCGGGCCGAAAAGGGGTCCGTGGAGATTGCGACGACGCATGCCACTCAGGTGCTTGTCAAGAGTCTGGCCCTCCAGGGCTTGAACAGAGCGGTGGAGGATCTGCCGGAAACAGCGAGTTCTGCGGTTGATCGTACCGAGGAGATCACGACCAGCGAAGGAACAATTGGATATTCTCGAAGTATTATCGGCATGCCTGCCGGCCAGGTGAAGATTATTTCCTACGGCATTGCCAACGGCCAGAAAGCGACCGTGACAACGGTTGTCACTGAGCTTCCCGACGGGCCCATCCCTCCCCGGGATAAGTCGTGGAGACTATGGAAACAGGTGAGCTCAGTAAGGATTGTCACAGCCTATCCGTAACCCTCCCTCTTCTCGACAACAAAAAAGGCCGGCAGGATCTCTCCGCCGGCCTTGTTCATTTCTGGACGAAATACTTACTGTATCGGGGCTGTCCAGTACACCTTGCCTGTCTTGTTGTTGATCAGGGCAAGCTGCCTTGGCACCAATTCGAGGACCGCCTGATCCTTCAGGTCCGTCTTCTCGATGTTAATCCTCATTTTCACTCTGAAGTAGATCTGGTCTTCATCGGCCTTTGCGGAGCGGGCCAGATCGCGGCTCACCTGCCATTTATTGCTCTTGGGGAGGTTGATGTAAACACTCGAGGTCCTGTATCCCCTCCGTATCGAATCCGCCATGGCAATGTAGCTGTTCTTCCGGATGACGCATTGCACTATGGGAATATTGTACGGAGCGTCGACAATGGTCGAAGAATTGAGTGGGAACATCTGCTTGTCGGCATCGTAGGCACCCAGAACCGCTTTGAAGAGAACGTTGTAGTCGCGCTCATTCAGCTTCTGGTCTGTACTATATTTCATCACCGCCGCGACGTAGAGTCTTCGGGAATCCGTAGCCCTTCGGTCGTATTCCGACGAGGTCTCAAACTCGCCTTTCGACTTGATCGCTTCGAGATACTTCTCCATCTCAATCTTGAGGAACGACCAGACCTGTTTCAGGGTCTCGGTAAACTGTTCGGGCGACATCAGTTCGACCGAAGCGGGAGGCGCCCCTGTCTGCTGCTGTGCAGGAACAGATGCGGCAAGCAGGCATACCGCACCCAGAACCAACCACCAACTTCTTACGTTCCGAACCTTGCTTCCCATAAGGACTCCTTCGGCTGTGATCAAGTATCCTCAACCTGACTGCAACTTCACCTCTGACCGTTCAAATATAAAGGATTTCCGGTGAATGTGCACATACTTTTTTCCCCCCGTCTCAGCGGACGATGGCCGATTTTTCTCTCCTGGATTCCAACGGCTTGGCGGAATTGTACCACGGGCACAAGACCGGTCCTGGCCCCGATGCATCGCCTCCAGCCAGACGACGACAGGCGGTGAAAGTGCCCCGGTCGGAAGAAATCTGTTCCTTCACCAGCTCGGCCAGGCATCGGATGAATTTTGGGTGCGAATTGAGAGCAGGCATCATCTCAAACCGCAGGATCCCGTAACGCAATGCCTCCTCCCTTGCTTCGATGTTAATTTCATGGAGTGTCTCGATATGCTCCGTCACAAAGGCTATCGGGATGACAAGCAGATTCCGTCGCCCGTCATTTGCCAGCGCGGCCATCGTTGCATGGAGTGAGGGCTCAAGCCATTTGGATGTTCCGACCTTGCTCTGGAAACACACTCGATGAGGAGATATCCACCCGCCCCGGGCCATCGTCGTTCGAACTGTTTCCTCAATGTGCAGTTGGTAGGGATCTCCCCTGGCAATAAAATCGACCGGGACCCCGTGGGCGCTGAAAACAAGGTCGATATCCTTTGGATCAACGGATTGGAACCGGCCAAGCGTGCCCTGAATGTTTTCGACGAGCGCCTCAATGTACAAAGGATGATCGGGATAGCAGCAGACGAGCGACGTGGGAATTCCGGAGATCTTTTTTCCGGCGATCTTCCTGTTCCATTCATTGACGCTGGAGTATGTCGTTGCCCGTGAAAAATGAGGGTAGAGAGGGAGCAGGACAATCCTGTCAAACGTCTTCTCCAGAATAGCACGGATCGCATCTTCGGTCAGTGGTCTCCAGTATCGCATGGCTACAAAAACGCTGGCTGAAATCCCGTCGGCCCTCAGAGAGCGCTCCAGATCCCTGGCCTGTGATTCGGTCAGTTCATTGATGGGTGATTTTCCGCCGATCTCCCTGTAATGTTCGGCGACAGGCTTGGCCCTGCTGGAAGAGACACGGCGCGCAAACAGGTTTCTCGCAAGAAAGACTCCCGGGAAATCGAAGATATCCGGATCACGAAAAAGGTTATAGAGGAAAGGCCCCACGGCGTCGATCGAATCGGGCCCTCCCAGCTGAAATAAGACAACGGCGACGTTCGGCATGCATTCTCTGGAGAATTGTCCTGTAATATGCCTGCAAGGAGCCTCAATTACAAGTCGTTTTAGGTGCCGGTAGTGTCTCAATTTGGATGTAGTTCTTAACGCAGAG
>DATDRF010000055.1:0-16714 GCA_035291905.1 Bacteroidota bacterium
CCGACGACACTATCATCAGAGAATCACTTGCAGCACAGAACCCTCGGGTATTGTCGCCGGTTCTGAAAGTCTCAACAGGAGTCTTTTGTCTTTCATTTCAATCGTTGCTGCCTGTTTGGCCCCGTTAAGCGTCACGCGTCCGTTTCCCACCGCCGGTTTTCCCGAAATTGATCCCAGGCTTATCGACTCGACCCAAAGTGAACCCTTCGAAACGCTCAGACGAATCACGGTCTCTCCCTTCTTCTGCACCTGCTCGTAGCTTCCCCACGCGCGTCCGCAAGACCAGAAGGTCGCGAAGTTCCCTGCATTCATCACCGGGCTGAATTCAATGTGGCCGGTCACTCCGTCGTAGTGATATCCTGTGAGCGCAAGCATAACCGCCCAGCTTGCCATGGCCCTGGCATAATGATGCCCGCATTCCACTTCATCCCAGGGATTGCGATTAAATCCGCTGTATCTCGCACGCACTCCTTTGACAACCTCAAGCCCCTCCTTCACCCATCCGTTGTAGATGAGCGTTGCTGCTACCTGATATTCAATGCCCGTCCAGACCTCATCACTGTAGACAAACGGAAGAGCGGGACGGTCGCCATGCGGCCATGAGCAGAGGAGAAGCCCTGCTTCGTCGTTGACCGCATAGACTCTCTGCACGTTGGCGAAATCCTTCATCGAGGGACGAAAATTGTACCGATAAATGGATTGCATCGCTTGTTTGACATGATCTTTGTCAAGAACGTACCCCAAGCCGGCAACGTGGGCAAGGTATTGTCCCAGGAGCTGGTCGGAAAGGCAGCCCTTTCCGTATTGATACTTCGGAACGACGTGAGCAGAATCCAGGGCCTTTGTCTTTCCCCCGGGGACCGTATCGCACTCACATCCATCTTCACATTCCTCGTCTTCAGGCGAAACCAGGTGCTCAGGTACCTTCAGTCCATCCAATACATAAATGTCCTGAATGTAGTAATCCCCGGCCCAGAGTTTCTCATCGTACAATTTCTTTCCACTCTCAAACAGTCCCCGGTATTCGGTTGCTTTGTCGGGTTCTTTCATTGCTTCCGCTATTTCTGCCCCGGCTTTCAATGCCCCGAGGTAGAGCGATCCCATCATCGTGTTGGGCCCGTAGAATTCAATGTCGTATGTGTTGTGCTGTTCTCCCTCCATGACACCGTTCTTGTCGGGATCCCACGGCATCGAGACCTGTTCCTTGGTCCACTCATATCCCTGCGGCGGCGGATCGCCCGACCCAAGCCACGCAAATTCAAGGGCGCTTTTGATCTTTGGCCAGAGTCTTCGCAGCCACTCCGTATCGCCGGAGAGTTTCCAGTCCCGATACGCTCTTATAATAGAGCCCATTTGTCCGTCAGCGCATGCTTTGAATTTCCACTGGTTGTCGCCCAACGGGAGAAGGGTCCGGAATGTCATGTATCCGTTCGGCAGCGTGTTGTGGAGAAAATCCGTTTCACGCATGGAGCGTTCGAGTTGAGGAAACAGATATGCCAGCGTCTGCTCGTAGTTCCAAACGTGTGTGCAGTTCATCGGGCAGCATCCCCCCTGATCGCTCACTCCTTCAAATCCGAAAAACGATCCATTCTCCAATAGAATGCAGACGGTGGATTTCAACGTCGACATTTGACTCGAGATGGCATCGATGACATAGTCAGGCAGGCTCGTGCCGAACAGGGCGTCATGAAATGTCCTTGTCTCTTTTTCGAGCTTCGTGAGATTGTTGTTCGCATAATCCGCAACCGATATCGCATCAGTGAACTTTCCCGCGACGTAATTCCTCATCATCTTCCCGCGGACCTCCTTCTCGCCATTCCAGTAATTTTCCCGATTGGGGAAATACCATGTGAGGAAGACGGGGAGGGAGACTTCACTCCGGGGTGGCAATGTTGCACGCAGCACGAGTGACCCGACATCAGATCGATTTTCTGCCGATGCCGATGTGTCTCTGACCTGGCGAATCCTGCCATCCTTTGAGAAATCATCCCAAAAGACGTGACATTGGTCCCACCATCCGCCCCGATACCAGCGGGTCTGCACGTTAACGTCGGGCCATGATGTGGTCAATGCCATTGATCCGTAGTTGGGATCATCCTCTTGAACCTTGAGGGAAGTAAGATAAAGTCCCCGCACATCGCCCTTCTCCAAGTAAACATTGAGGTTCTTCCCGAGGCCCGGCCGCTCTCCCTTGACGTTTGTGTATCGGGATCCGATCGGATTGAACAGATTTGCAGCCAATGAGACATCGATCGTGTCTTTTGTGGGATTCTTGATCTTCCACGTGAAGATTGCCATCGGAAGAGCGCTGTTTTCGACATCGAGAGGAATGAAGGGGTTCCAGGCTTCGAGAGAAATTTCCACGGGGAGGTCTCGGTCCTTGAAGTTGATCCAGGCAAAAGGAAATTCGCCGCGGAAGACCGCCTCAGACATCCGTGGCAACCCGGAAAGCTGTTGCTGGGCCAAGCCATGCCCCCGGTCGCCGTATGATGGAGCGAACCTTCGTTCGAGAACCTTTGCGACTCCTTGCTTGCCTCTGGCCTGCGCCCAGACGGCAAAGAACGAGAAATCAAGTCTGCTCCCTTTGTCGGGTTTTCCGAAAATTTCCCAATTGCGCAAGTCACCGCGTCCGCCGAGTGAAACGCATCCCGTTCCGATTCCGCCGAGAGGGAAAGCAATCTCTTCGAGAGCATTGGCGGTGAAGGTTTTGGGTTGGCTTGGTTTCTTCTGGCCAAAGGAGAACGCAACGGGGAAACAGATTACAACAAGGAGAAGCATTCGGATCAGGGGCAACATACGTGCCTCCTTTCACATGCGGGAAGTTGAAGCTGGAAGTTTCAAAGAAGAGAAAGGAACATCGGAAGCGTGATAGGGAATTCTTGGTTCAAAATCAAGGACATGCGAGGAAAGAAAAGAATTACACGAAGACACACGAAGAACATAAAGAGGAATCTTGCCTTCGTAATCTTCGTGTCTGCTTTGTGTCCCTTGCTGCAAGGCTTTTCCTTTTTCGTGGGTTTCGTTGGAATCGGCGAGAACTCATGTGGTGTAATTAATCAGTTTGACGTAATTGTCAGACCCTGCCGTGTGAAAATTCCGCCGGTGTGACCGAAAACAATGATTCTTGCCGCCAACACCGGTTTATTGAAGAGTCATACCTGGAAACACAAAAAAAGAACATCATAAGGAGGCTTTGATGAGACGTTCTGTCCTTTCGATTCTTCTTCTCACCGTTGCAGCATCGTGGCAGGGAATCGCTCAGCCCCAGTCGAAAAAGTTCGGCATCGGACTGATCATCGGCGCACCGACGGGGCTCTCGATAAAATACTGGAGCACTCACCGGGAGGCGATTCAGGCCTATGTAGGAGGCGGATTTGGCGGCATAGCGATCGGGGCTGACTATGTGTTTCACTCAAATGAGTTCGACAACCCGAGCTTTCCCTTCTACTACGGACCCGGGGCCTTTGTAGGACCCGCGACCTACGGAGGGCCGCGTTACCCATCCGGCACCTTGGGCTTCGGAGTGAGATTCATGTTCGGCGTGGATTATCTGTTCCCGAACAATCCGTTCGATATCGCTTTCGAGATTGGGCCGGCATTGGTCGTCTCTCCGAACGTGGGGCTGGGGCTGGAGGGCGGATTGGCATTCCGATTCTATCCGTGACAAGGTCCCCGTTTTCAAAAAGCCGGCTCGAAAGAGTCGGCTTTTTTGTTTTATGCCGTGAAATAACCGCTCTCTCATTGCATCACGAATTATTGGAATAAGAACCCTCATTTCTCTACATTGTTCGTGCTGTCCCGGCCTTCTTCAGGCAATAGAGAACCAGATGCTCTTCGTTCTTCCACGCTTTCCGTTACTTTTCTTGCGACCATGAGGCATCCATGAAAACGATCTATCTCATCGCAAGCGGCGACCTCCGCCTTGCGGCTAATCAGAATTGCGAAGCCGCGCAGGCGGAAATGGAACGGCAGCTTGGAGCGGCCGTCACAAAACTTGGCGGAGCAATTCAACGCGCACATACGTACGACGCGCAGAAGAAACATGGCTTCATCGATGGTCAGGCGTACGGAATGAAGGTCTTCCAATCAATACCTCCGAAAGCGCCCCTTATCGTGGCAGAAGCAGTTTGGCAATACAGCCACCATGTCCTTGCCGGTTTGATGACGCATCAGGGCCCGATCCTGACCGTTGCGAACTGGAGCGGCACGTGGCCCGGGCTCGTCGGTCTCCTGAATCTCAACGGTTCCCTGACAAAGGCGGGCGTCGAATACTCTTCGTTGTGGAGCGAGGATTTCACGGACGATTTCTTCCTGAAGGGACTGGCGAAATGGATGAAGACCGGAAAAGTCAAGCACGATACCTCGCACGTTGTCCCTTTTGGCAAGGTCAAGATTCCTGCGGTGCTGAAGAATGCGGGGAGAGCATTTGCAAACGGATTTCGCAAGCAGAAGGCGATCATGGGGGTATTCGACGAAGGATGCATGGGAATGTATAACGCCATCATCCCCGACGAATTGCTTCACCAGACAGGGGTCTTCAAAGAACGTCTCAGCCAATCAACCCTCTATGCAAAGATGAAGACGGTCTCCGATTTCGATGCTAAAAAGGCCTTCGATTGGCTGAAGGGAAAGGGAATTCAGTTCAAGTTCGGCTGGGATGAGAAAAAAGACCTGACGGAAGACCAGGTTCTGCGGCAATGCAAGATGTACATCGCCGCAGTTCGATTGGCGGATGAATTCGGATGCGCGGCCATCGGGATCCAGTATCAACAGGGGCTCAAAGATTTGACCCCCGCCTCGGACCTTGCCGAAGGGCTTCTCAATAATGTTGACCGTCCGCCGGTTTTTTCGGAAGGGGGAGAGGAACTGTTCGCCGGCGAAGCGGTTCCTCATTTCAACGAAGTCGATGAATGCGCAGGGCTCGACGCGTTAGTGACGTACCGGCTCTGGCGCAAGCTCGGGTTTCCACCGGAGAACACACTGCATGATCTTCGCTGGGGAAGGGAGTTCCGGAAGAACGGAAAGAGTGATTTTGTGTGGGTGCTCGAAATCTCGGGCGCTGCTCCTCCCGCGCACTTTGTCGACGGCTATCGCGGCGCCTCGAGCGAACGCCAGCCGCCGATGTACTTCAGACTCGGGGGAGGAACGCTCAAGGGGATAAGTAAACCGGGCTGGGTGGTCTGGAGCAGGGTATTTGTAGCAAACGACAGACTGAATTACGACACCGGGCTTGCCGAGGTGGTTTCACTCCCTGCTGAGGAGACGAAGGAGCGTTGGAATCTGACAACCCCGCAGTGGCCCATCATGCACGCTGTCCTCAAAGGCGTGTCGCGTGATCAAATGATGGCCCGGCATAAGTCAAACCATATTCATGTTGTGTATACACCCGATGTCCAGAACGCAAAGAAAGGGATGCTGATCAAAGCGGCGGCAATGGATGAACTCGGATTGAATGTGAGCATTTGTGGAATCAAGTAGCTGCGGATTTACGGAAGTGGTTGAAACCACTTCCTTCCGTCGCTTTTCTTTATCCCCGCCCTAAAGGGCGGGGCAATACCTGAAACCGGCCTGATGCTTGAAACCCGGCTTGATGCTTGAAAAACGGCTTAATGCTTTGAAGACGGCCTGATGCTTGAAACCCGGCTATGCTTTGAAAGGGCGGAGAAACGGATTTGGGACTGGAGAATTCGTGATGGAAGCTCGAGAGGCATGGTAAACCAGAGTTATCCTATTACAGCAAATTGATTTGCCCCGGCCTTTAGGCCGGGGTTATGAGACACCAACAACAGCCAAGAGCTTCAGCCCTTTATCGAACAAGTCTCCGAGATGGCCCCGAGCCTAAGATATTTTCTACAATCTCCGACGACCAGGGCCGGACTCTCCCTCATTCTTGTCCTTCTCGTCGGGGTTGTGTTCAATGCCGGCGGCTCGTTCTTCGAGTGGGGAACGCACAGGGACATGCTGCGGCAGATATCGGTGTACGGCATTCTTGCGTGCGGCATGTCGCTCGTTGTGATCAGCGGCGGCATCGACCTCGCTGTCGGGAGCGTCATGGCGCTGGGAGCGGTCGTCTTTTCTCTTCTGACAATCCACCTTCAGTGGAATGGTCTTCTTGCGGCAGGTGTAACGGTGGCCGTTGGTTCGGCCTGCGGAGTCCTTGTCGGCTGGGTTATCGCCCGGTTCAAGGTCCAACCTTTCATCGCAACGCTTGCCATGATGGTGTTCGCCCGTGGAGCGGCGAAACTGATCTCGGGCGGGGAAAAGATCTCAACAGCGGTTCAAACCGCCGATGGGTCTTACGAGTACGCTTCAGTTCCCTCTTCATTTCAGTTCCTTGATGCCCGCGTGTTGGGAGGCAATGTTGCCGTTGTGACGCTTGTACTCATTGTCTGCGTCATCCTCTGCTGGCTGTTTCTTTCGCAAACCGTCTGGGGGCGGAGGTTCTATGCGATCGGCGGAAACGAAGAGGCGGCCTGGTATTCGGGCGTTCCCGTGAACAGGATGAAGATTCTCTCTTACACGCTCAGCGGCCTTTTTTGCGCGGTTGCCGGAATGTGTCAGGCAGGTCAGGAGGTGCAGGGAGATCCCGAGACGGACGGGGGACGATGGGGCTGACGGTGCTCGGGATTCTCATCATCGGATCGCTCGAGAAGATCCTGAGCATCAATGCGGTCGGTGAAGAGACGCGGCTTGTCCTCACGGGGATCATTATTGTTGCTGCCGTTCTTTTTCAAGGGACACGATCATGAGAAAAAGCCTTTCAATCGGTTTTGTTCTGCTCACACTTTCTTTCACTCTCCTCCTGGGGCAAAAAAAGTCCTGGGTCATCGGGATGAGTCAGTGTAATCTCGGAGAGCCGTGGCGCGTGCAGATGAATGCCGACGTGAAAAAGGGGGCCGAAGGATACCCCGAGCTTACCGTTGTTTTCAAGGATGCGCAGAATGACAATCTGCGACAGCGCGCTCACCTTGAGGAATTCGTCCGCGCGGGGGTGGATCTGATCATCGTTTCGCCGAAGGAGGCTGCTCCGCTTACCGCTCCTGTCCGCGACGCCTACAAGAACGGGATCCCCGTGATTGTTCTCGATCGGCGTGTGCTGGGCGAGGACTACACATGTTTCATTGGGGCGGATAACAAGAAGATCGGTGCCGCCGCCGGAAGATGGGTTGTCACGAAACTTGGCGGAAAAGGGTCCGTCGCCGAGCTGAAAGGATTAATGACCTCCACACCGGGGCAGGATCGGCACTCGGGATTTCGCGAAGGGATCAAGGGAAGCGGCATCAACGTCATTTTTGAAGCCGACATGAAATGGCTGGAACCGAATGCGCGAAAGGAGATGGAATCGGCACTGGCAAGGTTTTCTGACATTGACCTGGTTTATGCGCACAATGATCCCGGCGCTCACGGTGCATATTTGGCAGCCCGTGCCGCGGGAAGAGAAAAACAGATGCTCTTTATTGGCATCGATGCGCTTCCCCAGGAGGGGCAAATGTATGTGAAGCAGGGAATTATGGCTGCATCATTTGAATACCCGACCGGTGGAAGAGAAGCCATTGAGACCGCGCTCAGGATCTTTCACGGGGAAAAGGTTCAAAAGGAGATGACGCTTTCTTCGCGGTTCTTTACAAAAGAGAATATCGATAAAGGAGGAGAGCTTCTGACGAATTGAAACAATTTGTAACACGGAAAAAGCATTGAAAGAAACACTGAAACGACACGGATATGCAATCTGTCGTAATTTCAGTTCTTTTTCCAATGAAGATTCCTGCCTGCGTGCCGGCACTCCGGCAGACAGGCGTGTTCTGTTGTTTGTGGACACAGGAAAAAAGAGACCGAAAATAGAACGTAAACGACACAGATGAGGAGAATGCCATGAAACAGACTTCACGCGTAATTGCTGTGATAGCCCTCTCGGGGCTCATTGGGTCGGGGCTTCAAGCGCAGACAGGACTCAATATGGGGATGGGATCACTCTCGAGACTTTCGAAGGCCAAAACGCGGTCGATCAGTCCGGAAAACTTCACTGGCGAAAAAGGGAAAGCGGGAATGGCGGTTGAAGGAACGGGGAAGAACGCGGCCAAGGATCTTGGGCAGGGATGGAAAATCTCACCTTCGGTGAAGATCAAGTCGAAAGAGACATTCGTCCTCGGAGAGATCAACGGAAGCGGAGCCATTCAACACATCTGGATGACTCCGACAGGTCATTGGCGGTACTTGATACTTCGGATGTACTGGGACGGCGAGTCGACGCCTTCGGTGGAGGTGCCGGTGGGAGATTTCTTTGCCAGCGGATGGAACCAGTATGCCCAGCTTTCATCTCTCCCTGTGTGCGTTAACCCGGGCAGCGCGTTCAATTGTTACTGGGAAATGCCGTTCAAAAAGTCTGCGAAGCTGACGATCGAAAACATCGGGGAAGATGACGCGACGGTGTATTATCAGATTGACTATGCGTTGTCAGATGTCCCGGGCGATGCCGCGTATTTCCACGCGCAGTTCAGGCGGCAGAATCCTCTCCAGTACAAGGAAGTCTACACCATTCTCGACAACGTGAAGGGATGGGGACACTATGTGGGAACGTACATGGCATGGGGAGTGAACAACACCGGATGGTGGGGTGAGGGTGAGATCAAGTTCTTTATGGATGGAGACAAGGAGTTTCCGACAATCGCCGGAACAGGAACGGAAGACTACTTCTGCGGTTCATACAACTTTGAGAATCAGAAAACACACCAGTATCAGGAATTTTCGACGCCGTACGCGGGGCTGCATCAAGTCATTCGTCCCGACGGCTTGTACAACTCTCAACAGCGTTTCGGACTCTATCGCTGGCATATCATGGATCCGATTCGGTTTGAGAAAGACCTCAAAGTGACGATCCAGGCATTGGGATGGCGGTCTGGCGGGAGGTACTTACCGTTGCAGGACGACATTGCCTCGGTGGCTTATTGGTATCAGGCCGAACCGCATGCCGCGTTTCCGAAATTGCCGGAGAAAGATTATTTGGAGGTCAGGTGAAGTCAGAAGTCAGAGGTCAGAGGCCAGATGTCAGAAGTCAGCTTTCAGCATAGGGCTGTCGGAAATAGGATTCTCATTTGCCACGAGATGGAGTTCACATGAAAAGGTTGATGTGTATTCTTGCGATACCACTCGCGATAGGAATTGCCCAGCAGCGCGTGGGCTACTATCGTATGCCGGCTCTTCACGGGACGTCCGTCGTTTTTACATCTGAAGGCGACCTGTGGACGGTCGGAATCGACGGGGGAATTGCCAGGAGGCTGACGACGCACCAGGGGCTGGAAACCCGCGCGAGTATTTCTCCCGATGGATCGCTCATTGCCTTTTCGGCTCAGTATGAAGGCCCGGTGGAAGTCTATACGATGCCCCTTGCCGGAGGTCTTCCGACCCGCCGTTCATTCGCGGGAAGGACGACGAATGTCGTTGGTTGGACCTCGGACGGGAAGGTTCTTGCCGCAACGGAGAAATACTCAACGCTGCCGAATTGGCAGCTTATCAGTATCGATCTGCGTGACAATTCCGAGACGGTTCTCCCCCTGGCGCAGGCAAGTCAGGGCTCGTTTGAATCAACAGGGGCAACTCTCTTCTTCACGCGCCTGGCATTCCAGGGAAGTTATACCAAACGATACAAAGGGGGCACTGCACAGAACCTGTGGAAATTCACCGGAGGGTCCATCGAGGCAGTTCCTCTCACAGCCGATTATCCGGGCACGAGCAAGGACGCGATGTGGTGGAGCGGCCGCGTCTATTTCGTCAGCGATCGCGACGGCACAATGAACATCTGGTCGATGAAAGAGGATGGCTCGGATTTGAAGCAGCATACGCGCCATGACGGTTTCGATGTGAGCTACCCGGCACTCGACAAGGGCAGGATTGTGTATCAACTTGTAGCGGATCTGAGGTTGTTCGACATTTCGAGCGGAACGGACAGGAAGATCGACATCGCGCTTTCTTCCGATTTCGATCAGATGCGCGAAAAGTGGGTGACCAAACCGATGGACTACCTGAGCTCGGCCCATGTTTCTCCGGACGGCGACAGGGTGGTCCTGACCTCGCGCGGCAACGTTTTTGTCCTCCCCTCAGAGCAGGGACGCATTGTTCGCGTGAGCCGCCAGGAGGGAATTCGAAACAGAATCGCCCGCTTCTTTCCCGACGGAAAGTCTCTTATGGTCATCTCGGACCAGTCAGGTGAGAACGAGTTTCACCGAATGCCGGCAAACGGCGTTGGCACAACGGAACAACTCACATCAGGCGGAACCGTGATCCGGTTCGATGGAATTCCCTCCCCCGACGGAACATTGATCGCGTTCGCCGACAAAGATCTGAAACTCTGGATTCACAATATTGACAAGAAGGAAACGAAGAAGATCGCAACGTCAGAATGGGGGATGTTCTTCGACCTTGCGTGGTCTCCCGACAGCAAATGGCTTGCGTACGTCGAAAACACAGACAATCTGAACTCCACGATCAGCCTCTACTCTGTGGAAAAGGGAACAAACACCGAGCTCACCAATGATCGGACAGACTCATGGAATCCTGCATGGAGTACAGACGGAAAATGGCTCTATTTCCTCTCGGACCGGACCTTTGCTTCCGTTGTCGGAAGCCCCTGGGGTCCCCGGCAGCCGGAACCGTTCTTCGATAAGACCACGAAGATCTATGCCCTGGGAATGACCGCGGATGAATGGTTTCCGTTCCTGCCGGAGAACGAACTCAGGAAAAAACCTGCTGAGAAGAAAGACGAAAAAGAGACGAAAGAAAAGAAGGACGAGAAAGAAACGAAAGCCGTTGTGACCATTGCGCTTGAAGGCATCCAGGACCGGCTCTATGAGGTTCCTCTCCCCGCAGGGCGCTACGGCGAGCTCTCCGCCATAGAAAAAGTGCTCTTCGTGCTTGATTCGGAGGTGGGAATTGGAGCGAAGCGAAAACTTCTGGCGGTCGATATCAAGAATGACGATGTAAAAACGAAAACGCTCGTTGAAGATGTTTCGGGATACGAGCGTTCGCCAAACAACAAGAAGCTCCTGGTGCAAAAGGGGAATGATTTGTATGTCATCGACGCCGGCTCAAGCACCCCCTCGTCGCTGGCTGAAAAGAAGGTCGATCTCTCGAAGTGGACATTTTCAATTCAGCCGAGGGAAGAATGGCGCCAGATGTTCAGGGATGCCTGGAGACTTGAGCGTGACTATTTCTATGACAGGAACATGCACGGAATTGATTATGAAGGGCTGTTCAAACGATATGTTCCTTTCGTCGATCGTGTGACCGACAGGGACGAATTGAGCGACCTGTTCGGTCATCTCGTGGGCGAACTTTCGGCGCTGCACATCTATGTATCCGGAGGTGATCTGAGGAGAGGCGACGACAACGTAGCCGCCGGCTCGCTTGGTGCGAGATTGGTAAAGGATGAAAAAAGAAAAGGGTGGCGCATAGATCATATCTACAGGACGAGCCCCGAATATCCTTCTGATCTTTCTCCATTGGCCCGCCCATACCTTGGTGTCAAGGAGGGCGACGTGATCGTCTCCATCAACGGGGTCCCGACGCTCTCCGTTGACGATCCGGCGATCCTCTTGAGGAACACCGTGGGTCAGCAGGTTCTGCTGGAAGTGCAATCGGCAACGTCCAAAACAACAAGCACCGTGATGGTAGAACCCATTTCTTCCGCGGCTGAGGCCAATTTGCGCTACGATGAGTGGGAATATACCCGCCGGCTTCAGGTTGACAAGGAAAGTGCAAATCAGATAGGATATGTCCATTTGCGTGCGATGGGAGGTGGCAATTACACGGAATGGGTGAAGAATTTTTACCCCGTGTTTCACCGCAAGGGTCTGATTATCGATGTGCGCCACAACCGCGGGGGCAATATCGACAGCTGGATTCTGGGAAAACTGCTTCGGAAAGCCTGGTTCTACTGGCAGCCGCGTGTAGGATCTCCCTACTGGAATATGCAGTACGCATTTCGGGGACACATGGTTGTTCTCTGCAATGAACGGACGGCTTCAGATGGCGAGGCCTTTGCGGAGGGATTTCGCCGGCTTGGGATGGGGCCTGTCATCGGTACGCGAACATGGGGCGGAGAGATTTGGCTGAGTTCAAGCAACAGGTTGGTGGACAAAGGGATCGCCACAGCTGCGGAGACGGGTGTCTATGGGCCTGAGCGCGTGTGGTTAATCGAGGGACACGGCGTCGATCCCGATTTCGTCGTCGACAATCTGCCGCATGCCGCGTTCAATGGAAAGGATGCGCAGCTTGAAGCTGCCATCAAGTTCCTGAAAGAGAAGATTGCAAAAGAACCCGTACCGGTTCCGTCGCCGCCGCCGTATCCGAAGAAATAATTCGGCTCGATGAACTGCAAGGTTGCCGTTCCGACAATCGTCTTTGCGCGTTTTTAGTGTTGATTGTACAGGACACATCAACTATATTCGACATCATTTTTTGACATCGTCTTCTCCCGCATTTGTCGAAGGCGAGAGGACTCTTGAGAGGAATATTTCTGTGAAATCAGCGTTCATGATTCTTCTGCTGTCCGTCGCGTCGTTTGCATTCGGACAGGACGGCAGCCTGTCTCTTTCCTGGCTTCCGGACAATCTGATGATGCCTCATTTTACCGCAAATTCAACCGCCCACGGCATCAGTCTCACGCGTGTTCTGAAGAACAACCAGTACATCGGCGGGATGGGCTCGATGGTCCCCGTCCTCAACGCAACTCTTGACGGCCATGAAGTGCAGTTCTCGGTCGGGGGTACTCTCTATACCCAGTTCCTTCGGTCCAGCAACCACCTTGAGGTGGTCAATGCGGATTTCTATGTCGATGTGCTCGCCGACTATCTGCTCGACGAAGAGCGCATCCTGCGCTTTGGATACGGTCACACGAGTCAGCATCTTGTTGATGACGCGATCGAGATTCTGGGCTACGGGCACTCGATAAATTATGTAAGGGATTATTTTCAGTTCTTCGCTCTCCAGCGGATCGGCCTCATCAAAGGATTCGTGTACGGTGGAGCGCTCTATCACTACAGGTTCAAGATCCCCCAGCCGGGAGCACATCACTGGCTGCTGGAGGTCGGTGGAGAAGGACTAAACGAGGAAATAGCGAAGAATCTGTTTGTGTATCTCGCGGCCGATATTAAGTTCCGTGAAGAGTCGGGATACGCAACCACGCAGAACTACCAGGCGGGATTGCGCTTTCGGGGAACAACGCATTCGCTGAGGCTGGCACTCAGCCATAGGGCGGGAATCGAAGAACGGGGGCAATTCTACAATCAGCGCATCCACTGGAACACTCTCGGACTCTTCTACGATTTCTAAGACCGCTTTCATGCGCCGACCAGCTATCCGGGTATTATTCCTTTTTGTCATGTTGCTTCTCACGGAGCATCTCTCTGCGCAGATGCTGGCCTCTCAGCCCGCCGAGCGCGACACCATGTTCCTGGGGATCCACCGCAAAACCTTCCTCAACTACGCTATTCCCGTTTACGCGGCCAGCGTCTTTTATATACAATTCCAATGGTGGTGGGAGGGGAATACCCATCCGTTTCACATCTATGAAGAAGGCGTGTGGAACGACTACAGCCTGGGCGTCGACAAAGTGGGGCATTTCTTCACATCTTACGCATATTTTCTGAGCCTGTATGACATGATGAGGTGGGGAGGGCATGACGAAATCACCTCACTCTGGACGGGGATGGGCCTGACCATGTTCCATGCGGTTTCAAGCGAGATAGCTGACGGTTTTTCGAACTTCGGATTCACGCCGGCGGACCTTCTGTTCAATGTGATGGGCCTTGGTTACGCACTCTTCCAGATGAACGATCCGTTTCTGCAGAACTTCAATTTCAAATTCAGCTATTGGCCTTCACCGAATCGACCCCGCAACGAGCGGTGGCGGCTGACGAACGATTACGACGGCCATATCTACTGGCTGAGCGTCAATGTGCACGGTCTCCTCCCTGAGGCGGCGAAACCGTACTGGCCCCGCTTCCTGAATCTTGCCGTTGGCTACGGCGGGAAGAATATCTCCCATAAACTCGAGAATGTGACCCCGTATCGGAAGTTCGCCATAGGGCTCGATTACAACCTCACGATCTTTCCCACAGGTGATGACACCTGGGACACAATTCTCAAGATGCTCGATCATCTCCGCTTCCCGGCTCCCGGCGTAAAGAAGGTCGAAGACTCAAAGACTCAATTCAAGCCGCTGCTGGTGTATTAGGGCGCGAGCCGCTGAGCCCCGCCATCCGATGAATCCGACGGCTTCGATGCCGAATGGCTGTCGAAATCCCGCCTTGGGGATTATCAAAACATCACGCCGATCTGAACAGCGGGAGCGACAAACACGCCGACGATTCCAGCTCCTTTTTCTCTTAGAAGAAAATACCCGGCGACGATCGACGGTTCAAGTCTCACGTTTGAAATGGCGACAGCAAAGCCCACCTGGGCATTGAGGACGAGGGTGAAAGTGGAGCCGTCGCCGAGGTTCGTAGGGCTGAATGTTGTAAAACGCTCTTCCCAACTCCAGCTTGTGAACACGGCATCGATCCCAAATCCCCCGAAGAGGCCGCTGTAAGGCTGACTGCTGAATGCATATCCACGGCCGCTGATTCCTGCACCGAATCCTGTCTGATCTTCCTTGTAATAGTACCCCCCATCGTTCTCCTCTTCACCATACGTCCATACGTCACCCCTGAGCTGATATGTGAAATTGTCACCGACGTATTGTTCATATCCTATCCAGGAGACACCGCCGACGATAAATCCCAATGGGTTGACTCCAAGTACAAACCGGCCCGGCTCATAGACTCCGGTTGGAGGAGCAGCGGGAGTTCCGACAACCTCTTCCTTGGTTATCTTTTCAACCTCTTCCATCGTATACACGAACACGCTGCCATCTCGTGTCCTGATCTTCAGCGATTTGCCGGGCACCTGCTCGATCACAAGCCCCCGAATGATACTGCCGTTCTTCAGATAGACTACATCCTGCATATCCTGCGCGAATGCCGCGGAGGTCAGGATGAATGCAGCGAAGACAAAGCATAGCAAGAGCCATGGTGCGGATTTCATGGCAGCCTCCAGTTGTTGTGGGTGTGAATTCCTTCCTCCCAAGGAATGGACGAGACGATGAAGATCAGCAATTCACCGAAGAATGTCAACGCCCCTTTGGCTGTTCTATCCGCACAATCCCCACGTCGATATACTGACCGCCGCCTGTCTGCCTGCAGTGTACCGCTATGACATTCTCGCCGTTTCTAATCGCCACGCGCGCCTTCTTTCCAATCTCGACAAGCTCATACTCCGAGGTCCATCCGGTTTCTGCCGCGGCAAGTGATCCATTGAGGTAGATTTCGGCATCTTCGTCGTGGTGGAGGAAAAAAGCCAACGAGTCAGAATCGGCGTTTTCAATCGAAAAAATCCGTCGGATCCATATATCACTCCCCGTCCATTCGGTGCCCACCACAGCTCCCGGCGTCTTCTTCGTACCGAGCCCTCCCGGTCCCGATTGCCATTGCGAATCGTCAAATTCCCTGTTGACCCATCCTTCCTGTGGCTGTACGAATGTGTATCGCCAGGTTTGGGGTTGCTTTTGTGAGGTCGGCACCACCTCGCGGAGAATCGGAGGCGGCGGGACCGTAGTGAAATCCCCGCGGTTCACCCGGGCAATCCGGTCAGGATCGGGCTTGATAAGCGCCCGATCGTACGTCAGGAGCCCGTTACATTCAACCTCTACGTCTGTTGTTTGGGTATATACCGCGGCGCAGAGGCCAGGATCGTTTTTCAATTCATACACGGTTCGAAGAAAGGATTCATATTGCGACGTCAGCTGATCCGCGCTCTTCATTCCCTGATACCCCCAATGCTCTTTCTGCCACGTGTGCCCATCGACTGCAAGGCCCAGCCCTCCGAATTCCCCAAGGACGACGGCACGTGTTGGTTCAGAGGGGAGCGATTTGGGTTTCGGGTAATTGTGAATATCATTGACATCGCCGACATTTTTGTCCGCCCCTCCGCTCGCATTGTTTACGAGCCGTGTCGGATCCGTTTGCTTCACCCATGCGGTCAGGCGTTCCGTATCGTATTGGCCCCATCCTTCGTTGAATACCACCCACATGATGATCGAGGGATGGTTCTCGTGGGTCTCGATCAGCCTCTCGAGCTCGATCTCGAACTGCTTCTTTCCCTCGGGGGTCTTGTTGTTGGCGCTCGGCATATCCTGCCAAACCAGGAGGCCGAGTTTGTCGGTCCAATAGTACCAGCGTTCCGGCTCAACTTTAACATGTTTGCGGGCCATGTTGAAGCCGAGCTTCTTCGTTATTTCGATGTCATATCGTAATGCTTCATCGGTCGGAGCCGTGTAGATCCCGTCAGGCCAGAATCCCTGATCGAGCGGACCCGTCATGAAAGTCTCTTTGCCGTTCAAGAAGATCCTCTTGATACCCCGTTCGTCCTTTGCCACTTCGATTTTTCGCAGTCCGGAGTAGCTCTCCACCGCATCGATCGTCTTATCGTTCTGAACGGCTTCAATGCGGAGATCATAAAGAAAGGGATTATCCGGCGACCAAAGAAGGGGAGACGGAACAGAAACGACAAATTCTTTTCCTGCCAGCCCGGATGCCGACGATACTGTTTGGCCGTTCTTGAGGATCTTGACCGAAATCGAGGTTCGCTTTGATTCCGAAACGTTGACAGTAAGCCTGAATTG
>DATDRF010000056.1:0-7695 GCA_035291905.1 Bacteroidota bacterium
AAGGCGGCGACCGGGATTTTCAGCCATCTGTTGAAACAGACGGCTGAAAAGGGACCTCAAATACATGGCATAATCCCGCTCTGCGGGATTGCACTGCCATGAGGATCGTGAGCCGTCGGTTTGTAACCGATGGCGGTGCCACATCTCCGAAGCCTCGAACTCTCGCCACGCCGCTCCCTCGGCAAGAGGTGTGGATACATGAAAGGGAGCGGCTACAAGCAAAAAAAGCTCTTACGGGCTTATCCCCAAACCCTTTTCTCTTCGCCCTCTGTGCCTTCTCTGTGTTCTCCGTGGTTAAATTCTTGTCATGTGCCCGCAAAATCGTCCAAATTTCTTGTTTAGCTAACTTTCTCTATGTATATTCAACTCCTGCAATGACTTACGGAAAGCGGAAACAAGACTGTGATTCGTAATAAGTGATAGGTGATACGTGGTAAACCATCAAAACCATGGGGGGTGCTATGGAAAGGTTGAAACCGCACAAAAAACTAGATCTTTGGGGCAAGATCATTGACCTTGTCGTTTTTCTCTACGAAATAACGAAGCCTCTTCCTCGCGAAGAGGAATTCGGTCTCAAAGCTCAAATAAGACGGGCGGGAGTTTCCGTCCCTTCTAATGTCTCAGAGGGACTGACAAGGAAAACCAAAAAGGATAAGACACACTTCTTGAAC
Organism: Bacteroidota bacterium; assembly: GCA_035291905.1. Taxonomy (GTDB): domain Bacteria; phylum Bacteroidota; class Ignavibacteria; order UBA10030; family UBA10030; genus JACPLA01. Next base: position 672 of record DATDRF010000056.1, read on the forward strand.
ATGGCACAATCGTCCCTCAGCGAAATAGATGCGCAAATTGAGGTTTCCAGGCGATTGGGCTTTATTTCGAAAGCGACTGAAGTTGAGGCAAATGAGCGTCTCTCTACCGTTGAAATGATGCTCAGCGGTCTCGTCAGAAGTATCTCATCGAGAGAGGCCGCAAATCACTAATCACGAATCACATATCACCTATCACGATGTTACTCCCAGCTAATCGTCTCGTCACCACCATACCCTATTGGGAATCGTAATCTCTCAATGACCAAGGGAATCATTCTCGCTGGAGGCTCCGGAACCCGGCTCTATCCGGCCACCAGAGTCATTTCCAAACAGCTTCTTCCGGTCTATGACAAGCCGATGATCTATTATCCCTTGTCGACCCTCATGCTTGCCGGAATTCGGGAGATCCTGGTCATCTCGACCCCCGAGGATCTACCCCGATACAGGTCATTGCTGGGGAGCGGGGCGCAGTGGGGTGTTAGTTTTAGCTATGCCGAGCAACCAAAGCCGGAGGGACTTGCACAGGCATTCATTATCGGTCGCGATTTTATCGGAAAAGACAATGCCTGCCTGGTCCTTGGTGACAACATCTTCTACGGCCAGGGGTTTCGTGAAACCCTGAGAGAAGTGGCCGCCCGCAAAGACGGTGCCACAGTATTTGCCTATTACGTGAAAGATCCTGAAAGATATGGTGTCGTGGAATTTGACAAGAGCAAGAAAGTTCTGAGCATTGAGGAAAAGCCCAAGAAGCCCAAATCCCACTTTGCTGTCACCGGCCTCTATTTCTACGACAATGACGTGGCTCGTATCGCCGGCTCTTTGAAACCTTCAGGGCGCGGGGAGTACGAAATTACTGACGTGAACAACGAGTATCTGAAGCGCGGAAAGCTCACAACAGAAATCATGAGCCGAGGCATGGCATGGCTCGACACTGGGACACACGAGACACTGCTACAGGCATCCATCTTCATCGAGACTATCGAGCAGCGGCAAGGCCAGAAAATTGCATGTCCCGAAGAGATAGCCTTCAGAGAAGGGTGGATCTCCGCAGATGAGCTCAAGGCTCAAGCCGAGAAGATGAAAAACAACGGCTACGGGGAATATCTGTTCAACGTGCTGGATGAAGTCGGCCGATGAAAGTAACCGAGACCGAACTTAAGGGGATCCTGCTGATCGAGCCGCGTTCTTTTGGGGACGATCGGGGATACTTCATGGAGACCTGGAACGAAACCCGATACGGACAGCAAAAGATTCCTACAAGGTTTGTTCAGGACAACCTTTCGTTTTCAAAAAATGGTGTTCTTCGGGGGCTTCATTTTCAGAACCCAAAACCGCAGGGGAAACTGGTCTCCGTAGTTGAGGGAGAGGTCTTTGATGTTGTTGTGGACTTAAGAACGGATTCGAAGACATTCAAGAAATGGTGGGGAACGAATCTCTCATCAGAGAACAAGAAGCAGTTGTTCATTCCTTCAGGCTTTGCGCACGGTTTTCTTGTTCTGAGCGAATCGGCGCTCTTTTTCTACAAATGCACTGACTACTACAGCCCGGAGACGGAGCTGACGCTTCTATGGAATGATCAGGAAATAGGAATAGAATGGCCTATAAAGAATCCGATGGTTTCGGAGAAGGATGGGAAGGGAGTGCGGTTGCGTGAGATTCCGGGGGAAAGGCTTTTCGGGGGATGATGGATGATGGAAGCCAGGAGGAAGTAAGCAGTGAGCAGAAGGTAGTAGGCAGAAAGCGGTGAGCAGAAAGCAGTAGGCAGTAAGCGGTAAGGAGAAAGCCTGCAGAGGAAAGGAATTGTCATTGTGAAGCCGCCGTTTTGCACAACGGTTCACGGGAGAAAGGCGGCTGAAACAATCTGGTCCTCATAAGGACGCGGCAGACAACTCATCCCCCCGTCCCCCTTCTCTTAGTAAGAGAAGGGGGAGGTTCGCGTGGGGATGCGATCGAACCAGCAGAGCAGAATGCACTTAATCAATCAACCAATTGGTTAGCTGAACAGTGAAGCGTCTTTATTCCCCTTGGAGATCCCAATACATCGCCACTTTTTCCAAACCGAAAAAGGCCGGCTTGGGGCGGGAACTGTGGTCCTTAGAAGCCAAGACGCCGGAATTTCGGGGAAGCGGGGTGGTCGCCATTCCGTGCGTTTATTTCACGACGACGTCACGAAATCGTTGGGATTGCAGTCTGGTCACAGGAGTGAAATACGGCATGTGTGTTGGATGGGGTATGTTGTGGGACTTAAATTCCGGCGAGAAGTTCTCTTTTGCTACTTTTCTCTTACAAGAGAAAAGTAGAACTACGTTGATGAACGGTGGAGTTTATGCCAACAGGGGCAGTATTAACGAGTCAACCGGCCTGCCACTTAACCAGTCAATCATTTGAGACGTCTCTTTTCCCCTTGGAGATCCAAATACATTGCCACGTTCTCGCGGCCTAAGTCTTCCGCTTGCCTTTTCTGCCGAATAGCCAAGCAGAAAAATGACCAAAAAAACTTCGTCCTCGTCCGCGCCAACCACTGCTACGCAGTCATGAACCTCTATCCGTACAACAGTGGTCACGTGATGGTCGTACCGTACAAGCACACGAGCAAGTTCGAGAGTCTGAATGAAGAAGAGTTCGCAGAGATCATGGTTCTGACGGCCCGGATGAAAAAAGCTTTGGAGGAGGTTAGCCATCCCCAGGGATTCAACTTTGGAGGGAATTTCGGCCGTGTTGCCGGTGCAGGTATCGACAAGCATATCCATTTCCACCTCGTTCCGCGTTGGAACGGAGACACGAACTTTATGCCGGTGCTGGCAGACACGAAGATGATTTCGGAGGATATGAGGAAGACGTGGAGGAAGCTGAGGAAAGAGGTGGGGAGAGGTTAATTGGTGAATAGTTAACTGGTTAATTGGGGGGATCATGGGTGGATATAGTTTTGAAGATCTGGAGGTCTATCAGCAAGCGAGGGTATTTCGAAAGAAGATGTACAAGTTAGCCCGGAGGCTGCCTCCGGAGGAGAAATACAATCTCGTCGGCCAAATGCGTCGAGCAGCACTTTCGCTGACGAACAACATTGCTGAAGGTCATGGGAGGTTTCATTATCAGGAAAACATCCAATTTCTGAGGCATTCGAGAGGATCTCTGACAGAACTTCTCGACGACCTGAACACCTGTATTGATGAGGAATACGCTGATGTTGAGGAACTAAATGGGCTGAAAAGAGAGGGATTCGAACTAATGCGAAGAATAAACGGCTACATTGCCTACCTAAAGAGACGAAAGCAAGAAGAAACCAATTAACCAATTAACCAATTAACCAATTAACCAGTTAACCAGTCAACCCATTAACTATTTACCACCGATTCACGTATCGAGGATTTATCAATGTCCCGCGACTTTATTGATTCCATCAAGGCAAGGAAAGCCGTCATAGGTGTCATAGGTCTTGGTTATGTTGGGTTACCGCTGGGCCTCTGCTTTACCGAAAAAGGCTTCAAGGTTTACGGTTTCGACGTGGATGAGCGGAAAGTCGATTCCCTGAATAAAGGGACCTCCTACATCAAGCACATTGCCGCGGAACGTGTCGAGCGAGGCATCAAAGCAGGATTCAGCGCAACCGCAGAATTTTCCAAGCTTTCCGCCTGTTCTGCCATTCTCATTGCCGTTCCTACTCCGCTTACAAAGCAACGCGAACCCGACATGGCCTACGTCGTTTCCACGTGCGAGACGATTTCCAAATACCTTGTCAAAGGCCAGCTCGTGGTCCTCGAATCGACGACGTATCCCGGCACAACGGCCGAAGTGATGGTGCCTCTTCTGGAAAAGAGTGGACTGAAGGCTGGCCGGGATTTTCAGGTGGCATTTTCGCCTGAAAGGGAGGATCCTAATAATCCGCAATACACCACCGAAACAATTCCGAAGGTCGTGGGAGCCGATGCACCCGAAGGCCTGGCGATGGCGAAGGCACTCTATTCTCAGATTGTCGTCAGCGTAATTCCGGTCTCTTCGACGCGGGTAGCTGAAGCGACAAAGTTGATGGAGAATATTTTTCGGTCGGTCAATATCGCCCTGGTCAACGAATTGAAAGTGACATTCGATAGGATGGGGATCGACATCTGGGAAGTGATTGAGGCCGCGAAAACAAAGCCGTTCGGATACATGCCCTTCTATCCGGGGCCCGGACTCGGCGGACACTGCATTCCCATTGATCCCTTTTACCTTACCTGGAAGGCACGCGAGTTCGATGTGTCCACCAGGTTCATCGAGCTTGCAGGAGAAATCAATACCTCGATGCCGGATTATGTCGTCGCCAGGGCGACGGAAGCTCTCAACCAGAGAGGGAAACCGGTCAAAGGAGCCAAGATACTCATTCTGGGACTTGCCTATAAGGCCAACGTTGACGACGACCGAGAGTCACCCTCGTACAAGCTCATTGAAAAGCTTGAGGAGAAAGGCGCGGTTGTCGATTACAACGATCCCTATGTACCGGTCATCGGACGAACACGCGAGCATTTGCATCTGGCGGGGAAGAAGTCGGCAGAAATAAGTTCGAAGTACGATCTATTTGTGATTTCAACGGCCCATGACGAATACCGAAAGATCGATTTCAAGAAACTAGGAGTTCCAGTTGTTGATACCAGAAACATCGCGCCGCGCGATATTGACCTGGTGGTGAGAGCGTAACAATTGCTCAACTCCCCGGCGCGAAGACACGAACTTTATGCCGGTTCTCGCGGACACGAAAATGATCTCCGAGGACATGAGGAAGACGTGGAAGAAATTGCGGAAAGCGCTGGGGGAAGGATTTCTGATCTCACTAATTCGTAAATAGATCAATTAACTAGAAGATTACTCCATTGAAAAAGGCACTTATTACAGGCATCAGCGGTCAGGACGGGGCGTATCTCGCCCAGTTCCTCCTGCAAAAAGGATACAAGGTCTATGGCGGGATTCGGCGTACTGCCGGCATCTATTCCTGGCGTCTAGACCGGCTCGGTATCACTCGGGACGTCGAATTCATCGATTTCGAACTTTTCGAATACTCCAACATCAGGAACGTCCTGCTGAAGATCAAGCCTGATGAGATCTACAACCTTGCCGCCCAAAGCTTCGTGAAGCTCTCATTTGAACAGCCGCTTCTTACGGCCGATATCGATGCCCTTGGAGTTCTGCGCATCCTCGAAGCGATCCGCGAATTGAACGCGGGGATCAAGCTCTATCAGGCATCGTCGAGCGAAATGTTTGGGAAAGTGAGGGAGGTTCCCCAAAAGGAAACCACATCGTTCCATCCAAGATCACCTTACGCTGTGTCGAAGGTATTTGCGCATTTGGCTGTTGTCAACTACCGCGAAGCGTACGAGATATTCGGATCGAACGGGATACTCTTCAACCATGAATCGCCGCTTCGCGGCGAGGAATTCGTGACACGAAAGATAACGCGGGCGATTACTGCCATCGTACGGGGCGAGCAGGAATTTGTTGAACTCGGGAACCTGGATGCAAAACGGGATTGGGGTTATGCAAAGGACTACGTCGAGGTCATGTGGAAGATTCTGGAGCACTCCCAGCCGGATGATTTTGTTGTTGCAACCGGCGAGACCCATTCGGTCCGCGAGTTTGTGGAGCTTGCGTTTGCCCACGTTGGAATGAAGATTTCCTGGCGGGGAAGTAAGGTCTCGGAGGAGGGAGTTGATGAGAAATCTGGTAAGGTTGTGGTGAAGATTTCGCCGGCGTATTATCGTCCGGCCGAGGTGGATGAACTCCGTGGCGACGCGTCAAAGGCCAAAAAGCTGCTCGGCTGGAGCAACAAGACAACGTTTGCTGATTTGGTCAAGATCATGATGGAAGGCGAATCCCATCGTGCGTTGTAATAGCCACGAACGGTGTGCCCTGCTGCTCGAATGACGGGAAAACATCATGTATTCAAACAGCGACAGAGGACAGGTTTGGTCGGCTTTGAATATTTTTGCAGTCAAGCAGATTTTTTTGTATACTTAAAGCCTTGATGTACAATCAATTACCAACAACACCTTGGGGGGATGAACCATGGGACTAACATTCATCGAAGGAACTGTGCAAGGGCCGATCGGTAGAGAGAGACAGGTTCGGTTCTTGGTGGACAGCGGGGCAACATACACGCTCCTGGGCCTTGAGGACTGGAAGGCCATCGGACTCACTCCGCAACGATTCATGGATTTCACGCTTGCCGACGGATCCATTATTAAGCGGAATGTATCCGAGTGTCTTGTAGCTCTCCCGCAAGGGAGGGGACATAGCCCGGTGATTCTCGGCGAGGACGGTGATGAACCACTCCTGGGGAAGGTGACACTTGAGATTCTCGGATTGAGATTGGATCCGTTCCGACGAACGCTCGAGCCGATGAAGATGATGCTTGCGCGAGCCTGGTGAGAAGGTGGGGGAATAGTCCAAGGTTCCAGGTTTCAGGTCCCAGGTTTGAGGTTAACAAGCATTCATGGTTTTCATATCAAAATGGGGGGATGTCTGTGAGTGAAACGCTGCTGCGAGTTGTGAGTTTGGTCGATAAGGGGGACGTTCGGATTTCCGATCATGGTTACGATGAACTCTCGGCGAAGAACATTTTTGTCAGTGACCTGCTCGATGGAGCAAAAGATGCCCTTGTTGTGGAAGATTACCCGAAGTATGGTAAGGGTCCTTGCGTTTTGGTTCTCCAACGAGATCGCAGCGCGAATCCTCTTCATGTCGTTTGGGGGATTCCCAAAGGGAAGGAAGGTCCGGCTGTGTTGGTGACGGCCTACCGTCCGGATCCAACCCAGTGGAGCCAGGATTTTCTACGGAGGAGAAGATGACAAAGAAACTGCAAACAAAGCTCGTCCACGAAGGCAAGTATGTTGCCGAGGTTGACGTGGAGCTTATTGAAACGGATGAAGGATGGTCTCCGTATTTGTCCCTTGAAGACGCTCGGAAACTCGACGATATTCGGGAAGCCCTGCGTCGGGGGGATGTCCGCTCGGCGTCGCGTTTTGGCCGCGTATTCACTTTGACGCCGGTGAAG
>DATDRF010000057.1:0-7078 GCA_035291905.1 Bacteroidota bacterium
GATCGACCTGGGATGAGGCCACGATTATCTCCTTGGGATTTCCTGTAACGGCAAGAAATGCGTGTCAAAGTTGGGGAATCAAAAAGAAGACTTGGAGAAGATACAGAAGGCTTGGTACAATTTCCAACGATTATGATCTCCCCGTGTCCTCTGTGCCTTCTCTGCTTGCCCCGTGTTTTTTAAGGGGTGTTCTCTGTGGCTACATCTTGAGGATTCCATTTGAACCGATCGAGGTCGATCCGCCCGAGCCGGTCAAATACAACGCCTTCAGCCTCGAGAAGCTTCCGCTGTTTGAGATGGTGGTCGTTCGCCGATCTCAGGCTGATCTTTCCCTGGGAATTGATAACGCGATGCCAGGGAAGCCCGTCGGGAGAAGCGGCCATTGCTTGTCCCACCCATCTGGCCCTCGCAGCTCGATAATGCCTGGCCCGGACTCCGCGGGGACGCGGCACCATGGCAGCTATTTGCCCGTAGGTAGCCACCATCCCATTGGGGATTGCTTCAACAATTTCCCAGACGAGATTATTGAATCCGACGCGAAACGGCGGTGAAGTGAACGCCAGCTGTGTTTTTCTCTTCCCTCTCATCTCTGGCTCCGTAGGAAAAGACAATCGCAGAGTCGCGCCCGCCCGAATGACCGAAAGAGAATCCGCACAGGTTCGGTCGGGCGGGGAGGACGCAGAGGTACGCAGAGGAAGGAATTCATTCTCTGCGTCCGCTCTGCGATCTCTGCGCCTCTGCGTTCTATCTTCTCGCTTTGGTTACTCACTTGCCTTTACAGCAGGCTCAATCCTGTAAGAATGAGTGATCGCAACGCTCGATGTGAGAATAGCGGTGACGGAGCAATACTTTGTTGTCGACAGCTCGATTGCCCGTTCAACATCGGCGGGTTTCAGCCCATCCCCATAGAAAACATATTCGACATGAACGTCGGTAAAGATGCGCGGATGCTCCTCGCGGTCGTGGGCGGTGACATTGATTTCAAGATGCGCGAGGGGGGCCCGTTTCTTCTCCAGAATGGGGACGACATCCGAGGCCGTACATCCGGCCAGAGCCATCAGAACGAGTTCCTTGGGAGTCGAGGCGGCGTTGCTTCCGCCGAATTCGGGTGAACCATCCATCATGACCCAATGAGCCGATTGTCCTTTTGCGGCGAATGTGATACCATGAACCTGTCTCATGTGTGCCGTTTTGAGTGCCATGGAAATCCTTTCATATCCAAACGATGGGTCATTTTGAATTAGCTAAAAGAAGACGAGCAAATCCAGTTGGTCGGCTCAGGAGCAGAGCTCCTTCGCAATGACGGGTCGGCGGTCGGTGGTTACCTTCAACCGGTTGGTCGGGAGCTGAGCTCCCGACCAGAATCTCGAAGGTAACCTTCCGCTCAAGAGGAGGGGTCAGTTCAGGTGCAAATTCAGCTTGATATCTTCTTTACGCAGCTCCACGATCTCGTCGGGCCCTTCGGGCTTCACCGTAAGAACCGGTACGGGCGAGAGCCTCACCACATGTTCCGCAATGCTCCCCATGAGTACGTTGCGAAGTCCGCTTCTCCCGTGGGTGGACATGATGACAAGGTCGGCCTGAAATTGCGTGACAGTCTTCAGGATCTCCTCGACGGCCGATCCGCGGGAGATTTCGAGCCTGAGGCTTTGGGGGACAATCGCGTGTTCCATGAGAAGATGAACGACGGCCTTTCGGGCTTCGAATTCAGCATCATCGGCCTTTGCTCCAGTCTTCACTCTCGGGTCAATGACATGCAGAACAAGGATTTCCCCGTTGAAAAGCCTGGCAACCTCTTCGGCGTACCGGAGGGCTTCGAGGGAGAACTCGGACAGGTCTGTGGGCACGACAATTCTTCGGGGAATTCTCATAAGAGGTGTCTTTGGTGAGGAATCACGCAGGAGTCCTCGTGGTTCCGAAATAGTGTTTGCCTTCGAACTCGAACGTATGGATCATCTCCTGGCTGCCGAGCTTGTCGAGGAGTTGCTGCACAATATTCAGCGGCGCTGCGAGGCTTGAACTTATTTCCGCCAACGTCATTGCCCTTCGGCTAAGCAGTGCAAGCACCCGGTCGGTATCGGCCTGACCGGGAGGGAGAGATTCATCATGTTCGGCAAAACCGATGATCTCGCATTTGGGACCGAGGAACGAACAGATCTTTTCCAGATCGGCTCGTCGAACCGGGAGAATACCCTCAACTGCAGGAGGCCTGACGACTGTGTTGAGCTGGACCTTGTCAGGATTGATTTCGTCGATGATCTGCTTCAACAACGAGATCTCCTCATCGCCGTCATTTATTCCCCTTATGAGTAGTATCTCCAGCCAGATCTGTCCGGAATATTCTCTTCTGAAAATTCTCATTCCCTCAAGAATGCGGCCAAGCTGGAGCTTCGGATGCGGCCGATTCACTTTCTCGAAATTCTCAACCGTTGCCGCATCGAGTGAAGGAAGAACCACATCCGCTTCCATAAGGTCTTTCCTTACTTCGGGAAGGGAAAGCAGCGTCCCATTCGTGAGGACCGCTATTGGAATCCTGGTAAATCCTTTGATACTGCGGATCATGGTCCCCAGGGACGAATTGAGCGTCGGTTCTCCCGACCCCGAAAACGTGATCATGTCGATGCGATCGGGGCGCGACAATGCAGCGCGGACCTCCCCGATAACGTCGGAGGCAGGCACGTATTCCATGCGCCGCAACGCGCGCTTGTCTGTCAGCCCCAGCTCGCAATAGACACAATCAAGAGTGCAGGTTTTTCTGGGTATGACGTCGACGCCGAGGGATCGGCCGAGGCGACGGGAGAGGACGGGACCAAAAATGTAGCGAAGCGACCCCATACGAGTCTTGTGACCTCCAAATCTCACATCGGACACATGACTCTACAGCCACACATCCGTTTCCTGGACAACCGGTTGCTCTTGTGCCTGACGCTGACAACCGAGAACAAATTCGTGAATTCCATCGAGCCGGGCGTGCACTTCGCTGAGCTTTTCCTTCAGCACCAATATTTTTTTTGTGGTCAGGCTTGAGGGGCGTGCAGTCACGAGTTCTTCTTCAACTTCACGGACGACAACACTGATCCGCTCGATATCATGCAACAAGTGCCGTATCGTTTTGCTCATCTTCAGTTTCGGTTCCATTGCAGTCTTTCATCTAGTCGACAAACATCTTCATCGAATGTACCTTCTCGATCACCAGCGGAAAATACCGGTCGAGGGCACACTCGAGCTTCTCACGCTTATGACACGATCCGTCCGCAGACCTGTATTCACACTGGCTGCAGATGTTGTTGCGCAGTGCATTCACATACGGCTCCATCGAATGGCTCTTCACTTCCGAGAGCATTTCGACGATGGCGGAAAAACGAGTCTCCAGGATGCACTGCTCATTGGACGGCAGGCGACAATTGCCGTTGTTGTCACCGTCGATGCATTGGCGGCACACGGTCATGCGGACAGATTCCCAAAAAGGATTCATCTCATGCCCTCCTACGCTACTATTGTGTGGTTTACGTGTTTCTTCGTGGACCTTACGTACTCCTCTAACTCTTGTCTAAAATTCGGATGCGCAATTTGGATCAGGGCTTCCGCTCTCTGCCACAAATTCTTTCCATGAAGAGAGGCCACGCCGAATTCTGTCACAACATAATACACATCGGCACGCGTCGTTACGACTCCCGCTCCCGGCTTCAACTGGGGGACGATCCTCGAAATCGTGTTATTCTTGGTCGATGAGGGAAGAGCAATAATCGGCTTTCCGCCTTTTGAATACGCTGCGCCGCGAATGAAATCCACCTGGCCGCCGAATCCGCTGTAGATCTTCGTGCCGATCGAATCGGAACAGATCTGGCCCGTAATATCGAGCTCGATGGCGGAATTGATTGCGACCATGTTGTCGTTCTGCGAGACGATGAACGGATTATTCGTGTAATTGCACGGATGAAGCTCGAAGAAGGGGTTATTGTCCACATAGTTGTAAAGATTCTCTGTGCCTAACACAAAGGTCGCGATCACCTTTCCGGCGTGAAGAGTCTTCTTCTGGTTTGTGATAATGCCCTTCTCCAGCGCTTTCATGATTCCATCCGAAACCATCTCAGTATGGATTCCCAAATGCCGCCTCCCTTCGACCTGGGCAATAACCGAATCGGGGATTCCCCCAATGCCGAGCTGAAGGGTGTCACCGTCTTGAATTAAATTTGCGATGTGGCTGGCAATCTTTTTCTCTATATCAGTCGGCTCACCTCCTTCCAGCGTCAGAAGCGGCTCAGAGCATTCAACGATTCTGTGAACCGATGACACGTGAATGAAGACGTCGCCCAGCGTACGCGGCATTTTTTCATTCACCTGCGCCACGACGATGGAGGCGGTCTCCGCGGCGGCTTTCGACGCTACACACTCTACACCATAACTCATAAATCCATGCTCGTCGGGAGGTGATACCTGGATAAACGCGACATCGAGCGGAATGACCTTGTCGATGAACAGCGACGGGATATCCGATAGATGGACGGGTACATATTCCGATCGGCCATCGATGATTGCCTGCCGGTCTGCCGGCCCGACGAAGAGGGAATTGTGATGAAAGTGTTTCTCCATTCCCGGTTTGGCCAGCGGGTCGTCGCCCAGGAGGAGAACATGATTCACTTCGACGTCATAGAGCTCATCTTTGTGCGCGGCCAGGGCGCCCATGAGCAGCAGTGGGGTGGCCGCGTTTCCGCTGATGTATATCCTATCGCCGGAACGAACGACGCTCACTGCTTCTTCACGGGATACGACTTTTTGTTTATATGTGGAGAGCCAGTTCATGTTTCAGTTTCTCATTGTCTCGAGATGTGAATTGAGGAGCATGGAGAGCTTCTTCGATTTCAGGTCGAAGATCTTGGCCACGGCAATGTTGGTGCATGTGCCCTGATAGGTGCACACTCCCACCGCCAGTCCGCGGTTCTGCTGAAGCGCCTGAGATACTCCCAGGGAGGCCGCTTCGAGCAGGTACGGCAAGAGAGCGTTGGTCAGGCCGACGGTCGCTGTTCGGGGAACCGCTGCCGTCATGTTAGGAACGCAGTAATGAACAACTCCGTGTCGGGTAAAGACCGGATCGTCGAGGGTTGTCGGATGGCTGGTTTCGATGCACCCTCCCTGGTCAATGGAAATGTCGATGATGACCGATCCCATTTTCATCCTCTTCACCATCGTTTCGGAGACCAGGTGGGGAGTGCGTTCGCCTTTAAGGAGGACCGCGCCGATAACAACATCGGCGAACTGGATATTGCGTTCGACATTGTACGCAGTGGCCGTGGCGGTGTTGACTTTCACCGGAAACGAATTGTGAAGGTCACGAAGGCGCAAGAGGTCGTTGTCGAGAACTGTAACTTCCGCACCGAGGCCCAGAGCGACCCGTGCTGCGGTCTTTCCAACAGTGCCGGCGCCGAGAATCACCACCGACGCAGGAGCCACGCCCGGAATATTACCAAGCAGAATGCCGCGGCCGCCCTGCTTCGATTGGAGGAAGTGCCCTGCAACTTGAATGGACAACTGGCCCGCTATCTCGCTCATGATCTGAAGGACGGCCAGCTCCTTGCGGTCGTTTTCGATCAGCTCGTATGCCACGGAGGTGACTCCGCGACTCAGGAGTGTCTCGAGTACCTTCTTTTGGGAAACGGCGAGGTGAAGGAACGAAAAGATCGACTGGCCTTTACCGAGCAGCGCCAGCTCTAATTCGTTCGGAGGAGAAATCTTGAGGACGATCTCACTTCGGTTGATGATCTCCTGTCCGCTGTAGCTGATGATTGCTCCTGCTTTCTGATACTCTTCATCCGGGAAAAGGATTTGAAGCCCGGCTTCGTGCTGCACGTACACAGAATGTCCGGCGGAAACGAGTGCCTGAACACCGGCAGGAGTTAATGCGACGCGCCGTTCGGCGGGCGATTGTTCTTTAAGGACTCCGATAGTCACGGCAACCTCCAGAACTGTGCGATTTTTGCCACAAAAAAGGCAAGAAATATGCCACCAACGGAAGAGCGGGCAATCGAGAATTAAGGGGATATCTTCGGGAGGGGAGGCGGAGTTTCTTAGAAGCGGGAAGGTGGAAATTCGCTGATTCCCAAAAGTGGCAACCCGGTGGCAACACCAATCCGCTGCTTCCATCCGTTGCCAAACCGGTGAGGAACTCCTCAACAACGGAACACCCGCGCCGTTGGAGGCTAACCGCTGAAAGCTGATAGCTGACAGCTACATCATGCTACTCATGTCAAGTGCAGTCCTTCGGTGACGTCTTCCTGGGTCACATTGATGACCTCGCGGAACTCATCCGGTTTCAGCGTCAGAACGGGGCACGTTGCAGTTCGTACGACTTTTTCGGCAACGCTTCCCATGAGTATGTGGCTGAGGCCGCTGCGTCCGTGCGTGCACATGACAATGAGATCGGCGTGGAGATCGGTTACCGAGGCAACAATCTCTTCGGCAGGCGATCCATGACGCACCTCGATACGCATGCTGTGTGTGACCACATTGTGGTCGAGCAGCATGTGAGCGACAGCCGATTTCAAACGTTGGTCGATTTCTTTCCGGGACATCTGCTCGCGTTCCTTCTTGGAAATGCGCGCCGCAACATCTTCTTCTTCGGCAATGTGAAGAACAAGGATCTCTGCTCCAAAATGTTCCGCGATATCCTCCGCGTACTGAAGTGCCGTTACGGAAAAGACCGACATGTCGATCGGAACCAGAATGCGTGTTGGGGCTTTCATAAGGAAAAGCCTTCTTTCTGCCCTGCAATGATGGCGGTCAGGGCCTTTACGCCTGTTCTATCAATGTAGCTTCTTTTTTTGTTTTTGACCCGGACTCACCCCGTTGACCGTTGGTCTTGCGCAGCAGGATCGGCCGAACCGCACTGAGCGAATTCTGGAACAAAGCCAGGCCAACGCCCCCCAGGAGGAATATTGCCGCAACCCAGACAAAACTCATGAACGGTTTGGAGCTTGCTTCCACCACGAGCATCTCGGGCCGTGACTGCACCGGTGCAGCGCCGGGCGCCGACACACCAAGCTCGATGGAAGATTTCTTCGTTTCCATGTCGATATTCATT
>DATDRF010000058.1:0-5096 GCA_035291905.1 Bacteroidota bacterium
GGAGGGTACGCTCCTGACTTCACCATCAAATGGGGATGGTTGCCCAAAGCCGGTTATTCAGCGCCCGGCCAGTCGGATATTGCTGCCTGGAGCCATAGGTCCGACGTCCAGGGTGATTTGACGCGGAAGCCCCACAGTTGGCCTGAATCATGGTACAATCCCGTGCTCGGGAGGTACGTCTGGCCGGCATTTCTCGGAAATGACGCCACGACACCCGATGAAGAGGTCTATTTTGTAGTTGACGACTACACGAACGCGAAATACCCGTACTATCCGTTCGCTCCCGCCGACACTACCAAAAGAGGATTGGGTCTTGACATGGAGGTCCGGTTCTTCCAGTTCAACAATCCTCTTGCCGAGGACATCATCTTCCTCGTGTATCGGATTACGAACAAGTCCCCAAGAACGATCGACAGCGTGTGGTTTGGGATGTACGGTGACCCTCACATCGGGGGGCCGGCTGATTATGCTGACGACCGCGCGTTCTTTGTCGATGCTTTTGACACATCCGTGGTGCAGAAAGCCCGAAATATGGTCTATGCATGGGACGAAAACAGCAGAGGCGATGGCGGGCTGATCCCCGGGTATTTTGGATTCAAATTTCTTGAAAGTCCCTCGAATTCGACGGACTTGATTGACAACGACGACGACGGTATCATTGACGAAAGTCCTTTTAACGGTGCGGGGACGTACATCGACGGGACGAGTGTTCCTCTTACCACGGGAATTCAGGATACGGCAAAATATATTGCCGTCTTTGGCCCCCTGAAACCGAGGTGGTCGGGAGACGAAGACGGAGATTGGGATGCTGCAAAAGACGATGTGGGCATCGACGGATTGGCGGGAACCGGTGATCTGGGCGAAGGGAACGGTCAACCGGACGTCGGCAACGATGCAAGCGGGAATTTCTCCTCTGAACCGAATTTCGGAATTCGTGACGTCCATGAATCCGACCAGATCGGACTAACAAGTTTCAATGCGCTTCCCTACACCAATTCCACTCCGAATGTTCCCAAGAACGACACGTATTTTTTCCAGCTGCTTTCCACGGACTCCATCGCGCACGATCAGACTCTCTTTGACACTCCCGGTGACAACGTTTTCGTGTATGGATCAGGGCCATTCAGGCTCGCCCCCGGGGAGACTCAGCGATTCTCCATTGCTCTTCTGATGGGGCAGGACCTTCCGGACCTTATCCTGAATGCTGAAACGGCCCAACGCGTTCTTGAGGCTAACTACAGATTTGCGCAGCCGCCCCCGAAACCGAATGTTACGGTTGTTCCCGGGGAAGACCGGGTGACCCTCTATTGGGACAATGCCTCCGAAAATTCCATCGATCCGCTGACCGGTTTCAACGATTTTGAAGGATACAAGATCTACCGGAGTGAAGATCCCGCGTTCAGCGATATTTACACCATTTCTGACGCCAACGGAACGCCGTTCCTCGGAAAACCGCTGCTCCAGAACGGAATTCCCGCCCAATTCGATATCAAGAACAGCTGGTCGGGGTTGCACCCGGTCGAATACCTGGGACGAGGGGTGAAATACAACTTGGGATCCAACACCGGTTTGGTGCATGAGTATGTCGATTCAAGCGTGGTTCCCGGAAAGACGTATTACTATGCCGTTGCTTCGTACGACCGGGGATTCGACTCGCTGACGATTCAGCTTCCCCCGACTGAATCCCAGATTTCGATCATCAAGGACCCGATAACAGGCCTGTTGCAGTTCGATTCCAACACGGGAATGGCAGTCCCCGGAGGCCTTGCAGCCGGGACCATTGCGGCATCAGTCGACAACGGAATTGCAACACGTACCGCGGGGCAGTCAACCGGCGATGTGCGCGTGAAGATTTTCAACGATCTGGCTGTGCCCGACAATCTTTCATATCAGGTTGCATTCGACTCTGTTCTCTCAAAACTCGTCTACAACGTCCGGCCTCTCACAACATACAAAGAGAATTTCGTCTCACTCGATACGGTCTATGCTCCGCTGGGACGCAAGAACCTCATTGCTGACAGCTCCGTTGTTCGTACACTCTCGGGGACGGTTGTCAATTCTTCGAACTATGAGATTGATGAGGAGAAGGGAAGGATTAGATCCATTGTCCCCGGAGGACTTCAGTACGGAACTACCTACGAGATCGAATATCAGTACTACCCCGTCAAGGAAAGTGAGAATATGAAGGGGGAGGATGTGAATCCCGTCTTCGATGGCATGAGAGTCTATGTGAAGAATGAACCCCTCGGAATCGATTCCGCCCGAAGCGGATGGGTGATGAAGAACAATACAAACCTGGTCGCAAAGACCCATCCGGTCTTGAGCTTTTCTCTTCAGAAAGTCCTTGCTCCGATCAACGTTCAGATCGTGTGGAATGCCACCGATCGGGATGCTAACGGCAAATGGCTCTTTCCCGGAGACACACTCTTGAATAACTCCGGCCAGAAAGTCGTGAAAACGCCGTTCCGGCTCATCAACGCCTCAACCGGAGCCTCCATTCAGGCCGCGGTCAATGGCGCTCTTTCCGACAGCTTGTGGAAGCCGGGAAGGGAAATAGCTTTTGTGACCCCGGCGCCGTATGCGACCCCCGTGCCACCTAAACTGATGTATTCCGTGACGATGTCAGCCCCCACGAACGGCGATTCGGTCATCTATCCCGCTCAGGGCAACATCTACGAGGCAAAAACAACAAAGCCGTTTGTTAGCGGCGATCGATACGAGTTCACCACGCAGGCAGCTGCGTTTGACGCGGCTGTGGCGAAATCCGAGCTCGATAACATCTATGTTGTGCCGAACCCCTATGTCGTCTATTCAAATCTGGAGTCGCCGGGCTCCTCGGCAATTCGACGCGGAGATCTGCGCCTGCAGTTCAGAAACCTTCCTCCTCGATGCACTATTCGTATCTACACACTCGTGGGTGAGTTGGTCGATACGATTGAAAAGGATAACACGAACAGCATTGTAGACTGGGATCTGCTCTCGTACGAGGGCCAGCGCCTGGCCTATGGCGTGTATCTCTACCATGTGGATGTACCCGGTGTAGGCGAGAAAATCGGGCGATTTGCACTGATCAAGTAAACGCAGATGTTTCCAAGACTGTTGGAGAAACCATGAACATTTATCGTCACATCGTTCACAGAAAAGTCGCTCTCTTCGTGATGGCCGCGGTCGTCGGGGTTTCCTTCGGTCAAGCCCAGTTGCTGCGGAGCACGGCAAAGGTCGGGACAACCGCCGGCCAGTTCCTGAAGATCGGCGTCGGTGCCCGTGCTCTTGGTATGGGCGGCGCACAGGTCGCTGAAGTGGGCGATATATCGGCCCTGTACTGGAACCCCGCCGGACTGTCGCGGCTTGAAGTGAACAGCGAGCTTATGTTCAACCATGCCGACTGGCTTGCCGATATCAACTACGATGTCCTCGGAGGCGTGCTCGGGATGGGGGAATGGGGAACATTCGGGATCTCGATCGTTTCACTCCGCGTTCCGGAAGAGCTCGTTAGGACCGTCGAATTCCCCGAAGGAGACGGCCGGAGATGGGACGCTTCGTCTCTTGCAATGGGTGTCAGCTACGGACGCAACCTGACCGACAGATTCTCGATCGGGGTCACGGTCAAATACGTCCGCGAGTCGATCTGGAGCGAGGCGGCCAACGGTGTGGCGCTTGATGTGGGGACGCTGTACCTGTCAGAAATCCCGGGCCTTACGCTCGGCGCTTCAATATCGAATTTTGGCTCCAAGATGCGCCTCGATGGCCGCGACCTTTATTTCAACAACTACCCCGAAAACACCATCAGCAGCGGGCCGACGAATATCCCCTCGGCGTATCGTGCGCTTGAGTACGACCTTCCGCTGACATTCAGGATCGGAGTCTCCTACAGAACTCAGCTGATCCAAGACGTGAGCCTTTCGACAGCGCTTGACGCGACCCACCCGAATGACAATACAGAATACCTCAATACGGGGGCCGAATTGGGATGGAGAAACATAGTGTTTGGACGCGTGGGTTACAAGTCGCTGTTTCTTCGCGATTCGGAGCAGGGACTCACATGGGGTCTCGGATTTCAGTACGGGATCGTGGGGGTTGCGACGATCAAGGTCGACTACGGATTTGCGGATTACGGAAGGTTGAAGAACATCCAATACCTCTCGTTCGGCATCCGGTTATAGCTTCGAGCCGGAATACCATTCCGGCCAACAGCCCACATTCTGCGGGCATTGTAGGTCGGAACGATGTTCCGACTGGGAGAGGACCTCAAGCCGGAATAACATCCTGGCCAACAACCTCTCAACTGCGCGTTTTGTAGGTCGGAACGATGTTCCGACTGGGAGAGGGCCTCAAGCCGGAATACCATTCCGGCCAACAGCTCCACATTCTGCGGGCATTGTAGGTCGGAACGGTGTTCCGACTGGGAGAGGACCTCAAGCCGGAATACCATTCCGGCCAACAACCTCTCAACTGCGCGTTTTGTAGGTCGGAACGATGTTCCGACTGGGAGAGGACCTCAAGCCGGAATAACATCCCGGCCAACAGCTCCACATTCTGCGGGCTTTGTAGGTCGGAACGATGTTCCGACTGGGAGAGGACCTCAAGCTGGAATAACATCCTGGCCAACAACCACGGTTTCCACTTCTTACCATTGGGGGGATCCAATGTTTGACGATTTTGACGGCGCTTTCTATGAGCGCCACATGCCGCATTATCAACCGGCGGAAGCGGAATTTCACGTCATGTTCAGGCTTTACGGATCGCTGCCGATCGAAGCGATTGAGCAAATGCGAGCTGAGCGTACGAAGCTAGAAAAAGAATTTATCGAGGCGAAGAGAGGAGGTCGGAAGCTCGATGGACGAGATTCTCACGCCGCTTATTTTGCCAAGTTCGACAAGCTCCTCAGCGGCGCAACAACGGGGCCGACTTGGCTGGGCGTTGACAAGGTTGCAGAGATTGTCAGAGAAGCGATCCATTTTCGGGATGGAAAAGAATATGACCTCTTTGCATACACAATCATGCCCAATCATGTGCACATGATCATGCAACTCTTGGGCGGGAACGAAACAAAGAAGGATCCGAAACCGTTGTTTCGAATTCTGCAGTCACTTAAG
>DATDRF010000059.1:0-7582 GCA_035291905.1 Bacteroidota bacterium
CACAAAACGGCGGCATGCCGACTGGGAGCATTACCGACTGGGTTACGGCGCTCGTCCATGCCATTGCCCCGGGTGAGTACCCCTGCGACAGACTGTACCATGGCGGGCACCTCTGGGTGAAACCATTGATGGAATCCATCGTGACAATCGGCGTCGATCACCTTGCGACCTCCGTTCTCGGATCACTTGCGAGCATCGTCCTTCCGTCGCGGCAGTCCCGCATCATTCACCGAATGCCCTGGTGCTGGCTCATCCACCATGATGGGGCAATATCGCTGCCATCTCCAGTCCACGGGATCATTGTGGAAACCAACTCCCGGCTCCTCGAGCATCCGGAGCTGCTGGTGCAGGATCCGTACGGAGACGGATGGCTTGCCCATGCGCAGGTTGACATTTCGGCTGCAGAAGGCCCGACGCTCCTCGCATCCCCCGAGTACCGAATGCGAGGCCAGCGGGAGTTGGTCGCCCTGCGAGCGCGAGTGCTCCAGAGCCTGAGGAAAACTCCGCCAGTCGGACAAACCCTGTACGACGGCGGCCAACCCGCCGAGACTCTCGCCTCGATGCTCGGCGGCAAGTCGTTTTTCAAGATCATTGCGCCGCTGTTCGAATCATGAAATAGTAATCATTCTTATTGTCAGGAATGGGGACGGGATTGCAGAAATGGGAGTCCCGTCCCGCTCTTAAAGGGAAAACGAGAAGTTTTCCCTTTGTTTTTTCTCCAAGGCAGGTGGCACGGGAGTTGAAGTTTTCAACACAGTCCGGAGCGCAGATGAAATTCACCCGCCTTCTCGGTTTTCGCCTTTTCCTCATCGTCCTCGGTGCCATGGGGATAGGAACCGCATTTGTCACCACACTCACGGTCCAGTGGCAGACAAAAAACCACATGGCCACCGCCGTCGAGACCGCGGCCAGCATCAGCGACATTATCAAGCGGTCCACACACTACAGCATGCTGCTCAACCGACGCGAAGATATTTACCAGATCATCAGCACCATGGGACACGAGCCGGGCATCGACGGAATTCGAATCTACAACAAGCAGGGGATCGTTTCTTTTTCCACCAGAGAAGAGGAAGTCGGCAATCGTGTGAACATGAACGCCGAGGCATGCACGGTCTGCCACAGCTCCGATCGACCTCCGGTTCCTCCCTCGCCCCAAACACTCAGCAGGACCTTCACATCACCCAACGAATATCGTGTCCTCGGGATGATCACACCCATCTACAACGAATCGAGCTGCTCATCAGCTCCCTGCCACGCTCATCCGGAAAGCCAGACAGTGCTGGGAGTACTCGACGTCATGCTTCCGCTTTCGGACCTTGACAGGGCTGTCGCCGAATCATCACGTGATCAGTATGCCGGCGGGCTCTTGCTCTTCGCCGTCGTGAGCCTCGTGACCGGGCTCTTCATTTGGTTCATGGTCAATGCGCCCGTCCGGCGGCTTACCGAAGGAACGCAAGAGATCGTCAAAGGAAACCTGGCACACCGCATTCCCATCCATTCCAAGGATGAGATAGGAGTTCTTGCAGATTCGTTCAATCACATGTCTAAGGAACTTCAGCGGGCCAGGGACGAGATCGTCGAATGGACCCGGACACTGGAGGAGAGAGTCGAACAGAAGACCCGCGAGCTTCAGCGAGCCCAGCAGAACATGATTCATGTCGAGAAAATGGCTTCGCTGGGACAACTCGCCGCGACCGTCGCGCACGAACTCAATAACCCGCTCGAAGGGGTCCTCACCTACGCAAAGCTGCTGAAGAAGAAGATCCGTCCCGAGCCGCTTTCGGAAGAACAGACCGGAGAGATCCAGAGCGAACTTTCTCTCATTGCAGATGAAACGGCGCGCTGCGGCAATATCGTCAAGAATCTCCTTCTGTTCTCCAAACAGAAGATTGGCGACATGCGCGAGGAAGATCTAAGAACCATCGTTAGCCGGAGCTACCAGCTGATCCAGCACCACCTGCAAATCCACAATATCAAGCCGCTGCTGGAACTCGGAGAGCAATCGGTTTCAATCGTGTGCGATCCGCAGCAGATTGAGCAGGCACTCGTGGCCCTTGAGATCAATGCTGTGGAAGCAATGCCTGAAGGAGGGACTCTGACGCTGCAGCTGGAGAAGGCCGCGGATGGCAAGCACGTGCACATTGTTGTCCGCGATACGGGTATCGGCATTCGCACAGAAGACCTTCCCCACGTTTTTGAACCGTTCTTCACAACGAAAGAGGGAGGCAAGGGAACAGGCCTTGGGCTGGCAGTCGCTTATGGTATTATTCACCGTCACAACGGTACAATCGATGTTGAGTCGAACCTTCGTATGGGGACCACGTTTGTCATCTCCCTCCCGGCCAAGGCAGTAACGCATGAAGACTCCTCCGATCCCATCCATCACGTTTACGGGTAATCATCATGGCACGGAATCATAAAAACAGCATACTTATCGTCGACGACGAGTTCGTTGTCCGCGATTCCCTCACCAAGTGGTTTCGTCAGGACGGGTACAGAACCGAGGCCGCCCAGGACGCATCGTGCGCACTTCGAATGATGGAGCAGGGTCCATGGGATGTCGTCCTCCTTGACATCAAGATGCCGGGAATGAGCGGATTGGACCTTCAGAAGCGATTGCACGACGTCGATCGCGCATCCATTGTCATTATGATCACGGCTTTTGCCTCGGTGGAAAGCGCGGTTCAGGCGTTGAAGGAAGGGGCGTTCGACTATGTGACCAAACCGGTCGATCCAGATCATCTTTCCCATTTGGTTCAGAATGCCCTTCAGCAAAGACATCTCTCCGACGAGAATGTTCGCCTGCGCGAGCATCTCACCAATCTCATCAGCCCTGACGAGCTTATCGGCGACAGTCCGCCAATGCGAAAAGTAGTCGAGCTGGCAACAACCGTTGCCCAAACCGATACCACTGTCATGATTCGCGGCGAGAGCGGCACCGGCAAGGAGCTTATTGCACGCACGATCCATGTGAACAGCAACAGGCAGTACTTCCCCATCGTCCCCGTGAACTGCGGTGCCGTACCGGAGAGCCTCCTCGAAAGCGAACTGTTCGGACATGAAAAGGGGGCGTTCACCGGGGCCCAGTACAAACGCAAGGGGAAGTTCGAGATGGCCGACGGCGGGACGATCTTTCTCGATGAGGTCGGCACGATCAGCAGCAAGATGCAGGTACAGCTCCTGCGCGTCATTGAAAGCAAGCAGTTCACCCGGGTGGGCGGAAACGATCAGATAAAGAGCGATTTTCGGGTTATCTGTGCGACCAACAAGGACCTCGAAGCGGCAGTGAAGGACGGATCATTTCGCGAGGATCTTTATTACCGGCTCAATGTCTTTACGATCTCCATACCACCTTTGCGGGAGCGACGCAGCGACATCCTGCTTCTTGCCCAGCATTTCATCAAGAAATACGCGACTGCCATGAACAAGCCGGTGACCGAGATGGATCCCACAGCGCTCGATTTGCTCGTACGATATCCCTGGCCCGGCAACGTCAGGGAACTCGAGAATGTCGTGGAGAGGGCAATGGTCCTGGCCAATCCCCCCTCCATCAGGCCTGACGATCTTCCGTTCCAGCTCAGTCAGAACCATGCCGTTCCCGCCAACGACACGCTTGAGGCCATCGAACGGATGCATGTCGAAACAATCCTTCACCGAATGGGGTGGAACATCACAAGGGCCGCCGATGTCCTCGATATTGACCGCGTGACCCTTTACAACAAGATCGCCAAGTACGGACTCAAGAAGCCATAAGCGATGCAATCGATTATGGTAGTGCCGATTGCCCCAGCTCCTCTCGAAACCCTGGAGGGAGTCCTGAAACACATTGGCGAGCGATTCCACCTCCCCGCAACACTATTGGCAAATCACGGGATCGATCCGGCTCCGGCGTACGACGCATCGCGCAATCAGTACTATTCATCGTTTCTTCTCGCCTCCCTCCTCAACACGTTTCCCCGCCATGAGGGAAAGATTCTCGCAATCACCGGCAGCGACCTGTTTGTGCCCGTCCTGACATATGTCTTCGGAGAGGCCCAGCTGGATGGCACAGCCGCTGTCGTTTCATCCTTTCGCCTCAACGAACGTTTCTACGGAATGCCCGAGAACAAGTCCCTGTTTGAACAACGTCTGATCAAGGAGGTCGTCCACGAACTGGGGCACACCTTCGGGCTTGTCCACTGCCGACGATATGATTGCGTCATGCATTCATCGACTGCAGTGGAAGAGATCGACGTGAAATCGGAGAATTTCTGTCCCGAGTGTGAAGGTGAGCTGCAATCCTCCATCGCCGGAGTTCGCCGACCGCGTTATCCCCTCGGGTGAAAGGTCTTGTGGACTTCTTTGAGATATTCCCGGTCGATGTGTGTGTAGATTTGCGTCGTGGAAATGTCCGCGTGCCCCAACATCTCCTGCACCACCCTCAGATCCGCTCCTCCCTCCAGCATGTGAGTGGCAAAAGAATGCCGAAACGTGTGCGGATGCACTTCATCCTTGATCCCTGCGGCTGACGAATACTTCGTCACCATTGCCCAAATTGCCGTTCGCGAAAGCCTTCTTCCGCGTGCATTCAGGAAGAGGACATCCCGCGATCTCCCTTTTTGAGCCAGGGCCGGGCGGACCCGTTGCTGATATGTTTTTATCCATTGAACGGCAGATTGACCAATCGGGACCAGGCGTTCTTTGGAGCCCTTTCCATAGACGAGTACGAGGTCCTCGTCGAACAAAAGGTTCGATTGTTTCAGCTCCAGCAATTCTGAAACCCGCATTCCGGTCGCATAGAGAGTCTCCAAAATTGCACGATCTCTGATTCCAAGTGGGGCCGATGCTTCGGGTTGCTTCAGGATCTTCTCAATCTGCGAAATACTGAGGACTCCCGGCAAGCCCTTCGTTCTCTTGGGAGGATCGACATTCTGGGTCGGGTCATCGCTCGCGATCCCCTCGCCGAGGAGATAGCGATACAACCCGCGAACCGCTGAGAAGGCCCTTGCCTGTGAACGAGGCGATAGTCCGTACCGATGCAGTTCCTGCAGAAACTTGCTGATCGAATCCTCCCTTACCGCGGCCGCATCATTGATGCGCGCCCGCAAGAGAAAATCGTAATACTTCTTCAGATCAAAGGTATATGAAGCGAAGGAATTCGTCGCAATGCCCTTTTCGACGAGGAGAAAATCACAGTACTGTTTGAGCTGCCGGTCGAGCTTCGTTTTTGCCGGCTCGGGGGGAAAGGCTGTTCGGAGGGAATTCATCGGAAACTCTACTGGCGGAGTTTTTCTTCTCCGGGGGGGCTGAGCCTGCTCAGGAGACCCCCGACGATAAGTGTCACCGCCACTCCGATCAGCGTAAACCAGGTCCACGCAACGAGCTTGAGTGCAATCACCGTAACCATCACAAGGATTCCTGCAATGAATCCCGCCAGTGCATCTTCCTGCCTTGGCCTTTTCATCAGCACGCCGAGCAGGAATGTCCCCAGCAGGCCGCCATACGTAAAGGATGCAATGCTGAGGGCAAGCTCAACGACTGTTTGATCGGTCTCCATGAAGAACAAGGCAGTGCCAACGAGCATCATGGCAACGATTGCGGTCACCACGCGGGAAACCTTCAGCACTTTCTTATCGTCGAGGCCGTGTCCGGCGATCGGCTTGTAGAGATCCAGAACCGCCGACGACGCCATGGAACTCATCGAACCTGCGAGTGTTGACAGCGCAGCTGCCATCAGGCCCGCGATAATGAAGCCCGAAAGTCCCGACGGAAACTCTTCAACAATGAACTTCGGGAATATCGCGTCACTCCGGCCGACTCCAAGTTGTGCCAGTGTTGCACCCTGATAGTGATCGAACAGAAGCAAACCGATCAGAAGGAAGATGGCGAACTGAACGATTATGATCACGCCGCTTCCAATCAAGGCTTTTTGACCCGCCCGAAGCGATTTCGTCGTTAATACCCGCTGCACAATAAGTTGATCCGTCCCGTGAGATGCCATGGAGAGGAATCCCCCGCCAAGGATCCCAGCGATGAGGGTATACGGCTGTTGGAAGAAGTCTTTCGTAAATCCAAAATTGAGGAGATTGAGTTTTTCGTTTACCGAGGAGAGCGACAATGCATCTGTCAGGCCGCCTCCTGAGGCCGAAATCAGCACAAGAGCGCCTGCGACGGCGCCGCCGAGATAGACAACCATCTGAACCGCATCAACCCAGATCACTCCCCGGACTCCTCCGGCAAAGGTATAAACGAATGCAACGAACGCCAGAAGGATGATCGCCCACGGGTAACTGATGTCGGTGATGAGCTGGAGAGGAATTGCCGTTGCGAACAATCGAACTCCGTCTGCGGCAAGGCGCGTGAAGAGAAAAACACCAGAGGCGAAACGGCGGGTTTTGACACCAAACCTTGTCTCAAGGAACGCATACGCGGTTGAGAGTTCCCCCTTGTAATACTGCGGAAGCAGGATGGTGCTGACGGCGATACGCCCCAGGAGATAGCCGAACGTTACCTGCAGAAAATTGAGATTGGTCAGGTAGGCCAGTCCGGGAATGCTGATGAAGGTCAACGTACTGGTCTCTGCGGCGACAATCGAGAAGCAGACAACCCACCAGGGAATAGTCTCTTTTCCGAGAAAATACTCCTGTGCCGTCCGTTGTTTTCCTCCCCTCAAGAAACCGAAAAGGGCAACGCCGACGAGATAGGCCGCAACAATGACATAATCGAGGGTCGTAAAACCCATCACAAGTTTCCTTTTTCAGCGGCAGAAGGTTCGCAGGATGAAACCGGGGCGTAAAATTGCTCAGACTTTGAGGGCTTTTGCAACGGAGTCGTAGATCAGAAACGCACGATCGAGGTGAGAGATTTTGATCAGCGCCATAACTTTCTTCTGGAGTCCGACGAGTTTCACCGAACCTCCATGTTCCCGCATTTTCCGTTCCGCGATCAGGAGGGCGCTCAGACCGCTGCTGTCGCAGAATTCGACATCAGTAAGGTCAAGAATGAGGTTCTTCGTCTTTCCGTCACAAAGAACGAGGAACTCACCCTTGAGCTCGGGGGAAATGGCAGCATCGAGTTTTCTCTCTTTCAGCCGAAAAACCGTCGCGCCGCCGTTCTTTTTGACTTCAAACTCCATAGCCATCCCTCGAATTCTCAGCTAGAACATTTCGAGACAACGGACAAGATTCCGAAAAGCAACTGCCAGGCTGTTGCCCGACTTCGTGTGAACCTGAAAATTGTAAAAATCGTCCGCATGACTCTTGAGAAAACTCACGCGGAGCGGAGCTTTTGATTCACGGCATAAGAAAGCGCTTGGAAGTGCGAACGTTGTATTCAGGTCAAACGCTATATCGAATGTACTTCTTTTCATCTTTCCAAGCAACTCTTGACGCGGGATGAACCATGTACTGATGTCGTGCGGCGAGTACGTCACAGCCTGAAACCGGTTGTCTCCTTTTACCCATTGGATCTGTTCGTTCGTTGCGACGATTGTCAGGGATCCGGAAAAACGTTCGGAGAAGTTTCTCACGATCCACTGTACCGACGCAATGTCCCGCGTAGATTCCGGGAGCAACACCAGGGCCCGACGGGCATGAGAGAC
>DATDRF010000060.1:0-4532 GCA_035291905.1 Bacteroidota bacterium
CGGCTCGGGCGGGTCGACCTCGATCGGTTCAAATGGAATCCTCAAGATGTAACCACAGAGAACACCCCGTAAAAAACACGGGGCAAGCAGAGAAGGCACAGAGGACACCGGGGAGATCATAATCGTTGGAAATTGTAGCAAGCCTTCTGTATCTTCTCAAAGTCTTCTTTTTGATTCCCCAACTTTGACACGCAATTCTTGCCGTTACAGGAAATCCCAAGGAGATAATCGTGGCCTCATCCCAGGTCGATCAACTCTGCATCAACACGATCCGCACGCTTTCCATGGATGCCGTTCAGAAGGCAAAATCGGGCCACCCCGGGTTGCCGATGGGCGCGGCGTCAATGGCCTACGTCCTCTGGACGCAACATCTGAGGCATAGCCCCGCAAATCCCTACTGGCACAATCGCGACCGCTTCATCCTCTCAGCGGGGCACGGCTGTATGCTCCTCTACAGCCTCCTCCATCTTACCGGCTACGACCTCTCTCTTGACGACATCAAGAATTTCCGGCAATGGGAAAGCAAGACACCCGGGCATCCCGAGTCGCACATCCCCGGAGTCGAAACCACAACGGGCCCACTGGGTCAGGGGTTCGCTAACGGCGTGGGAATGGCGATTGCACAGAAATTCCTCGCGGCCCGATACAACAAGCCTGATTACCCCGTCGTCGACTACCGCATTTATGCAATCGTCAGCGACGGCGACCTGATGGAGGGCGTTGCGTCGGAGGCCGCCTCTCTTGCGGGCCATTTGAAGCTCGACAATTTGATCTACCTTTACGACGACAACCATATCAGCATTGACGGCCCCACCGATCTGGCATTCACCGAAGACCGAAAGAAACGATTCGAAGCCTACGGATGGCACGTTCAAACCGTTGAAAACGGCAACGACCTCGATGCCCTGCAGGAGTCGCTGCACAAGGCAGAACAGGCGACGGGCCAGCCCCATATTATCATGGTTCGGACGCATATCGGCTTTGGAAGTCCCAATAAGCAAGACACTTCCGAGGCCCACGGATCGCCGCTCGGCGAAGACGAAGTAAAGCTGACAAAGAAGAGTCTCGGCTGGGATCCCGAAAAATCGTTTTTCGTTCCGGACGAGGCCTTGAAGGTATTTCGCAAGGCGGTTGACAACGGGAAAACAGAAGAAGAGAAATGGCTGAAGCTCCTGGAGGGATACAAGAAGAAATTCCCCGAGCTTGCCGCCGAACTCGAGAAGGTACGCAAAGGCGACTACGGAGAGGAATGGAAGAAAGCCCTTCCGACGTTCTCCGATGCCATGGCAACCCGGGAAGCATCAGGGAAAGTACTCGCCGCCATTGCCCCCCATCTCCCCACGCTCATCGGCGGATCGGCGGACCTGACCCCTTCAAACAATACGTTCGTGAAAGGATCAGAGGAATTTCAACCCGGGAAGTACCATGGACGGTATTTACGGTTCGGGGTCCGGGAACACGCGATGGGATCTCTGCTGAATGGCATGGCATTGACAGACGGAATCATCCCCTACGGCGGCACATTTCTGATCTTTTCCGAGTACATGCGTCCTCCTTTGCGTCTTGCCAGCATCATGAATGTGCGTCCCATCCTCGTTTACACCCACGATAGCATCGGCCTCGGAGAAGACGGGCCGACGCATCAACCGATCGAGCAATTGGCGTCGCTCAGGGCAATCCCCAACCTGACTCTCATCCGACCGGCAGATGCAAATGAAACTGTCGTTGCATGGCGCGTGGCGATCGAACATCGAACCGGACCTGTGGCGCTCGCGCTCACACGGCAGAAACTCCCGATCATCGACCGGACGAAATACGCTTCCGCCGAGAACCTGGTTCGAGGCGCGTACGTTCTGGCGGAAAATGCTGCTAAGCCGAATCTGATTCTGATCGGCACGGGATCGGAAGTCCAGCATGTCATCGCCGCCTACGAACAGCTTTCGGGAGAGGGTGTGAAGGCCAGAGTTATAAGCATGCCGTCATGGGAGTTGTTTGAACATCAGTCCCCGGAGTACCGCGAAAGCGTTTTGCCTTCCGGGGTCAAGAAAAGGCTCGCCGTCGAGGCCGGAGTTCCCATGGGTTGGTCGGCGTATGTTGGGGACGAAGGTTTTGTGCTGGGAATTACGAAATTTGGCGCATCAGCACCGGCGGAGGTTCTGATGAAACAATACGGCTTCACTGCGGCGAATGTGGTGGCTCGGGCAAAGAAGATGTTGGAGAACTAACTCAACCCGCCGTACGAGTTCGAATCTGCCGCGTCCTCATTCAAGCCAGATTCTTTCCCGCCAAACAGACGGCGGGCAGGCGCCCACCGATCTCCCGTAGGACTCCGCCAAAACGGTGGGCTCATTTACCCGCCGTGCCTTTTGGCGGGGAATGACAGTTCCCTTCCTCTGTCGCCCTCTTCACCTCTGCTCCCCTTCCTTTCCGCTCCCGCTCCTTGTTTCCCGCTACCCCCCCCTTGCACCTCAACCCAAACTTTCCCAATTTCCTTACATTGTTCCCTCCGCACATTCCGTTCCCTGAAAGGAGCTCATTATGGCTTCGGTCAAACTCACGATCAATGGGAAAACCCAAACAGTTGATGTCCCTCCCGAAATGCCTCTTCTCTGGGTCCTCCGTGACGTCATTGGCCTTACAGGCACAAAGTACGGATGCGGAAGCGGCTATTGCGGCTCATGCACGGTGCACCTCGACGGCGAGGCAACGCGATCATGCGTCACTGCGGTCGAAAATGCCGCAGGAAAAAGCATCACCACCATTGAGGGGCTTGCCGCCGAAAAGAAGAATCCGGTGCTGGAAGCCTGGATTCACGAAGATGTCCCGCAGTGCGGGTATTGCCAGCCCGGCCAGATCATGACCGCCGCGGCTTTGTTGAAATCGAATCCGTCCCCAAGAGATTCAGACATCGATGCTGCAATGGCGTCCACCCTCTGCCGGTGCGGAACGTATCCTCGAATCAAACGGGCAATCCAACGGGCCTCCAAAGCAGGTAAGGGAGGTGCAAAATGAAGACCATGACGGTTTCACGACGAACGTTCATCAAAACCGCAGCTGCAGCCGGCGGCGGACTGATGCTGAGCTTTTATCTTCCCGCCCGCGGTGAAGAACTCCATGCCCTTGATGACCAGGCGTTTACCCCCAACGTATGGATCAAGATAGGAACTGACGGTTCGGTCACCATCACCTGTGCCCGTTCGGAAATGGGCCAGGGCGTATGGACCTCCATGTCTATGATCGTCGCAGAAGAACTCGATGCCGACTGGTCCAAAGTCTCGGCTGTGCAGGCCGATGCCCATCCGGACAAGTATGGCAGTCAGTCGACGGGAGGAAGCTGGAGCGTGAGAGGATCGTGGCAAAATCTCAGAACAGCGGGCGCGACAGGCCGCGAAATGGTGAAGATGGCCGCGGCAAAGTCATGGAACGTCGATCCGTCGACCTGCAAGACCGGGAACGGATTTGTGACGCATCCCTCGGGCAAGAAACTCTCTTACGGAGAGCTGGCCACGGCCGCCGCGTCGGTCACGGCTCCATCCCCTGTCACCCTTAAGGATCCGAAGAATTTCGTCCTCATCGGAAAGAGGATACCGAAACTGGATACTCCAATAAAGACGCGTGGTGAAGCGGTCTTTGGAATGGACGTCCGCGTGCCGGGAATGGTCTTCTCCTCTCTTGAGAAGTGTCCCGTCTTCGGAGGGACCCTCGAGAGCTTCGATGCGACAGCTGCAAAAAAAGTCCCCGGAGTCCTGGATGTCATTCAGACCGAGGATGGTGTTGCAGTCATTGCAGATTCCACGTGGGCTGCATTCAAGGGACGCGAAGCGCTTTCGGTGAAATGGAATGAGGGAAAGTGGGCGAACCAGAGCAGCGCGGAAATCCGCAAAACGTTCGCTGCGGCAGTTGCCGAAAAAGGAACGGTGATCGAGACCGCGGGCGACATTGAATCTGCGCTCGCCGGTGCAGCGAAAACGATTGAGGGGACCTATGAAGCCCCGTTCGTCGCCCACGCGACCATGGAGCCGATGAACTGCGTTGCAGACGTCAGGTCCGACCGTTGCGAGATCTGGGCTCCGTCGCAGTCACCGCAGGCTTCCCAAAGAGAGGCCTCGAAAATCCTTGGTCTCCCCGCCGAAAAAGTTGTCGTTCATGTGACGCTCATGGGCGGCGGTTTCGGACGACGCCTGAGTGCAGACTATGCCGTCGAAGCTGTCCGCATATCCAAAGCGGTCGGCAAGCCGGTCATGAACGTGTGGACCAGGGAAGACGACATGCAGCACGACTTGTACCGCCCGATGACATACAATGTTATGCGCGGAGGACTCGACAAGAATGGCAACCCCGTCGCGTGGCATCAACGCATCGCGGGACCCAACTCGCGCGGGCTCGTTGTTGGCGGCACCAAGCCGTCTTATGCGTTTCCCAACTACCTGGTCGATGCACATTTGATCGACGTCGGTGTTCCGCTTGGGGCATGGAGATCGGTGGGCCCGTCTCAGAACGGCTGGGTCATGGAGAGCTTCATCGATGAGCTC
>DATDRF010000061.1:0-19107 GCA_035291905.1 Bacteroidota bacterium
AGCGGAAATCCGGGTGCTCTTGTCATTTCTGATGCCGTGGCGGGAAGCGACCTGACATCGGTATCGGACAACACGACCAGCTACAACATCACAACGAACACTGACAACATGAAGATCGTTGCATCGATCAACTCGCCGATGCCTGTGGGAACGAGACTCCTGTTGCAGCTGGGCAGCAATCGGGGCTTGAGCATTGGATCGATTGACATGTCCAATGCCATCTCGCCGGTTGACCTGGTTACGGGTATCAGCAAGGGAAGCGACCTGAACCAGACCATCAGCTATGTGTTTGCGGCAAACGCGGATACCCCTGCCATCCCGTCGGATTCCCGCGTGATAACACTGACGCTCACCAACTGAAGAATCGAATGCTCCGCCTCGCTGCCATAACGGGTCTTATGCTTCTGGGATTGGCCTCGGCTCTCTCTCAGGAATCAAAGTTCGCAAAGCAAGCGGTGAACTTCTCCGTTCGTCGCTCGGATGCGTCGATGGTGCTGGGTGAAATAAAGCACAAGGCAGTGACGAGTGAATTAACGCGGGCGAAAGTGACTGTGGCATTCGATGTTCCGGTGAAGAGAGTGAAAGACCGTCCTGTCGGCTCGGTGACTACTCATGTGGATGCAGATCTCCTCCGTTCTGAGGAATTGGATTCCGCCTTTCGTAAGAGGTCATTCCTTGTGACAATCACTGACTGAAATCGTTTCCGATTCTGTAGTCCGAAAGCCGTTCCTCAGTGAACGGCTTTTGTGTTTTGCGAATCAGCTGAAGTCCGACATCGATCACGGTTCGTCGGGAGCTTAGCTCCCGACGGGCTATGGCGGATGTCGGACTTCTGATTGGAGCTTTCCTCATCCTACGAATCATTCCTATCTTCCCATCCTTGGGACAATTCCCTCCTCCTTCTTAGAATCCGGCCGACCGACGCTGAACGAATCCCCGTTTCCCCGCAGGCTTCAACGTCCCTAAAAGCCTTTCAAGTGGCATGAAACTTGTCCTCTTTGAGGCGTCCTCCATCAAATCGAAGAGACTTCGGTGAAATCACAAGACTTTCTGACCATTCGCGACCTCGACCGCGAAGAGATCTGCGGCATCCTCAATCATGCCGCCGAAATGAAGTTACACCCCGATCGATATGCAACTGCGCTCAAGGGAAAGGGCCTTGCGATGATCTTCGAAAAGCCCTCACTTCGCACACGCGTCTCTTTCGACGTGGGGATCCATCAGCTGGGCGGATTCTCGATCTGCCTTCTCCCCTCCGACATCAGTCTTGGAAAACGTGAATCGGTTTACGACGTGGCCAAGAATCTCGAGCGTATGGTCAACGGGATCATGATCCGGACTTTTGCTCATAAAATTGCCGTCGACCTCGCAGCTGCGTCGTCTATTCCCGTCATAAACGGACTTACCGATTACACGCATCCCTGTCAGGCGATGGCGGACTTCATGACTATCCGCGAGAAGAAAGGCAAACTGCCTGGGCTGAAGCTTTGCTTTGTCGGCGATGGGAACAATGTCGCCCATGCGCTCATGTTCGCCGGTGCGCGCCTCGGGGTCAATGTGACGGTTGCATGCCCGCTCGGCTACGAGCCCAACGAGTCCGCTCTTCGCCAGGCCCGCGAGGACGCGAAGCATACGAAGGCGCGCATCGAAGTGACCCACGATCCGATCGGGGGCGTCCTGGATGCTGATGTCGTTTACACAGACGTATGGGCCTCCATGGGGCAGGAATCGGAAGCCGGAAAGCGGAGCGCCATCTTCCGTCCTTTCCAGGTGAATTCGTCTCTGATGAAGCACGCAAAGAAGGATGCAATCTTCATGCACTGCCTGCCGGCCCACAGAGGAGCGGAAGTAACGGACGATGTTATTGATTCACCTGCCTCCGTCGTGTTCCAGGAGGCGGAGAACAGGCTTCATGTGCAGAAAGCGATCATGGTGGAGCTGATGCGGTAGAGACTCTATGACCCGCAGCGCGCTCATAGCGATCGGTGGCAATTCCCTCATTCGGGCCGGCCAGCGCGGGACAATGGATGAGCAGCTGGCAAACGCCCGCCTGACTGCGCGGCGCATTGCGCAATTCATTACGGAGGGTTGGAAGATCATACTGACCCACGGTAATGGCCCGCAGGTAGGAGCGGCCCTCTTGCGGTCGGAACGGGCGGCAGGAGAAGTCTATACGCAGCCACTCGACGTCTGCGTGGCGTCCACTCAGAGCGAAATAGGGTATTTCCTCCAGCTGGGCCTGGAGTACGAGCTCAGGCGCGTGGGGCTGGGCATGCCGGTGGTGTCGCTTCTCACCAAGGTTGAAGTGAGCGAGGACGACCCGGCGTTCGGCAACCCGACAAAACCCGTCGGCCCGTTTTATTCCAGAACGGTTGCTGAACAGAAGCAGCATGACTACGGATGGACGATGGTCGAGGACGCGGCAAGGGGGTATCGCCGAGTGGTACCTTCCCCGCTTCCGAAACGAATACTCGAGCAGGAAGTTATCCGGCAAATGCTCAATATGGGAATCCTTGTCATTGCCCTTGGTGGAGGAGGAATTCCCGTTGTTGCCCAGAAAGACCATCTCCTGAGAGGCGTTGAAGCGGTGATTGACAAAGACCGGGCGTCCGCCATGCTTGCCAGCGCCCTGAATGTCGATCTCTTTCTCATCAGTACCGATGTTGATCGTGTCTATCTGAATTACAAGTCTGCCAACCAAAGAGGCCTGTGTCGTGTGACTGCGGCAGAGATGCGCCGTCATTGCCGGGAAGGGCATTTTCCCAACGGGAGCATGGGTCCAAAAATCGAGTCCGCGCTCCGCTTTCTCGCCGATGGTGGAAGAGAGGTCATCATTACGTCAAGCGAAAAACTCACCGAAGCGGTGACAGGGAACGCAGGCACTCACATCTACGCTGAATCATGAAACTCCATCACATCCTTGAATCTCAACAGTTCACGGTTCCAAGCCTTCTGGAGTTGTTCGTCCGCACGGGTGCCATGGAAAGAATCGTCGCCCGGGGCGGAACAAAAGACTATGAGAACCGGATCATGTCCACGCTCTTCTATAAGCCCTCGACCCGTACTCGGTTCTCTTTTGAAGCCGCCATGTATCGTCTCGGTGGCAAAGTACTTTCGACGGAATCAGCACGCGAATTCTCGTCGGAGATTCAGGGGGAGCATCTTGAAGACACGATTCGGATCATCGCCTTATACAGCGATGTGATCGTTCTCCGTCACACCGATCAGGGGGGTGCGCAGAGAGCTGCAGCAGTTTCGCCGGTTCCCGTCATCAACGCCGGCGACGGCCAGGGTGGCCAGCATCCCACGCAAGCGCTGCTCGATCTTTACACCATCTATTCCGAGTGCAAAACACTGGACGGCCTCTCCGTTGCGTTCCTCGGCGCGTTGGATAACGGCAGAACTGTCAGGTCCCTCGCTTACCTGTTGAGCAAATTCGACCGGATACGGTTGTATTTTGTGGCGCCGCCTGAGATGCAGATCAAGAAAGACATCCTTGCGCATCTCGACGAACACAACGTTGCTTACTCCCTGATGTCGAGTCCGGAAGAGGCTCTTCGCAGCGCAGATGTTGTCTACCAGACGCGAATTGACCGCGACCGCCTCGTGCAGAGCGCGGTTGACACCATGCAGTACAACATCGATGAGAGCGTTCTGAATCAGCTGAAGCCCAACGCCATCATCATGCATCCGCTTCCGCGCTCGGTGGAGATTTCGGCGGCCGTGGATCGCGACCAGAGGGCGGCATATTTTCGCCAGGCCCGGAACGGCCTGCTTCTCCGAATGGCCCTCCTCACAATGATTTTTGATTAGAAAGTAGTATGTCTGTCGGTTGCGCTGCGAGACGGGTTAAAACCCGGAAAAGGGGGATATGGCGTTGCCCCGACCTTAAGGGTCGGGGCAATGAAGTCCGGCAAAGAGACAAGGGCTTTAGCCCTTTGCACTCTGAGATGGAATCTAAACAAACTGAAGAAAAGGAACGGCTTATGGCAGAGAGAAACAGAATCAACACGATCATCGTTGGCGCAGCGGGAAGAGACTTCCATAATTTCAACGTCCTCTACCGCGACAATGATCGCTACAACGTCGTTGCATTCACTGCCGCACAGATTCCCAATATTGCCGGCCGCAAATATCCCGCTGCGCTCGCCGGGAAGCTCTACCCGTCAGGGATCCCGATCTTTGAAGAATCAAAGCTGGAAGACCTGATCAAGAAATACCGGGTTGAGGAGGTCGTATTCTCATACAGCGACGTCACACACAGGCACGTGATGAGTCTCGGTGCCCGCGCATCCGTGGCGGGAGCCCATTTCAAACTGGTCGCCGCAGGTCAGACGATGTTGAAGAGCAAGAAACCGGTTGTGTCGGTCTGCGCGGTTCGGACGGGGAGCGGGAAGAGCCAGACCTGCCGCAAAGTCTCCAAGCTTCTGACGGAGATGGGATACAAAGTCGCGGCGATCCGACATCCCATGCCCTATGGTGATCTTGAAGAACAGCGAGTCCAGAGGTTCGCATCGATCGACGATCTCAAGAAGCAGCGATGCACGATCGAAGAGATGGAGGAATATGAGCCCCACATCGTCAACGGCACGATCGTCTATGCAGGCGTGGATTATCAGGCGATTCTCGATCAAGCGGAACGGGAGGCAGACGTCATCCTGTGGGACGGCGGGAACAATGACACTCCTTTTTATGAGCCAGACTTTGCCATCGTGGTCGCTGATCCGCTGCGTGTCGGAAACGAGCTCAACTACTACCCCAGTGAAGCGAATCTCCGTCTGGCCGACCTGGTGATCATCAACAAGATCGATTCGGCAGAACCGAAGTCGGTCTTTGCCCTGAGGGAGAACATCCGCTCCGTGAATTCGAAGGCGATAATTATCGAGGCCGCGTCGCCCATTCAGGTGGAAGATGCAAGTCTGATCACGCGAAGGCGGGTGTTGGTAATCGAAGACGGCCCGACCCTGACGCATGGCGAAATGAAGTTCGGTGCCGGAACAGTTGCGGCCCGCAAATTCGGTGCATCGGAAATCATCGATCCGCGGCCCTATTGCAAGGGCGAAATCAAAAAGACGTTTGAAACGTATCCGGGAATCGGAGTCCTGCTCCCGGCGATGGGTTACAGCGACCAGCAGGTGAAGGATCTGGAAGAGACGGTCAACCGCGTTCCCTGCGACACAGTTGTGATCGGAACACCCATCAATTTGAAAAGAATCATCAAGATGAAGAAGCCTGCTGTCCGGGTTTTTTATGAATTGGAAGAGATCGGGGAACCGACCGTCAAGACGCTCCTCACAACATTTGTACAATCTCTGAAAAGGAAGGCAGCGATATGAGCCACAATCAATTGGTAAACGAAAAGAACGGCGCGAAGAAAGGGCATAATGGAAAGCACAATGGAAAACACAACGGAAAACACAATGGAAAGTCGGTCAAAGACGGAGGAGGTGCATATTCACCCGAGACGCGGCTGATCTGGGGAAAATCGTACACCCCGAAGTGGGACTACAGCCACCATGTCGTTCCGCCCCTTTCTTCATCTTCGACATTCCGACTTACGTCAACGAAGCGCGGAGCACAGGGCTTTGTGGAATTTGCCCATCACGCCGAAGATTTCACCGTGAAGTCGAAGGCACCGATCTACATTTACGACCGATTGGGTGAGCCGAACAAAGAGATGCTGGAAGA
Organism: Bacteroidota bacterium; assembly: GCA_035291905.1. Lineage (GTDB taxonomy): Bacteria > Bacteroidota > Ignavibacteria > UBA10030 > UBA10030 > JACPLA01. Next base: position 5,689 of record DATDRF010000061.1, read on the forward strand.
AAACCTCGCTATAGCGGAAAACGGAGAATGTGCGGTGACATTTGCCACGGGAATGGGCGCAGTCTCGGGACTCTGTGGCATTCTCCTCGGGAGCGGCAGCGACATTGTCGCCCACAAGATGCTGTACGGCTGCACGTATTCACTCTTTAAGAACTGGCTGCCGCGGTACAGGATCAACGTCAAATGGGTGGACTTCAATGATAAGGCTGCGCTCGATAAGGCCGTCACTCCAAATACGAGATTGTTATACTTCGAGTCCCCGGTGAATCCGACGCTTGAGCTGATCGATATTAGCGGCGTTGTGGAAGTCGCCGCAAAACACAACAAACATCGGAATCCCGCCCATAAGATCTACACGGCAGTTGACAATACATTCGCGAGCCCATTTTGTCAAAGGCCGATTGAGCTCGGAATTGACTTTGTCGTCGAATCATTGACGAAGGGCCTGTGCGGCTTCGGTACGGATATGGGAGGTGTTGTCGTGGGCCCGTCGTGGAGCTACGATCGGCTGCTCCTTTATAGAAAGGACTTCGGCGGTGTGCTCCCAGCGAAGAGTGCATGGCCGATCCTGGTGTATGGGCTTCCCTCCCTTGCAGTCCGTTTTCGGCATCAGATGCAAACGACCCTGCAGGTCGCGGAATTCCTCGAACGGGACAAGAGGATCGAAAGCGTGAGCTATCCGGGCCTGGATTCTTTTCCCCAGCGCCTGCTGGCTCACACCCAGATGCATGACTACGACGGAAAGTTCGCCCCCGGCACGATGATCTACTTCACTCCAAAGGGAAGAACTCCAGCCGAGCGTCATCACAAGGCGGAAATGCTGGTGGACTCTATTGCCGACGAATCGTACAGCATGACCCTTGCCGTTAGCCTCGGGAACATCCGGACACTCATCGAGCATCCGGGATCCATGACGCACTCCGCAATTCCGCCCGAGGAGCAGGTGAAACGAGGGGTCGATCCGGGAGGAGTACGGCTCTCCATCGGTCTCGAAAAAGCAGACGATATTATTGGAGATCTCTCTGCGGCTCTTAACCGAATGAAATAGTGTTGTTGCCGTAGTTGACCGAGCCTTCACGCCGTATTCCGGCAGGATGAAAGGATTTTCATCCCTTTTTCCCTGTCGAATTGCCTCATTTTTTTGTACCTTTGTAAGGTTTTTTCCTGCCTGCCGAACTAACACCGGAGATTTTCCGTGAAAATTGCGATTCCAAAAGAGGTTATACCGGGTGAGACCCGCGTTGCCGTCGTTCCCGCGATGCTTTCGACCTTTGTGCGCGACAAGCACGAAGTAGTGATCGAAGCCGGAGCCGGGGCCGCAGCCTCGTTTTCCGATGAAGAGTATACGAAGGCAGGGGCAAAGGTCGTCCGTGATCTCAATGAGCTCTACAACGGCTCCCATGTCATCATCAAAGTCCAGCCGCCGACAAAAAGTGAGACCGAGCGGTTTCCCGATGGTGTTTCGTACATCGGGTATCTTGCTCCGCTCTCAAACAAGGAAATCGTGAAAACGTTTGTCGCGAAGAATATCACTTCGTATTCGATGGAATATATCCCCCGCATCACCCGTGCCCAGAGCATGGATGTGCTGAGCTCGATGGCGACGATCTCGGGATACAAGGCCGTCCTTCTGGCATCCGACAAACTCACCAAGATGATGCCGCTGCTTATGACCGCCGCCGGAACGATTCCCCCGGCCACGGCGCTCATCCTGGGAGCAGGAGTAGCCGGGCTCCAGGCTATTGCCACAGCGAAGAGGCTCGGGGCAAAGGTTGAAGCGTTCGATCCAAGGCCCGCCGTGCGGGAACAGGTGAAAAGCCTCGGCGCAACGTTCGTCGAGATGGAAATGCCGAAAGATGCCGAAACAGCCGGCGGCTACGCAAAAGAGATGTCGGCTGAGTTCCTGAAGAAAGAGATGGAAGCAATTGGAGCGCGGCTGCCGAAGGTTGATATTGTCATTTGCACCGCGCAGGTCTTCGGAAAGAAGGCCCCCGTTCTGATCGATGAGGCAATGGTGAAGCTCATGCGCCACGGATCCGTGATTGTGGACCTGGCGGCGGAGCAGGGTGGCAATTGTGCATTGACCAAAGCAGGAGAGACCGTCGAGGCACATGGAGTCACAATTATCGGCCCGGTCAACCTTCCGGCCTCGATACCGATTGACGCCAGCCGCATGTATTCCAAGAACATCACGACATTCTTCAAACTGTTGTATCCCAAACCCGATGCGTCGCCCGACCTCAATGACGAAATTGTGAAGGGAAGCTGCATTACCCGGGGAGGGGCCATCGTGAACGAACAGGTCCAAAAGGCGCTGCAATAAGGAGAAACTCATGACCGAATCGTTGATGGTGTCGATCTACGTTTTTGTCTTGGCTGCCTTTGTCGGTGTGGAGGTGATCAGCAAAGTGCCGCCGTTGCTTCATACTCCCCTCATGTCGGGGTCAAACGCTATTTCCGGAATCACGCTGGTCGGTTCACTGATCGCGGCGGGGGAGGGCCACTCAGGGCTTGGCGTTATGCTCGGTATGATCGCTGTGGTGTTTGCCGCGATCAACGTAGTGGGGGGATTTCTGGTCACCGACCGGATGCTGAAGATGTTCAAAAGAGAACCGGCAAAGAAAAACTAACGAGCCTGAACAGGGTACTACCCCATGAATGTCCTTGCTGAATTAGCGTATCTCGTTGCGTCAGTCCTGTTTATCATGGGACTGAAAATGCTCGCCTCCCCGAAAACTGCCCGAAAAGGAAACGGCATTGCGGCGATCGGGATGCTTCTCGCAATTGTCGTGACGTTGACGGATCAAAGCATCCTCGATTTCACCTATATCCTGATAGGTTTGATCGTCGGATCCGGCATCGGTCTCTATCTCGCCGTCAGAGTTCAAATGACCGCCATGCCGCAGATGGTCGGTGTGCTGAACGGATTTGGCGGAGGCGCGTCTGCCCTTGTCGCTTTTGCCGAATATATGAGGCTCTCGGGTGATCCCAGCCTGAGCGTGTGGAAGGGCGGAGATGTGAGTCTCGATGTACTGATTACGATCGTCCTGAGTCTTCTCATCGGAACGGTGACGATCATCGGAAGCGGTGTCGCTTCGGCCAAACTCCACGGAATCATGCGGGGCGCGCCAATACTTTACCCGATGCAGAAACAGACGAACGGCGCAATGCTTCTTGCAGTGCTTGTTCTTGGGGTCTTCTTCGTTCTCGATCCGTCGCGATGGTATCTGCTCATTATTATTCTTGTTCTTTCCATTGTTCTGGGCGTTACAAGTGTTATCCCTATCGGCGGCGCCGATATGCCGGTCGTGATTTCGCTCATGAATTCGTATTCGGGGCTTGCCGGGGCGATGACGGGATTCATTATCTCGAACAATGTCCTGATTATCAGCGGAACCCTGGTGGGCACCTCGGGATTGATTCTGACAAAGATCATGACCAAGGCGATGAATCGGTCGCTGGCGAATGTTCTCTTCGCAGGAGTCGGGGTGGATTACGACCCCACTGTCCAGACAAAGGAAGAGCGAACGGTGATCCGGTACACGCCTGAAGATGCCGCGACCATCATCGACGGAGCTCAGTCTGTGATCATCGTCCCCGGGTACGGTCTGGCCGTTGCGCAAGCACAGCACGTGCTTCAGGAGCTGGTGAATATTCTCACCGCCCGCGGGATGCAGGTTCGGTATGCCATCCATCCCGTTGCCGGACGAATGCCGGGACACATGAACGTCCTGCTCGCCGAGGCGAACGCTCCTTACGACATTCTCATGGAAATGGACCAGATCAACGACGATTTTCAAAACACCGATATTGCCCTCGTCATCGGGGCGAATGATGTGGTGAATCCTGCGGCGAGGACCAAGAAGGAGAGTCCGCTGTACGGAATGCCTATTCTCAATGTAGACCATGCCCGGACGATCATGGTTTGCAAACGAAGCCTCAATCCGGGCTTTGCCGGAGAGAACAACGATCTGTTCTATGATCAAAAGACGATGATGATCTTCGGTGACGCGAAAGAGACCGTCACAAAGCTCGTTCAGCTGATGAAGAAGTAGCAAAGAGCTGCTCGTTGTTGAGACCCGAACCCGATTCATAGGCTCGGGTCTTCTTTTTCTCCTCTGCGTTCTTTGCGCCTTCTTGGCGTCCTCTGCGGTTAAAAAACCTAACCGCAAAGTTCGCAAAGGAGGCGCAGAGAGCGCTGAGAATTTGAAAGCCGAGTACCACGCCGATTCCCTTGCATCCAAGTCACTCGAGCGGTATCTTCATTTCACATTCAACTCTTCGCCGTGCCTGCCCACAACGATAGTAACCTCTCACAAGAAGATCAGATTCGCTACGGACGGCATCTTGTCATGCCCGATGTGGGCGAGGAGGGTCAACTAAAGCTTCGAAAAGCCCGGGTGTTGATCGTGGGGGTCGGAGGCCTCGGGTCCCCGGCGGCTCTTTACCTTGCTGCAGCCGGGATCGGGACGTTGGGTCTTGTTGACTTCGACACCGTTGAACTCACCAACCTTCAGCGCCAAATCCTGTTCGATTCGGATTCGATAGGGAAGAGCAAGCTCAAGACCGCTCGGGAAAAGATCCAGGCGCTCAATGAGGGTGTGAAGCTCGAGCTTCATGAAACGAGAATCACATCTGAGAACGCGATGAAGATTCTCGAGGAGTACGACGTCATCCTGGACGGCACAGACCGATTTCCGGTGCGCTATCTCGTCAACGATGCCTGCGTGCTGCTTGGGAAGCCGGACGTCTACGGAAGTGTCTACAGGTTTGACGGGCACGTTTCCGTTTTCGACAGCCGGCGCGGTCCCTGTTACCGGTGCCTTCACCCGCAGCCGCCTCCGCCGGAGCTTCAGCCGAATTGTGCTGAGGGCGGAGTCCTCGGAGTGCTTCCCGGAATCATCGGGACAATTCAGGCGACGGAGGTGATCAAGCTTCTGCTTGGCAAAGGGAATCCTCTCATCGGCCGCGTATTGATGGTTGACGGACTCAATATGAAGATGAACGAACTCATTCTTCGCAAGGATCCGAATTGCGCAGTCTGCGGAGAGAAGCCAACTGTTACATCGCTTATCGATTACGAAGAATTTTGCGGAGGCCATTCTGTGGAAATGAACGATGAAATCTCTGTGGAAGAACTGAATCAAAGAATCAAAGCCGGGGAGGAGATTGTTCTCCTGGATGTCCGGCAGCAGTTCGAGTATGATATTGCCAATCTGAACGGCGTGCTGATTCCGCTGGGAGAACTCCCTTCGCGCTTGAAGGAGCTTGATCCGTCGAAAGAAATCGTGGTGTACTGCCATACCGGTAACCGCAGCGGCCGCGCGGTCGCATTCATGCGCCAACAAGGATTCTCCAGGGCACGAAATCTCGTCGGCGGCATAGAAGCCTGGTCACGCAAAATCGACAAGAGTGTGCCGCGGTACTAACCTCCGTGCTCTTTGTGTCTTTGTGGTTTAAACACTAAGACACGAAGGACACAAAGAAAAGGACGATGAACTACGACATCAATCATTACCGCTCTCTCTTTCCCCTTATCAAGAACGGCCTGACCTACCTCGATCATGCGGCAATCGGCCCGTTTCCCACGCCGGTGAGGGACGCGGTGTATGCTTACACGCGAAAGAAGTCAGAGACCGAGCCCAACGTCTATCTTGATTTTCTCAAGGTTGTTGTCGAGTCAAAAGGGCGTATCGGAAAACTCATCAATGCTCCGAAGGAACGGATCGCTTTCACCGATAACACGACGAACGGGATGAACATCCTGGCTGCCGGACTTGAATGGAAAACCGGCGACCGGATTCTGTTATCCGACATCGAATTTCCTGCCAATGTCGTTCCTTTTCTGAATCAGAAACGCCACGGCGTCGAGATCGATTTCGTGAAGAGCAGGAATGGACAGATCCTGTTGGAGGATATCGAACGTGTCATCACCTCCGAAACCCGCCTCCTCTCAATCAGTCATGTGCAGTTCTTGCATGGATTTCGGTCGGATCTGACCTATGTCGGAGCATTATGCCGGAAGAAAGGGATTATCTTCTCCGTTGATGCAATTCAATCGGCAGGTGTCATTCCGATCGATGTGGAGGCAATGAGCATCGATTTTCTATCATGCGGCTGCCAGAAATGGCTTATGACTCCCGAAGGAACTGCGTTCATCTACGTTTCCGAGGCAATCCAGGAGAAGATCCGGCCCGCGTATCTGGGGTGGACGAGCATGCGGGATTTCTTCTCGGACTTTTTCCGGTATCGCATCGACCCGGATCCCACCGCCCGCCGGTATGAGAACAGCACGTTGAATGTCGCGGGGATCTACGGACTTAACGCATCGCTCGGCATACTTCAGGAGGTTGGCATTGCCAACATTGAATCCCATCTCGCCTCGCTCACTCAACTTGCTATGGATCATTTGACTGAGAAGAAAATGGAATTGTTGACGCCGAAAGAGCCGGCATGCCGCGCGGGGATTGTGACGTTTCGTCCGCGCAATTCTCAAGAACTGTTTGAGAAACTCAAAGCAGAAAAAATCTCCGTCTCCCTTCGTGAAGGATGCATCCGCATCTCCCCCCATTTCTACAACACCCCGGACGAGATGGAAAAAGCCCTCAGCATTATTGAACAAAGCCTCTGATTTACAGTTTTTCTCTGTGCTCTCTGTGGGCCTTTGTGTTCTCTGTGTAAGGATTTTGACACAGAGAACACCCCGTGGAAAACACGGGGCGAGCAGAGAAGGCCTGCCCGCCTCATGGAATACCAAGGAGGCAGTGCGGGCACAGAGAGCACAGAGTTTCGTTTTCCGTTGCACTTCCAGACGCCTCTTCTTACCTTTTGGCACGTCGTACAGCAGGTTTCGTTCAGTTTCCCGCCGAAAGGTTAAGCAAGAAAACGACCCCCTATGCGTCTGAAGACCTTTCTTTCACTTGTCATCGCCCTGGTGCTCTCTTCAGCCGCGTCATCACAGGAGAAGGTGACACTTCGGCTTGTCGATTGGGCCGATCTTGCCGAAATCCCGCTCACGGAACAGTCGCTGGCAGAATTCCGAAAGCTCTATCCTCACATCGAGGTCCTCTACGAGCCGAATCCCGGCAGAGTGTATGAAGAAAAGATCCTGACCGCTCTTGCGGCAAACGACCCGCCCGACGTCTTCCTTCTCGATTCAAAACTCATCCCCACCTTCACCAATAAGAAAGTGCTGCTCGATCTGAATCCGTTCGTGAAGAAGCTGGAGATTGACACGCTTCAGTGGTATCCTAATGTTCTGGAGATTGCGAAGCGGGGATCCGGACTCTACGCGTTTCCCAAGGGTTTTACGCCCCTCATGGTGTACTATAACAAGAGAATGCTTCGGCAATCGGGTCTCCCTCCCCCGTCGCCCCGGTGGACCTGGGATGATTATCTCCGGTATGCCAAAGCGATGACCGTGGATGCAGACAAGGACGGGACCCCCGAGCAATACGGAGTCGCGTTCTCAAACCGGTTTTACTATTGGATACCGTGGGTGTGGACTGCCGGTGGAGATGTCGTCAATCCCGAAGGAACGAAGGCGTCCGGTCATCTCAATTCCCGCCAAACTGAATCTGCAATTCAGTTCCTCATCGATCTTGTTCTCAAGCACAAGGTTGCCCCCGACCTCGGCAGCTGGGCGCAGACTGAAAAGACCGGCTCGATCACAGCTCTCTTTGCAAGCGGAAAGATCGGAATGATCGTTGACGGCCACTGGCGAATGCCCGAGTTGTTCCGTTACATCAAAGAAGGACGTCTCGATGTCGGCGCTGCCCCGCTCCCGTATTATCCGAACGGCTCAAAGGTCAATGTGATGTACGAGTCGGGCTGGTGCGTTCCGGTGAATTCAAAACACCCTGAAGAGGCAGTGCTCCTTGCGGAATTCATGGCGGGTGCAGCCGCGTGTCGGATCCGATCAATGAACCATCTTGAAATCCCCTCCGTTGTTTCCGTCGCGGAGGAGGTTGGCCGGCTCGATACGCTCGGACTTGAACCTGCGTTCGTGGCGGAGATACCGTTTTGCCGGCAGCCATGGGGTTCGGTGATCGAGCGGTTCAGCCAAGTCGAATGGACTCTGCAGGACGCGGTGGACGAAGTGATGGTGAACAAGAAGCCGATGCATGAGACGATGGTCCGTTATTCGGATCGGATCGATCGTGAACTGGCGAACATCAGGAGCCACGAGCTCTCGGAATTCAGGCCCATCAGCCAGCATTCTGAAATTCCGCTGTTCCTTGTCGGTGTTGCACTCGTTGTAACGGCTGGTTGCGGTGTTCTCTATTATAGAGCCAGAAAGAAAGACCGCAGAATCGTCCGCACGGCGTTTGGTTTTCTGGCTCCGTCGATGCTTCACCTGATTGTTTTTGTTGTCACCCCGATTATCTTCGCCGCCTATTTGAGTACTCATCGATGGGATATTATAGTACCCGACAAGCCTTTCGTCGGCCTCGGAAATTTTTCTGAAATGGCCGGCGATTCGTACTTCTGGAACGCATTGAAAAACACATTCCTCTATACGCTGAATGTCCCGATTGGAATGGCTGTCTCGCTTGTTGTGGCCCTTATGATGAATCAGAGGTTGAAGGGAGTCAACCTTCTTCGGACATTGTATTTTCTTCCGAGCGTTACATCGTTCGTTGCGATTGCGCTCGTCTGGATGTGGATCTATCACCCGAGTTTCGGCATGGCAAATGCGATCCTCGGCATTGTCGGAATTCCGCCGCTTCAGTGGCTAAATTCGTCTGAGACGGCCCTGATATCGGTAATTGTGTTTTCTGTCTGGCTCGGCATTGGTTATCAGATGGTGATTTTTCTTGCGGGCTTGCAGGGGATTCCCGAAGATTTGTACGAAGCGGCCAGAATCGATGGAGCCACCAACTGGCAGCGGTTCTGGAAGATCACGCTTCCACTCCTGAAACCCACAACGTTTTTTGTCCTGGTGACTTCGTTTATCGGGTCGTTTCAGGTGTTTACTTCAATCTATGTCATGACCGGGGGAGGCCCGACTCGAAGTACGGATGTTTTTGTCTATCATATCTACCAGGCGGCATGGGAGCAATTGCGGATGGGATATGCTTCTGCGATGTCGTGGGTGTTGTTTGTGATTATTATGATTGCGACGTGGATACAGTTCAAACTGATGGGAAGAGAGGTTGAATACGGCTAGGAAAGCTTTCAGCGGTCAGCTATCAGCTTTCAGAGGCTCGCAACCCGAAACTTGGAACTCCTGCCCGTCCGGCAGGCGGGCGTAACCCGAAACACAGAGGACAATCAATGAACAAACATCTAATTGTCAAACTGCTGCTTGTCGGTCTGTCCGCTCTCGTCTTGAATTCCTGCACTCAGAAGAACGAGGTAAAAGCCGACAAAGTGATCGGAGTTTCGCTTCTAGCGAGGGCGCACGTCTTCTACCGTGATCTCGAGACGGGCCTCGCAACCGAGGCAAAGAAGAATAACTATGAGCTCGTCATCGCCGCGGCGGAGTTTGACCTGGGAAAACAGATCGGCCAGATCGAGGATTTCATCGCCCGAAAGGTCGATGCGATTATCGTTTGCCCTGTGGATTCACGGGGAATAGGCGCCGGGATCAAGAAGGCAAATGAAGCGGGAATCCCTGTCTTTACTGCCGACATTGCCTCGCAGGAAGGGGATGTTGTTTGCCATATCGCCTCGGATAATGTCTCGGGCGGCCGGTTGGCAGGCGAGTATCTGGCTAAAGCCCTCGGCGGCAAAGGGAAGATCGCGATCATCAATCAGCCCACGGTGACATCGGTGCTGGATCGGGTCCAGGGTTTCATGGAGGTGATCAAGAAGCATCCGGGCATCTCCGTTGTATCCGATGTCAACGGCCAGGGAGTGCGGGACAAAGCGATGCAGGTGGCAGCGGATGTTCTGCAGGCACATCCGCAGCTGGATGGAGTCTTTGGAATCAACGACGACTCAGCGCTCGGCACACTTGATGCCGCTCAGCAATTCCGTCGAACGGACCTCATTATCGTCGGTTACGATGCAACGCCTCCCGCAGCAGATGCGATTCGAAAGGGAACAATGCTAAAAGCGGATGTCGTGCAATTCCCCGATAAAATCGGGATGATAACCATTCAGCAGGTCAAGGAGCACTTCGCAGGAAATCCGGTTCCGAAAGTCATGCCGGTAGAGGTGGGAATCGTGGACAAAGAGGCGCTCGACAAGAGATCTGCTCAGGAAACCCATGAATAACCTGCTTTCCATGAACAGCATCACCAAGAAGTATCCTGGCGTCACTGCGCTCGACGCGGTGAGCTTTGAACTGAAGCCGGGTGAAGTTCATTGTCTTGTCGGGGAAAACGGCGCGGGGAAATCGACGCTGATGAAGATCCTCGGCGGAGCTGTCGCCATGGATGCCGGAATAATCGAAGTCTCCGGCTCGGCCGTTACCGTTTCGTCGCCCGCAGCGGCACAGCAGCTCGGAATCGGGGTCATCTATCAGGATTTCAAACTGGTGAATGACCTCTCTGTCGCCGAAAACGTTCTTCTCGGTCAGGAACCGCTCCGAAGGTGGAAAATGATCGATAAGAACCTCATGCACGAAAAGGTGCGTCAGGTTCTGGGACAACTCGGTGAAGAATTGGATACCCACGTCAGGGTTGGGACTCTTGGCATGGCGAAACGCCAGATCGTCGAGATTGCGAAGACATTGGTGCGCAACATGCGCATACTGGTGATGGATGAACCCTCTGCTTCATTGACTGAACAGGAGATAAGAAACCTGTTTCAGGTTATTCGCAGGTTGAAGAAAGAAGGAGTCGGGATCATCTACATATCACACCGACTCGATGAGATCTTTGAGATTGGAGAAAGGGTCACGGTCCTGAGAGACGGGAAGAATGTGAAGACCGCGGCAGTTTCTGAAGTTGATCGCCGAACGCTCATCCGCTGGATGGTGGGGAGAGAGCTCGAGCAGGAATATCCGAAGGTTCCTTTGAAGAGAGGGTCGGAGATACTCAGGACCGAACAGCTCGGTGCGGGACGCCTGCGGGATATCAGTCTTGGTGTCATGCGCGGAGAGATCTTCGGAATTGCGGGGCTGGTGGGGGCCGGTCGAAGCGAACTTGCCCACATCATTTTCGGCGCCAGCAAGCGTGAAAAGGGAAAGGTGTACCTCGACGGCAAGGAATTCAATCCCGCTTCGCCAAGCGAAGCGATAGACGCCGGAGTCGGGTTACTGACCGAAGATCGCAACAGGTACGGCCTCCTGATGCAAATGAACGTCCGCGAAAATGTCTCTCTTTCGAAGATCCGCGACGTTTTGAAGGGATTCAGAATCGATAAGACAAAAGAACGTATCGCTGCTCAAGGATTTGTCGATCAGCTCAGGATCAAGACGCCGTCTCTCGAAACGGGCGTGGAGACACTCAGCGGCGGCAATCGGCAGAAGGTCGTTCTTGCGCGCTGGCTCTTTACGCGATCGAAGCTTCTGATCTTCGATGAACCGACCGCCGGAATCGATGTCGGAGCGAAATTCGAGATCTACAATCTGATGAACGACCTTGCCGAACGAGGCATCGGTGTCATCATTATTTCATCCGAACTCCCCGAGCTCCTGGGGATGTGCGACAGGATTGCGGTAATGTGCGAAGGCCGAATAACCGGCGTCCTCAATCGTGAAGAGGCCACACAGGAGAAGATCCTGGCATTGGCGACACAATTCAACGAGGCAACCAGCAGTGTCCACTGATCAGACTGTGAAGAAAGTCTCTGCAGCCCTGGCCGAATATGGTATCGGTGTCGCATTTGTTCTCGAGCTTATTCTCTTTGCAGTTTTTTCTCCCTATTTCCTCACAGCCGAGAATCTCCTCAACGTAACGCTTCAGACCTCCATCACCGCGATCATTGCGGTGGGAATGACATTTGTCATCCTCACGGCCGGGATCGATCTTTCGGTCGGTTCCGTCGTTGCGTTTGCGGGAGTAGTGACGACGGTAGTGTTGAAACTCGATTTCTCACCCATGATCGCATATCCGCTTGGCATCGGGGCCGGATTGATGTTTGGTGTGTTGACCGGCGGGGCGGCGGGCATCTTTGTCACGAGGTTCCGCATCACTCCGTTCATCGTAACGCTGGCCCTTATGACCATCTGGCGCGGATTGGCATTTGTTGTCACTGAAGGGCGGCCTATCTGGGAGCTTCCTGAAGGCTTTGCCGTGCTTGCCCGCGGCCGTATGGCAGAGATTCCCATTCCCACCATCATCATGCTCATCGTCTTTGGCGCTGCCCATTTTGTTTTGACACAGACCAGATTCGGCCGGTACGTCTATGCCGTCGGAGGAAATGTGGAGGCGGCAAGACTCGCGGGAATCGATACAAATCGCGTCCTGATGCAGGTGTACGTCATTTCGGGGGTTCTTGCGTCGCTCGGAGGGATATTGCTTGCGTCGAGAGTGAATTCAGGCCAACCGAATGCCGGATTGATGTATGAACTTGACGTGATCGCTGCGGTCGTTGTGGGTGGAACAAGTCTCTTCGGGGGTCGCGGAACCGTCATTGGAACACTGATCGGCTCGCTCCTGATCGGCGTGTTGCGAAACGGATTGAATCTCATGAATGTGGAATCGTACGTCCAACAGGTCATCGTCGGTATCGTTATCCTCCTCGCAGTGATGATGGATCGGTTGAGAAAATAGTTACGTCTTTGATGAAGGAATGATCATATGAAAACTCTCAAGATTCTTGCTCTCCTGGTGCTCGCGGCCTCCCTGGGCTTTGGCCAGACAAACGTCGACAAACTTGTCGAGCGTCTCGAATTTCTCGGCAAGGGCTCGATCGACAATTGGAAATACGCCGTGAATCCTCCCGGAGATCCTTCCCGGCCTGACTATGATGATTCGCAATGGCAAACTCTCAAGCTCAACGAGTCTGTTTATCCAGATTCATGCTGGATCCGCCGTGTTGTTGTTCTGCCCGATCGGCTGCTTGGCGAACCGGTGAGCGGAATCGTGCGGTTTCTCGTTTCGGTGGACGACTATGGCTATTTCTGGGTGGATGGCGAAAGCAAAGGACGCTTCCCGTGGGACGGGGAGTTTGAGATTACGAAGGACGCGAAGGCAGGGCAGCGCATCGTTCTGGCGATCAAAGCAATCAACACGGGAGGCCCGTTGCGGCTGATCAGGGCGCTGATCCAGGCAGAGGTGTCGAAGAAGCATGCGGCAACGATTGATGATCTTTCGCTCAGCTTCCGCGTCGGCCAGAAGCTGCTCAGCTTTGACACATATCAAACCAACTCCCGCGGTCGCGTTGATCCGAAGACAGACAAATCGACCATCAGTCGTGAAGAGCGGGAACGGCTTGGCCGCCTCCTTCAGGAGGCCGCCCCAAAGGTCGACCTTCAGGCATTGGAATCCGGTGACATGGTCCGGGTTATCGCGTCGGTCGACCAGG
>DATDRF010000062.1:0-22252 GCA_035291905.1 Bacteroidota bacterium
CCCAGCTGAAATAAGACAACGGCGACGTTCGGCATGCATTCTCTGGAGAATTGTCCTGTAATATGCCTGCAAGGAGCCTCAATTACAAGTCGTTTTAGGTGCCGGTAGTGTCTCAATTTGGATGTAGTTCTTAACGCAGAGACGCAGAGGTCGCAAAGAAACGCAGAGGAAACTCTGAATTTCTGGTTTCCTCTGCGAACCCCTGCCTGCGTGCCGACCATTTCGCTTTATTGAAATGGTGAATGAATCACTTCGGCAGGCAGGTCTGCGTCCTTCCCGCCCGAACGACCGTTGCGAGGTCGGTTCGTGTTCGGTCGGGCGGGTGCGACTCTGCGTTGTAGTCTAAAAAGGGGAAACTGATACACTACCACTCATTGCAGTTTCTTCTTATCTCCTTAGCGGCCTTCTTGCCTTTGTGGTTCAAGAGCAAGAGGGAACCATGAAGGCACAACGATCACAGAGGATTTGGTTCTTTGCATATGAGCGAATCGGTCACTATGTTTGTTCAAAAGAACGCCCAACCTCATGAGAATATATCTTCGCTCAAAAATCCATAAGGCAACCGTCACAGAAGCCGACCTTCATTACGTCGGATCGATTTCGATAGATGAAGACCTTATGGAACACGCAGGACTCGAGGAGTATGAAAAAGTCCTTGTCGTCGACAACACAAACGGCGCGCGCATAGAAACCTACGTCATCAAGGGGCCCAGAAACTCAGGTATGATCGGCATGAATGGAGCTGCGGCCCATTTGATCCATAAGGGGGATGAAGTTATCATCATGGCATTTCAACTGACCGATAAACGTCCCCATAAACCCGTGAATGTCCTGGTGGACAGGGACAACAGGTTCAAGAGATTCCTGTCGGAGAAGGCGACAATGAGGGACACCGACGGGTGCTAGTTTCCATCCGGGAAAAACTCCATAAAAAAAGGCGATCATGTGATCGCCTTTTATTTTGAATCTCTTCTCGCAGTTACTGGAGCATGGCCCTCGAGATAACAACGCGTTGAATTTCAGACGTCCCTTCGTATATCTCGGTTATCTTCGCATCCCTCAGAAATCGCTCCACCTTATACTCCCGAATGTAACCGTATCCTCCATGGATCTGAATTGCCTCCAAAGCCGCGTTGACGGCAACTTTGGATGCATACAGCTTTGCCATGGCGGCCATCGTCCCGTAATTCTGGCCGGCATCTTTCATGCGAGCCGCCTTCAGGGTTAGCTGGCGTGCCGCCTCAACAGCAGTCGCCATATCCGCTATCTTGAATTGAATTGCCTGGAAATCTGCTATGGGATGATCGAAGGCCTTTCGTTCCTTGCTGTAGGTAATCGCCGCCTCCAGCGATGCCTGCGCGATCCCCAGAGCCTGAGCTGCAATGCCGATTCGTCCGCCGTCGAGAGTCTTCAGGGCAAATTTCATCCCGAACCCCTCTTCTTTGATGAGATTCTCTTTCGGGATTTTGCAGTCCTGGAATGCCAGCGAAACGGTGTCGGAACTGCGAATTCCCAGTTTTCTTTCCTTCTTTGCGACGGAGAAACCCGGCGTACCCTTCTCCACAATAAAGGCGCTGACCCCTTTTGGCCCTTTCGTACGATCGGTCGAGGCCATGACGAGAACGATGTCAGCATTGGCTCCATTGGTGATGAAATTCTTTGTGCCGTTCAAAATATAATGGTCGCCGCTTCGAACGGCAGTTGTTCGCTGATTCGTGGCATCACTTCCTGCCTCCGGTTCCGAGAGAGCGAAAGCGCCCAGTTTCTTCCCGGACGCAAGATCCTTCAGATACTTCTCCTTTTGATAGTCAGACCCGTATGCTTCGAGCCCCCAGGTCACAAGTGAGTTGTTCACAGACATGATGACACCCGCGGAGGCATCGACCTTGGAAATTTCTTCCATCGCGAGGACATATGACACCGTATCGAGCCCTGCGCCCCCGTATTGTTCCGAAACCATCATTCCCATGAACCCAAGTTCTCCGAGCTTCTTTACGGCTTCATGAGGGAATTCTTCTCTCTCATCCCGCTCGTCCGCGGAAGGCGCAAGCTCGTCCTGGGCGAACTTCCTCGCCGTGTCTCTGATCATCTGCTGAGTTTCATTGAAATCGAAATTCATTTTTTCACCTCGGCCCCCTGAGTGTAATCATAGAACCCCCGGCCTGACTTTTTGCCAAGATGCCCCGCCGCCACCATCTTCTTCAGCAGCGGGCACGGGCGATACTTGGAGTCGCCCAATCCCCGGTGCAGCACCTCCATGATAGAGAGGCACACATCGAGTCCGATGAAATCGGCAAGTGTGAGCGGCCCCATGGGGTGGTTCATGCCCAGCTTCATCACTGTATCAATGGCGGCAGGCGTGGCCACTCCCTCCATGACGCAGTACATTGCTTCGTTCAACATCGGGAGGAGCACCCTGTTGGAGACAAACCCCGGATAGTCGTTGACCTCGACAGGAACCTTCTCAAGCCTCTCGCTCAAATCTTTCACCACGGCAAACGTCTCGTTCGAGGTGGCCAAACCCCTGATAACCTCCACGAGTTTCATCATGGGGACCGGATTCATGAAATGCATACCGACGACCTTGTCGGGCCGTTTCGTTACCGTCGCGATCTCCGTTATTGAAATCGAGGAAGTGTTCGAAGCCAGAATCGTTCCAGGCTTCGTCGACCGGTCGATCGTCCGAAAAATATCTTTCTTGACCTCGTCATTCTCCGTCGCGGCCTCGACAACAAGATCCGCTTCCTGGCAAGCCTGTTCGAGTTGCATACTTGTCTTGATGTGATCCAGAGTCTGCTTCTTCTGGTCCTCGTTCAACACGCCCTTCTTGATTTGCCGATCGAGGTTCCCGGTAATCGTCTTCATTGCGCGATCGAGGAATTCGGGCTTGATGTCACAGAGGGTGACGCTGAAGCCATATTGGGCAAATACATGTGCAATACCATTGCCCATGGTTCCTGCCCCTATGACGGTTATGTTCTTGATCGATTGAGATACCATAGGATTTTTGATTTTTCAGGTTGGAAGATTCGAGGCGATGCGGGGCGAACAAGGAAGGAAGCCACGTGTTACGGCCTCTCAACGATCAGGCCGCTGGCCTCCCCGCCGCCGATGCAGATGGCGGCCAAACCCCGGCGCTTCTGATAGTGTTTCAACGCGTGCAGGAGCGTGACGAGAATCCTCGCGCCGCTCGCACCGATGGGGTGACCGAGCGCTACTGCCCCTCCGTTCACATTCACTTTGTCCCCATTGAGACCCAGGATCTTGTTGACAGCGAGCGCAACAACAGAAAAGGCCTCATTGATTTCGAAGAGGTCGATATCGCTCTCTTTCAAACCCGCTTTCAACAGAACCTTGGGTATCACGTCCGCGGGAGCGGTTGTAAACCACTCGGGCTTCTTTGCTACCGATGAAAAAGCGACAATCCTTGCAAGCGGCTTCAATCCGAGCGATTTTGCCTTGTCGGAGGAGGTCACAACGACCACCGCCGCACCGTCGTTGATCTTGGAGGCATTTGCCGCAGTCACTGTTCCGTCTTTTTGGAAGGCCGGCTTCAGCTTGGGAATCTTGTCAAAATTGGTTTTGAAAGGCTCTTCGTCCTTGTCTACAATTGTTTCCCCCTCTTTTCCCTTGACGACAACTCCCACGATCTCTTCCTTGAACAACCCTTTCTCGATCGCCATCTGGGCGCGTTTGTAGCTTGTAACGGCAAACTCGTCCTGCGCTTCCCGGGGAATGGAACACTCCCTGGCGCAGAGCTCCGCCGCATTTCCCATATGAAAATCGTTGTACACGTCCCACAGACCGTCCTTCACCATCGAATCGAGCACCTGCCCATGCCCCATGCGGTATCCATTCCTTCCCTTTTCGAGCAGATATGGAGTCTGGGACATGCTCTCCATGCCGCCTGCGACAACGATATCTGCATCGCCGAGCTGGACCGCCTGGGCCGCAAGCATAATCGCCTTCAGTCCGGACCCGCACACTTTGTTCACCGTCATGCATTCGACGGATTCCGGAAGGCCCGCGAACAGCGCTGCCTGCCGCGCCGGCGCCTGTCCGATTCCCGCGGTCAGGACATTTCCCATAATCACTTCCTGAACGTCCGACTTCTTGATGCCAGCCCGTTTCAAAGCCTCTTCGATGACGATTGCACCCAGTCGGGGAGCAGAAAACGAGCTAAGGCTCCCGCCGAACGACCCAATCGGAGTGCGGCATGCACTGACAATGACTGCTTCTTTCATGGCAACACCCTGTTCTAGCTGTTCATCGACTTCAAGAACTCTTTGTTCGACTTCGTTCCCCGCATTTTCTCCAACAGGAATTCCATCGCTTCGATCGGCTGGAGATCGCTCAGCAGCTTGCGAAGAATCCACACTCTGTTCAGTTCTTCCGGCTCCATCAGCATCTCTTCTTTTCTTGTGCCGGAGCGGTAATCGATAGCAGGGAAGACTCTCCTATCGCTCAGCTTTCTGTCGAGCACGACTTCGCTGTTACCCGTTCCCTTGAATTCCTCAAAGATCACCTCGTCCATTCTGCTTCCTGTTTCCACAAGAGCGGTCGCAATAATCGTCAGGCTGCCCCCTTCTTCGATATTTCTCGCTGCACCGAAGAATCGTTTCGGCCGGTGAAGAGCGTTCGCGTCGACACCACCCGAGAGGATCTTGCCGCTATGGGGTACGACCGTATTATGGGCCCTGGCCAGGCGCGTGATACTGTCGAGCAAAACCACCACATCATGCTTCGCTTCGACGAGCCGTTTTGCCTTTTCCAATACCATGTCCGACACCTGGACGTGGCGCTCCGGCGGCTCATCAAAGGTCGAACTTACCACTTCCGCCTGAACTGTGCGTTCCATATCCGTTACTTCTTCCGGACGCTCGTCTATCAACAGGACGATGAGCTTGATTTCCGGATGGTTGCGCGTAATGCTGTTTGCAATTTTCTGCAGGATGACCGTTTTGCCGGCCTTTGGAGGTGAAACAATCATTCCCCTCTGCCCTTTTCCGACGGGTGCAAGAAGGTCAAGAATCCGCATCGAGTATTCCCCCGGAGCGGTTTCAAGCTTGATCCGGTTCGTCGGGTACAGCGGAGTGAGATTGTCAAAAAGAACACGTTCCCTGATGACATCAGGGTGGTCGTCATTGACTGCCTCAACCCGCAAGAGAGCAAAGAACCGTTCTCCCTCCTTTGGCGGCCTTACCTGGCCGCTGACGCTGTCTCCGGTTCGGAGTCCGAATTTCTTAATCTGGGATGGGGAGACATAGATATCGTCGGGAGAAGGAAGGTAGTTGTAGTCGACCGAGCGTAGGAATCCGTAGCCGTCGGGCAGTACTTCCAGCACACCTTTGCTGAAAGTCAGCCCGTCCTTTTCGGTTTGCGCCTCAAGAATCTTGAAGATCAATTCCTGTTTGCGCATATCGCTGTAGCCGATAATGTTCAGCTCTTTCGCGATGGCATTCAGTTCGGCGATTTTTTTGGACTTCAGTTCAGTGATGTCCATGGGCATGGCGTGAAAACCTTAGAATGGTGGAAGGATAGAACAATCAAAATCTTGGGGGATAGAAAACAATCAGTTGGAAATCGATGAAATCCGGTTGGGTTAGTGAACTATGAAGTGCGCTGGATGGAAGAAACGAAATGGGGCAACCACTTCTTGATGAAAATATACCCGATTACTGATTGATTGTCAAGTATTTTTTCCCTTCCAGAAGAGCCAACGCCTCCCCAACCACAAAGTGAGATCCCGTCACGAGCACTGTCCCCGTAGCCCCGGCCTTTCTCCTTGCCGCGGTCATTCCATCCCTGACGGAGCCTGAAAAGACCACCGGCACGCGGGCAGCTTTGAATCCGCGCCTGAGATCCGCCACGTCCCTTGCACGCTCGGTCTTAGGTTGAACGACAACGACGGATGAAGCGACGGCTCTCAGCGCTGCGATCATCGGACGGTACTTCTTGTCTTTCATCACACCAAAGACAAGAACGACATTTTTCTTCCGGAGCCGTTTCAATTCTGCCACCAAAGTCCTGACACCTGCGGGATTGTGTGCGACATCCGTCATGATCGCCGGCCGGCTTTGAATCACCGAGAGCCGCGATCGAAGGCCCGTCCTTCTGCGGACCTGGCCAATGCCTTCGCGAACACTTTTTTCAGGGAGCCTGATTATTCCCTTTTCACGAAGAACGTGAAGTGCAAGGAGGGCAATTCGTGCATTTTCCGTTTGATGGAGGCCGGGGAGATCGAGGAACAGATTCTTATAAGACCTCCCCTCCACTTCGACATCCATTCGGGTCCCCCGGATCGATTGACGCTTCACACGCATTTTCACGCGGCTCGAGTGAAACAGGGGAGCCTCTCGAGATCGGGCCGTGGCCCGAAGAACGCCAAGAGCAGTTCGTGAACGGACTCCCGTGACGCACGGGATGCCCCGCTTGATGGTCCCGGCCTTCTCATACGCAATCTTCCTGATCAGGTTTCCAAGAATCTCTGTGTGTTCCCTGCTGATCGTGGTAATCACAACGGCCTCCGGAAGAACCACATTCGTGGCATCGAGCCTCCCCCCCAGACCGGTCTCGACGACAACGAAATCTGCCTTCTGCTCCCTGAAATACTGAAAGGCCAGCGCCGTGGTTGTTTCAAAGAATGTTACGTTGTGACGTTTGACCAATCCCCGAAGCCGGCCGACAAGCCGAACAATATCCGCCGGCGCGATCGGGCGGCCATTGACGCGAATTCTCTCTCGAAACGAAACCAAATGCGGCGATGTATACAGCCCTGTTCTGTACCCGGCTGCGGAGAGAACGGAGGCGATCATCGATGCGGTTGATCCTTTTCCGTTCGAACCCGCAATGTGGATGGAACGGAAGCTTCTTTCGGGATTACCGAAGGCCCGAAGCAGCCTGCGGATATTCCGCAAACCAAACTTCATGCCGCTCTTCTGGAGTCCGTACAGGAATCCAACCGCTTCATCAAACGAAAGGGTGCTCATGTTGTAGGGGTGAACGGGGGTCTCACAGCCACGACTGAAGCACGGAAAACTCAACCTTCGCATCCAAAGCGCCGACAAGCTCTCCCACATCCGAAATCCCCGACTTTCTGCAGTACTCTTCGATTCCCTGCGCGACGTGCACGCCTGTTGTCGGATCGATGAAATTCGCCGTTCCAACCTGAACGGCACTTGCGCCGACAAGAAGGAATTCGATGGCATCCTCAGCCGAGACGATTCCGCCCATGCCGATGACCGGGATATCCACCGCCTGGACGGCTTCGTACACCTTGGCAAGGGCAATCGGCTTGATGGCAGGCCCGGAAAGGCCCCCGGTCACCGTCGAGAGTTTTGGCTTTCGGGTCCGGATATCGACCGCCATTCCAATGAGCGTATTAATGAGCGAAATGCCGTCAGCTCCTTCACTTTCCACCGCTTTCGCAAACTCCGAGACGTGGGTGACGTTCGGTGTTAGTTTCATGAGCAGCGGCTTCTTGGTCAGCGGGCGGAGCTTTGACGTAATCTCGGCCGTCTTGGAGCAGTCTGTGCCGAAATTGAGCCCGCCCTCTTTTACGTTCGGACAGGAAACATTGATTTCGTACGCGTCGACACCCTCCTGATCATCCAACAGGCGAAGGACGTCACAATACTCCTCAACGGAGCTTGCGGCAATATTGACGACGATGGTCGTGTCGAGCGTCCGAAGGTACGGCAGCTTTTTTTCTATGAAAGCGTGAACTCCAATGTTTGCGAGTCCAATCGAGTTCAGCATTCCACTGGGTGTTTCCGTGATCCTTCGCGGCGGATTCCCATCGCGGGGTTTCCACGAAAGGGACTTCGTCACGATGCCCCCAAGTCCCGCGACATCGACCAGCTCCTTCGTCTCATCGCCATATCCGAAGGTTCCCGAGGCGACAAGGACGCGGTTCTTGAAATTCGCGCTGCCAATTGTGAAATCGGTTTTCATGCCAGAATCACATCATTACAGTTGAATGCCGGGCCTTCGACGCATACGAGAGAATACTTCTTCCCGCCGGAAGTTCGTTCCACCGGGCAGCCCTGACAGATGCCAATGCCGCATGCCATGTCTCCCTCAAGAGAGAGTTCGCATTCGACGCGGTTCCCCCGGGCAAACTCAGAAAGCGCCTTCATCATTCGAGTCGGGCCGCATCCGAATATCTTTGTCCGCTTCGGCTTTTCCTTCATCCAAAAATCCTCGAGGAGCTGCACCACCGTTCCGTGAAATCCCATGGACCCATCATCCGTTGCGACATGAACATTTTCGAGGTATTCCTGGGTCACATGCGCAGCCGTCCGTGCACCGAGGAACGACAGCATCGACTTTCCCTTCTTTCGGACATCATTTGCAAGCAAGGGGAACGGTGCGACTCCAAGCCCGCCGGCGACAATCACCGCCGTCTCATAAGCTCCATCCAATCCAAACGGAACACCCAACGGGCCAAGCAGATTCAGTGTTTCCCCAGGTTTCTTTCGCGCGAGCATTTCGGTTCCGCGCCCGACGACGTTAAAAAGAATCTCAATCAGATCCCCTTCCGTCCTTGAGATGCTGAATGGCCGCCTGAGGAGCGGGGAGGTGGATTCGCCAATTCGAATATTGACAAACTGCCCTGCCTTTGTTGCGCGGGCGATTTCACGTGACTCCAGAGAAAGGGCAAAGAGCCCCTCTGCGCGTTGTTCCCACGAAACGATTTTCACATCCAGAATGCGCATGCGTGCACTTCGGGCTACTGTTCCTTTTTCTTGACTGTTTTTTCTTTCTCCTGCACAGATGTTGCCGAGGAATCGGCATCGGAAACTTTTCTGGCAAGTACCTTGGGTCGAACAACAGCCGCATAGGGACTTCCGGCGTAGGTTTGAACCAGCGCTTTGTACTGGCTCAACGCACTATCCGGCTGGGATAGCCGATGTTCATAGATCCAACCCACCGTATAGACGCTTTTCGCAGCAAAGGGAGAAAGGGGGTATTCCGTTGAGATCTTCTTCAGGGCCGTGATTGCCTGTCCGTAGTCGCCGGAATCAATGGTTGCCTCCGCTCTCTTGTACAGCACTTCACTTTCGTCCGGCCCTGAGCTCTCAACCGGGACGCCAAGCTGAATCTTGGATCTCATCGCGTAGACTGACTTCGGATAGTCGTCGATGATTGACTGCAACAACTCCTCGCCGTTGCCAAATCCACGATCAGGGTTCGACAACGCCAATTCCGCCATGACGTATTTGATGCGCGGAGTCCTTACCGTGTCGTCGATTCCCTTCAACGCTTCCCTGTACCAGAACAAAGCCGAGTCGGGATTCTCGATATCGACATAGAACAGTTCTGCCAGCTCGAAGCTATTTTCAGCAAGGACTGAGCGGAGCGAATCGGGACTGAGCCGGGGAGCCCTGGCGGTTGCCGAATCAGCAGGCAAGCTGTCGGGAGCCGCAACATCAGCCAAAAGGCTGTCGGTTTTTCCCCGCAAGCTTGTCAGGGAGAAATACCTTGTGAATCCCATTTGTTTCCTGCGACCTTCTGCAATGAACTCTGCCACAGGAAAAGTCGTTGACCTTTGGTACGAGTCTCGGGCTTGCCGATAGTCGGCCCTCTCGTGCTCGTACAATTTCGCAAGCTCAAAGGAGGCCCGTGACCCAAGTTCCGTCCGGGCTGCCGTCGTGTCCACTTTGACCAAATCATCGACAGCCTCATCGACCCTTCCCGCCTGACCGAAGGTCTTCCCCCGTTCGAAGAGTATCTCTTTTGTGTTTTGCGCAAACTGAAAGTCGTCGAGCATCGCATCCGACACGCGCAGAGCGTCATCGAGTCTTTCCAATGACCGTAGCGTTCGGATGTGTTCCAGAAGTGACCGGCACTTGAATTGCGCGTTGGCGGAATTATCTGCTGCAAGCCGGAACATTTCGGCGGCCTCTTCATGGCGTCGAAGTCCGTTCAGCTTTTCACCTTCCCGGTAGTACGCCCATGCCCTCATCTCATCGTCCTCCGTGATGTCCCGCAGGCGGGCATACATTTCCAGGGACTTTTCATGCCGATTCCCCCGTTCATGAACAACTCCCAATATGTCGGTGACGGCAGCAGCGACATCTGAATCCTCGTCCTGTTCTGCTTCGGCCAGCAGGGCCATTCCCGATTCAACTGCCTGGTCATCCTTCTTAAGACGGGCAAGGGTCCTCACGTACCAGAGGCGAGCCTCGCGATTGAGAGGTGAATCAGGATAACCGGAGAAGAATTCCGTAAACTTCCGTTCTGCTTTCAGATATTCAGACTGATAGTAGTACGACTTTCCGATCAACATCAATGCATCATCCACAAGTGCGCTCGAAGGATAGAACTGAAGGATATTCGAGCATTTGTCGATGACCGTTGTCAGCTTTTGCCGTACTGAACTTTGAACCTGCGGGGGCTTGTCGGTGAATCCGCGAATCCCCGAGAGCTGCTCCGCGCCGACGATTTCAGCCTCGGCATCATCAAAAGCGCGGCGTGCATTGTAGTAAGAGTTGAAGTATGCGACGGTGTTCTGGTAGCCGTTAGAGATCGAATCACCCACGTATTCGAAGAAAGAACAACCGCCAACGGAAGTCAGGATCAGCAAAAGCGGGGGAAGAAAGAAACGGGAGGCCGGGAACGATTTCATTGCACCGTGTAAGTTATCAAAAAAGCGGGTGCTTATCAAGAGTTGCTCACGGTTTGGTGGGACGAATGTCGATTTCGCTCACCATTGCCCGTTCGGGCATGGTGACAGCGAGAAGAACCGCCTCAGCGACATCCTGCGGGGAGAGGATCCTCTGTCTCTTCTCCGGATCCCTGTTGTCGTTGAAAGTCGTATCGACGGATCCGGGGCAGATGGCTACAACACGGATATTGTGTTCGCGCTCTTCAAGCATAAGGCAACGGGAGAGTCCCAGGAGCGCCCATTTTGTTGCGGCGTATCCAGCCCCGCCGATGAATGCGTTCTTCCCGGCCAGCGAAGAGATATTTACGATGACCCCCCGCTTGTTCTTTTCCATGATAGGTAATGCCAGTTTTGTGCAGTGGACGAGCGCTCTCACATTGAGCTTCCACATGTCGTCAAGATCTCTCATCGCAAGGCTTCGAATGGGAGCGAACCTGCCAATTCCCGCGTTGTTCACGAGAATGTCGATCCGTCCGTGCCGCTTCGCGGTATCTTCAAAGACTCGTGCTGCAGCGGCGTCATCGGTGATGTCTGCTGCGGCAACCTCAGCGGTCCACCCCCTCTTTTCGATCCCAATCCGAACAGTCTCCAGTTCCTTCCCTGACCTTGAAACCAGAACAACGTGGGCGCCCTCCTCGGCAAGTGAAACGGCAATCGCCTTTCCAATTCCCCTGCCCGCTCCGGTTACGACTGCAACGGAATCTTTGAGCCTCATACCTTCAAATCTCCCTGCTGCGGACGAAATGCTATTTCCTCCACCATCATCGAAGCAGGAAGATGCACGATCCGCACAACAAGTTCAGCGATGTCGGCCGGTTTCATCATCCGGTGTTGGAACCGCGAGCGGTTCTTTGCGCTCCACATGGACGTTACCGTCGCCCCAGGGTAGACGTTAAGAATCTTGATGTTGCTCTGTCTCACTTCTTCACGCAGTACGTTCATCAGGGTCGCCCCCGCAGATTTCGACGCCGAGTAGACGCCCGAGCCGGTATAGAGGGTTTTCGCAGCATACGAAATAATGTTGATGATGAGGCCGCTGCGTCTCTTCAGCATGGAAGGGAGCATTGTTTTGGTGAGAAGGAACATTCCCCGCACATTCGTTTCCATCACAGCATCGAATTCCTTCGTGCTCGTCAAAGCAAAGTCTTTAAAATAGGTCACGCCCGCGTTGTTGACGAGGACATCAAGTTTGCCCAGCGATGCAACAATCTTTCCGACTTTTCGAACGCTTGCTTCATTGCGAACGTCGCACCGGATCGGAATGAACCTGCCGCCTCCCTTCCCGATCTCTTTCTTCAGAGCCCGCAGGCGATCCGTGTTCCTTCCGCAGCCAACCACGGCGTATCCCTCACGCGCGAACCGGCGTGCAACCGCCTCGCCGATTCCCGATCCCGCCCCTGAGACGAGGACCATACCTTTGGCTTTGTTGTCTCTACCTGGCAAGGTTCGGTCCGACTAACGTGAGAAACTCGTTTCTTGTCTTTACATCGTTTCTAAAACTCCCAAGCATGGCGCTGGTCGTAGCCACCGAGTGCTGTTTTTCAACTCCACGCATCATCATGCAGAGGTGCCTCGCCTCGATGATGACTCCCACGCCGAGGGGGTTCAACCATTCGAACAAGGTATCGGCAATCTGCTGTGCTAACCGTTCCTGAACCTGAAGACGACGGGAAAAAACATCGACAATGCGCGGTATTTTGCTCAGGCCGATGATCTTCCCTTTGGGGACATAGGCGACATGACACTTTCCATAGAACGGAAGCAGGTGGTGTTCGCAAAGACTGAAGAAGTCGATCTCCTTCACGATAACCATTTCACTGTAACGTTCCTTGAAGACAGCTCCGTTCATCACTTCATCAATATCTTTCTTGTAACCCTGGAGCAGAAATTCGTACATCGTGGCAACCCTCGAAGGAGTCTTTTCGAGCCCCTCCCTCTTTGGATCTTCCCCCCACTCAATCAACAACTGGCTGATGAGTTTTTCCGTGTTTTGAATATTCACTGGCATTTTCATTCTCCGCGATACTCAACAACGTTGTTCTCCGTTTCATGCAGACGAATGGAAAAAAGTCTCCCATCCTTGACTCTTGGAGCAAGTATGTCCCAAATAACCACGGCGATGTTTTCCGCGGTCGGAACCAACCCTTGAAAGAACTCGACATCGTGGTTCAAATGCTTGTGGTCGAGCCGGGAAAGCACCTCTTCCTGAATGATGTGCTTGAGTTTCTTGAGGTCAATCACATATCCCGAATTCTCCCCGGGCGTGCCGGCGACCGTTACTTCGAGGACATAGTTGTGTCCGTGTCCATGGGGATTGGCACACTTGTCGAAGAGGGCGTTGTTTTCGGCTTCGGACAAAGCAGGATTGTATAAACGATGAGAGGCGCTGAACGTCGAGCGGCGAGTGACATAAACGGTGCGTTTCATTGGTCAGATGTGCTCCAAGACTTGTTCAGTGTGTCCGTCCACTTTCACCTTTCGGAATATCGCCGATATCTTCCCGTTCTCATCAATGACGAACGTAGACCTTTCGATGCCCATAAACGTGCGTCCGTACAGGGTCTTCTTTTTCCAAACTCCATACGCCTTGATCGACTTTCTTTCGGGATCACTGAGAAGCCGGAATTTCAGTCCGTATTTCGCTGAAAAGCGTTCGTGCGATTCGACGCTGTCCGCGCTGATGCCAAGAACAACCGCACCCGAAGAACCAATCGGACGAAGATGCTCATTGAACGAGCATGCCTCCTTCGTGCAACCGGGTGTATCGTCTTTCGGATAGAAATACAGAATAACCTTCTTCCCCCGCAGATCTTTGAGTCGAAGGTTCGATTCACCCCCTGTAACGGGAAGATCGAAGTCGGGAGCCTTGTCTCCAACATTCAGCATGGTTCCGAGTCTCTCAAAATGGCAGGATAAGTATGATCACAACGCTGATTCCAAAGAAAAGGTTCGCTCCAAGCGTCATCATCGATCGTCCCCATGAACGGATCGCCGGTGATTCCCCCGAGTTCTTGCTTTCTCCTCCCGAGATCGAGTGCTGCGCGAGCAAGCGCGGCAGCACGGTGTACCGGAAATGGACGGTGAGGAGTAGCGCAACGGAGACAAAACTCATCGCGAGCCGCAGCTTGAGGCCGAGCGAACCTGAAAGCAACAGGAGCTGAAGAAAGAGGGTGGCAAGCAAAAGTAATTGCAGACCCGCAAGGAGTCCGTGGAACCGCTTAAAAACAAGGAGCATCAATGCGCCGGCGTCTTCGGGGGACGTTATTCGCGAAGAAGGCGCAACGATGACAAGCAAAACGGTCGTACCGCCAACCCACAACGCAAGGGAAATGAATTGAAGGACCAGGACCAGATACGTCATCATGGCGGCAGGCAAAAAGAACAGCGGGTCGAACGAGCGACCCGCCATTTCATTTGAGAGCAGTAAGGGCCGATGTTATCTCCTCGTAATTCGGCTCCGTACCCGGAATCTCGGAGATCCAGGCATATGCGACTTTCCCTCCCTTGTCGAGCACAAACACCGACCGCTTGGCCGCGGTGTACCCGGGAATCCCGAAATCCTTGTAGATACCGGCATACGTCGTGCTGACGCTTCGATCATAATCGCTGAGGAGAAGAAACTGCAGTTTGTTCTGGGTGGCAAAGGCCTTGTTCGCGAACGGACTGTCGACACTGATGCCGACTACATGGGCATTCAGTGAGTTCAGGCGGGCCATGGAATCCTGGAGCGCACACATTTCCTTTGTGCACACTCCCGTAAACGCACCGGGATAGAACGCCAGGACGGTATTCTTCCCGAGGAATTCTTTCAACGTGTGTGATTTCTTGTCGAAGTCAAAAAGAGTGAAATCGGGGGCATTATCCCCTACTTTGATCGGCATGATTACCTCCTGCGTGTTTTTGGGACAAGCCCTCGACGGGGCGAATAGAGACAAAGACCCCCTTCGTCTTTCACAGAAAGACCGGGGGTACCGTCCATGGGAAATCGAGGGGAAGGCTACTCTTTAAGAAGACACTCAGAACAGGTTCCAAAGAAATCCAACCTGTGCGCATGAACCACGCCCGGCACGGAATTCTTGACCCGATCATTGAGGTCTTCCTGAGGGGGTACATCGAGATCTTTGACCCCACCGCATTGAAGACACACGAAGTGATAGTGCTCATCAACGAATGCGTCGTAGCGGCGGGATGTTTCTCCGAGGTCGAGCTCCCGAATCTTTCCCTGTTGCTTGAGAATATTCAGATTCCGATAGACAGTTCCAAGCGAAATCCTGGGCATTTGCTCCCGCACCCTCTCGAATACCCACTCGGCCGTCGGATGTGATCGTGTTTTTCGAAGCGTCTGGAAGATTCTTTCACGTTGCTTACTGCGTTTCGTAATCAAGTTTTGCATGAATATTCCTCGTAAAGTTAAGCCTCCACACGAAAAATATATCTAATATTGAGAGGAATGTCAAGAAACATTCCTAAAATCATACCTGTTTGTCCTAAAAAAGGAACTCTCCCCCATGTCGCTCTGTTCAACTCATGTCACGCGATTCTCTTCGCAAACAGTTAGAAGGAGGAAGGAATGCCGACAGCTTCCGTGTTTTTTTTCCTGCTCATGCCGACAGTGATGGCAAACTTCACTGTACCTCGAACCGAGGTTACCGTCATCGGCGAAGTGATCGACTCGAAATGTTACTTCTCCCGGCCTTCAGAGCTTTCCACGGGACCGAAACACAAAGAATGCGCGATTCAATGCGCCAAGCGAGGCATTCCGCTGGCCATTCTCGAAGAGAGAACAGAGAACGTCTATTTCGCCTTGAAGGAACGAGGAAATTCAAGCGCGAATGAACTGCTTCTCCCCTTTGTTGGAGAGCGGGTTGAAGTGCACGGCCGAGTTTCGGAAAAAGGCGGAACCAGAGTGTTACTTGTGATGAGCGTCGAACGTGCAACGTCGGTTGAATAAGTGGATCCTCTGCCTGAACCGCCCGCGACCGGACGTCTCGGTTTGAACTTCGACCACTTTTGGGTATATTGACACCCGAAACCATTTCCGGGAAGGGTGCGAGAGTGGTTGAATCGGCCGGTCTCGAAAACCGGTGTGGCCTCCGGGCTACCGTGGGTTCGAATCCCACCCCTTCCGCTAGACTACGCCCTGGGAAAACAGGGCTTCGTCTAGCAAGCTTGCCTGAAAGAACTCTTTCTCAATTCTGGGGGGGAATCATGCCCGGATGGTTTGTCTACTTCCTTGTCAGCACGCACCGCGATTGGATTCATGTCGGAATGACGAGGGATGTCGCCCGAAGGGTCAATGACCATAATGAAAGATTGGTGCAATCAACCAAGTCCTATCGGCCTTTGAAACTTGATGCCTACATTGCAGTCGAAACGGGAAAGAAGGCGAGGGAATTGGAACAGTACTTCAAAGTAGGGTCGGGCAAGGCGATTCTGAAGAGAAGAATCTTGACCGACGAAGTCCGGCTTTTCCGGATCTTCGCGTCAAGGAACTGCTGGAAAAAGATGTACGATGGATGTAGTCGGAGTACTATTGAAGCGGAAATGTAAGAATTAGAGCTTTTTCTCGACCGCGAAACCTCTTCTTTCCATTTTACCCCACGATTGTTCACCCCTTGCAAAGTAGTCCCAAAAGGCCTTCACCCGCCACCATGTCGTCAGTTGCCTGTATCCAAAATTCTCTATGACGCCCACCGAGAGGAGGAGCGCGAGGTCCCGCGGTCGCGGATATCGTTGGAATGAAATTTCCTCCAGGAGGACCGCTCCGACCGAGAACATGACGCCATAGAAGAGGGAGACAATGAAGAAGAGGATGGCCATGTTCACGTCAAGGAGCCGAAGTGTGTAAAGGGCTACGAGTGAAATATATCCGATAAATTCAAAGAGTGGCCCAAGCAATTCGACAAGCAGATAGTACGGCATCGCCGCCACGCCGACGACCCCATAGGCCGGATTGAAGAGCATTTTCCGGTGGATGAGCATCGTATCAAGCAGTCCTCGATGCCACCTGTTCCGCTGTCTCGACAAGATCTTCAGCGATTCAGGCGCCTCGGTCCAGCACACGGGGTCCGGAACAAAAACAACCCTGTAGGGCTCTTTCTTTTCCCGCATCATACGATGAATGCGGACAATCAGCTCCATGTCTTCTCCCACAGTTCCGCGACGATACCCCCCTGCCTCGATCACCACATCTTTTCGAAAGAGGCCGAACGCTCCGGAGATGATCAACAGCCCATTGACTCCATGCCAGCCCATTCTGCCCGAGAGGAATGCCCTGAAATATTCCACGACCTGAAAGATCGGCACGATCTTGTTGGAGAGCCTGACTTTTGTAACGCGGCCGTTCGCCACTTCACAGCCGTTCGCAATACGAACGATCCCGCCGGCGGCTACGACAGTATGATCTTCCAGGAATGGTTTCACAACACGAAGCAGCGCATCATCTTCGAGAAGCGAGTCTGCATCGATTGAACAGACATATTCATGCCTGGAAGCATTGATCCCGGCATTGATCGCGTCTGCCTTTCCGCCGTTTTCCTTGTCGACGACAACAAGGCGTTTATGTTCAGGCCTGGTCGATCGATAGATTCCACGGACATCGTTTGTCGGAATGGAGGCCACGTAGAGCTGCTTCGAAGGGACCAGACGAAATTCCCCCCGAAGACGATCCAGAGTTTGATCTTTTGAACCGTCATTAATCACAATCACTTCAAAGTTCCCGTAATTCAGCTTCAACAGGCTCCTCACAGCCTGGACAACCGTTTCTTCTTCGTTGAAGGCGGGTGCGAGGATCGAGACAGAAGGAGTAAGCTCGGATTGCACCATGACCCTGTAATTGCTGAAGACGTTGTGACGCATGTAGTACATGATTTCCCTGAACGACAGCACAAGGAGGACGGTGTACGTCACGTTGACCAGGACGAAAAATCCCGTCACAAAATACATATAGGATTCAACCACCAATTCAAAGATGACGGTCATGATCGTTCCCCGAGCCCTTCTACCTCTTCAAGGACATGTGCCGCAACACGCTTTACCAATTGATCCCTGTGTCCGGTAAACATCCGCAGTTCTTCAAGCCCTCTCTTCCCCGATCGCGCCAGAGCCCGACCTGCCGAAAGACGTTCCTGAATCTCTCCGGCAAGGACCCGTTCCACCAAGTACGGTATGGAACCGGGCGAGCCCACACGCTCAAGAGCCTTCACCGCACTCGCGCGAATCGAGGGATAAGGATTTGCCAGGAGCTCCCTCAGCAGCCGCTCCGACCGTTCGTCACTCAAACGCCCAAGGGCTTGAATAGCCGCAGAACGGATTGTGATGTTGGGATAGTCCCGGGCCAGTTCGATCAGCGGGTCAACAGCCGAGACAAATCCGATTTCGGCAAGCATCTCAATAGAAAAAAGCACCACGCTCTGATCCTCGGACTTGAGTGCCTTGATCAAATAAGGAATCGACCTGTCTTCGAACTGCCTGACAATGATCGACAAACCGAGGCCGGTCCATCTGGTGATCCCTTTTACCATTTCAAAGATCGCCCCCAGAGCTTCGACGCCGACCAGGACCACAAGCGACTGCATCGCTTCGTTGCGCACATCGTCGTGACGATCTTCAAGGGCGAGGGTGAGGGCGGAGGTGGCCCTGCGCGCCCTCAGGAGACCGAGATTGCGCGCTGCCTGTGCCCGAACCCACCACTGCCTGCTCTCCAGAAGTGTGATTTCCTCATCGACGAATCCTAGCGAATAGAAGAAATATTGAAGACGATTCAAAGACTCTCCTGTCAGATCCTGGGCGAAGTCAACCAATACATTTCGGATCGCTGTGCGATGGAGCCCTTTTCTTGCTGGTGTCGACCAGGAGAGGCCGCTCTTTACGGGAACGAGAAGTGCTTCATACTGGTCGAACAGCGCACTCGTGCGGTGTCCTGCGGGAAGGCCAGGCACCGGCTGAAGGAGGAGATCTGCGAGCAGTTCCGAATAGTACCCGTAGAGGCGCTCATGCTTCCGCACATTCCTTTGCTCGACCCACTTGTTGATAATAAGGCCGATGCTCACCACGAACACAAAGAAGGTTGCCCCTATTGCGAGTGCAATGACGATAAAGAACTCTATGGAAAACGTTGTCGTCAAAGAAGAAAGGAGAGCGTCAGGAGTCCAAGATGAGAATCAGAAGTCACGTTTCGCGCGGTGTATTGGTAGAGAATCTCGATTGCGACTGCCCCGCTGATCCGCGACTTCAGACCTGCGAAACCACCACTCGTCTTAATCGCCGAGAGCTCGCTCAATGTCGTTGCACGAAACGCTTCGGTGCCGGTGAACCCTCCAAGGCGTATGACCGTGAGCGGATCGGGTGCATAGTGAATGGTTGCAACCGTGGAATTGGAAGTCGTTCCGACGGAAGCCAATCCGACATATTCTTTCACTGTGATCCGAGTATCGCCGCGGAGATACCAGGTGAATCCCGGTTGAAGAACCTGAACACGCACAGAATCGAACCTGACGAACCGATAGCCTCCGACCAGCTCGATTCCGTCTGCTATCCCCCATGTCAATTCGGCCAGGAGGTCCAACGAAGGGGCGACTCGCGCCTTCGGTGAAACAATGCCTTGTGCCAATAACCCAACCGCGTAATCAAGCGTTACATATGATCCCAGCCCGAGACGATAGTCAGTCTCCGAATATTTCGACACTCGGCTGAAGTGCACAAAGGGTTTCCAATCTCCTGCAGGGGAAGCAAAAACTTCGGCTTGCGCAACGGAGTGCGGTTTGGACCCGGCGGCAGAAAAGGCTTCGTAACTCCCCTGAACTTGAATCTCCACGGCAGACCGGTATGACAAACCGATGATTTCCGATTGGGCCTCGGCGTCTCCGGGCACGCGTTCCAGAAGCTTTCCATACCAATACCTGCTCAGTTCGAATGACCGCAACTCACGATGAGCACGTGCAAGCCCGCGCATCACCTCGGGGGAGGCGGGATCCTGGAGATATGCCTGCTCATACTGCTCGAGGGCTCTTTGCGGGCTTCCACCCCAAAGATAGACCTTGGCAAGTTCGGTCCGGTACAACGGTGTCGTTGGATCTTCTTCGGCTAAGACACGGAGGATGTCCGCCGCCGTCCGATAGCGTTTGCTCCAGGCGAGGATTTGGGCCTTTGTGAGCCGGGCTTCGGCATTCATTGGCTGAAAAGAAAGAACCGAATCGATCTGAGACAGTGCGGCGTTGTATTGCGAATCCCAGGCAAGGAGCCTGCCGTAAACTATCCTTGCATCGTGATAGAGCGGAAAACGGGTGAGGAGTCCCCTGAGCAAGGTTCTCGCTTCGTCATATTGACCTGCCTGCTGCAGACGCAACGACTGGAAAAAGACAGAATCCGGATCCGTAGATCCGGTCTGCTGCTGTGCAACGACGAAAGGCGTGAAATAGAAGAGACTGAAGAAAACGCAGGAAATCCTGAAGAATGTCATTTCTTTTTTTGACGCATGAGGACTGATTTGATCCTGGCGGCGAGCTCGTTGGGACTGAACGGCTTTGTGATGTAGTCCTCCGCCCCCATTTCCAGCCCTTTGAGAACTTCGCTTTCGCTGCTCTGTGCAGTCACCAGGAGAACCGGGATTTCTTTTGTCTCAGGGATCTTCTTCAGTGCGGCAAGGACTTCGAATCCGGTCATCAACGGCATCATCACGTCAAGGAGGATCACGTCCGGTATCAATTCTTTTGCCTTCTGGAGTGCCTGCTCTCCATCCTCAACCGTCACGACGCGATATCCGTTGTTTTTCAGCTTGAACTCGATCAACGCGCGTATGTGCGGCTGGTCTTCGGCGACAAGAATCGACTCGTTCATCTTTTCATCACTCCTGATGCACGAAGATGCGAAAACTTTTTCTCAATATACACACTTCGTTGCTTTTGCACCATTCTTTCGCTATGTTGGCATCGAAATTCTTTGCAGAAATTCCCATTTCGTGCGAGCCGGCACACCAGATTCTCGGGGGAATGAAGCTAAATCCGGCCATCAGCTCTCGGAGAAGCGCAGGAGTGGTTGTCAGCCGAAGGCTGATCCGGCTTGCGGCGGAAACTGGCGCGCACCAAGTATAAGCGAATTTGGGGGAAAAGAATGGCTTGTGCTTACGTTCTTTGGAGTGAGCGTCTGAAAAAGAGATATGTAGGTTGCTCAAGATACAGCGCGAGTCAGAGACTCCTCCAGCATAATGAAGGGCACAATAGATTTACCAAAGGCGGCGTTCCGTGGGTTCTCCTCTATTCTGAAGAGCCCCTGATTTTTCGTCGGCACGTAAGCGAGAGAATTTTCTGAAGACTGGTGCGGGAAGAGCATGGTTGGACCTTGAGCTCTCAAAGGTACAAGAATGCGTTAAGTCCTCGACCGACACGACGGCAGAATCGATTTGCCGGGGGGAAATTAATCACTAGCTCTCGGAGAGGTGCAGGAGTGGTTGAACTGGCACGCCTGGAGAGCGTGTGTGCCCGTAAGGGTACCGTGGGTTCGAATCCCACCCTCTCCGCTCGAGTACGCCCCTGAATAACAGGGCTTCGTCTCACATGGTTGTACTAATACTCTGTTTGACACTCATATCCGGCGTTGTTCCATGACAGTTCGCACTATCTTCACAACGCTCATTGGCACCCTTCTCCTTGCACCACATCTCCATGCCCAAAAGGTCCTGGTCGCCCGTCTCGACGGCACAATCAATCCTGCTACAGCGGACTATTTGCACCGGAGCATTGAAAAAGCCCGCGAAGAAAAGGCGGAATGTCTTATCATCACCTTCAACACTCCGGGCGGACTCCTCAAGTCGACAAGGATCATCGTAGGCGACATCCTTGAATCCAGCATCCCGGTTGTTGTCTATGTCTCGCCGGGGGGATCGCAAGCTGCCTCCGCCGGCGTCTTCATCACGATGGCGGCGCATATTGCAGCCATGGCGCCGGCCACGAACATCGGTGCGGCCCACCCTGTTTCACTCGAGGGGCAGCAGGATTCGATCATGAGTGAAAAGGCCACAAATGACGCAGCGGCGTTCATTCGGGCCATCGCAGAAAAGCGCCACCGGAACCTGGCATGGGCGGAAGAAGCGGTCCGAAAAAGCCTTTCGATCACTGAAAACGAAGCCCGCGAGAAGAACGTCGTCGACCTCGTTGCCAGGAATTTGACCGAACTCCTGGAACAACTTGACGGCAAATCCGTTGAACTTCCTTCAGGCGCCACAACTCTGCATACACGCGGCGCCCAGGTAGAAACAATCGAAATGGGATGGTCCGAGAGGATTCTCGACATCCTCAGCGACCCCAACATTGCGTATATCCTCTTCATGCTGGGCATCTATGGGCTTCTGTTCGAGCTCTACAATCCGGGCTCGATCCTGCCGGGGGTCGTCGGTGTCATTAGCCTGATTCTCGCTTTCTACAGCCTGCACACACTGCCCATCAACTACGCCGGCCTTGCCCTGATCATCTTCGGCGTCATTCTCTTCATCGCTGAAATCAAAATCACAAGCTACGGAATGCTAACCGTCAGCGGAATCATTTCCCTGATTCTCGGTTCAATCATGCTGATCCGTTCCGATTCTTC
>DATDRF010000063.1:0-19359 GCA_035291905.1 Bacteroidota bacterium
GAACAGCAGAATCACGCAAATTCCTCTGCGTTTCTCTGCGACCTCTGCGACCTCTGCGACCTCTGCGACCTCTGCGCCTCCGCGTTGAAGATTACTATTAAACCGACCCACTACCCAATCCGCAATCCCATTGCCCTCCTCCTGAGTTTTTCCTATCTTGCATCCCGCAGTTACACCATCCATCATTGACCAACGGAACCTATTCATGGCTCATCGTGCTTTGTGGAGCGGGCGATTCAAGGAACCGCTTTCCGCCATTGCTCTGAAATTCTCCTCATCCATTGATCTTGACAAAAGGCTCTACGGTGAAGACATCGCCGGCAGTATTGCACACGTTGAAATGCTCTCCGCTGCCAGGATCCTCACGGCCTCGGAGGCGCGGCGTATCCGGTCTGCGCTCAAGGCCATTCAGAGGGAAATCGAGTCGGGAAAATTCGAGCTTTCGGGAGATTTTGAGGATGTTCATCTGGCCATTGAGCAGAGGCTGATCCAGAAAGTCGGTCCATTGGGCGGGAAGTTGCATACTGCCAGGAGCAGGAATGATCAGATAGCCCTGGACGAGCGACTCTATCTGCGGGGTGCCATACAAGAGCTCACGCGCCTGATTACGCAGCTTCAACGCGTGTTCTTGTACAAGGCAGAGAAATACTTCGGTGTTCTCATGACCGGTTACACCCACCTTCAACGGGCGCAGCCCGTCATGCTGTCACATCATCTGCTGGCATACGTTTCGATGCTCGAGAGAGATCTGGATCGTATGAGCGACTGCCACAAACGGCTCAACAAGTCTCCCCTTGGTGCAGCGGCCCTCGCGGGTACGTCGTTCCCCATCGACCGGAACAAAGTTGCCCGCAAGCTCCATTTCGACGGAATCGTGGAGAACAGCATCGATGCAGTCAGTGACCGCGACTATGTTCTCGAATTTGCGGGTGCATGCAGCCTGCTGATGACCCATCTGAGCCGGCTGGCCGAGGAGATCGTCCTCTGGTCGACGAAGGAGTTTGCCTATGTGCAGATCAGCGACGCGTACTCGACGGGAAGCAGCATCATGCCGCAAAAGAAGAATCCCGACATGGCCGAACTGATCAGGGGTAAAGCGGGACGGGTGTACGGCGATCTGATGAACCTTCTGACCATCATGAAGGGCCTTCCCCTCGCATACAATCGAGACATGCAGGAAGACAAATATCCGATGTTCGATGCGGTGGATACCACGCGACAATGCCTCTTCATGGCCGCGCACCTTTTGATCCATACCGAGTTCAAGAAGGATCACATGGAAGAGGAACTGCGGAATGATTTTACCACGGCGACAGAAGTGGCCGACTATCTTGTGCGGAAAGGGCTCCCCTTCCGCGAAGCGCACGAGGTGACCGGCAGGCTTGTCTCTTATTGCATCGATCACCGCATGTTTTTTGGCAATCTTGACCTGGAAACGCTCCACACATTCTCAAAGTCGTTCGATTCAGATGTGTTCGACTACCTTCTCCCTCACAAGAGCGTGGAGCAGAAAAAATCAGCCGGAAGTACGTCACCGCAGGAGGTCAAAAAGCAGATTGTGCACTGGACGAGGGCGCTGAAGGGAAGGTAAACATTGAAAATTGAACATTGAGCATTGAATATTGTCTTTCTTGCTCAGCGGAAGCAATGTCAAATGTTCAACTCTCAACGCTCAACGCTCAATGTTCAAGGGTTGATTCCTACCACGTATACCTTACCGTATAACTGACGACCTTTTCGGAATTCTTCTCGATCTTCACGGGAAATCGTATCGTTGATTGATCGAGTTTCTCCCATTCGGTATTCGACTTCGTAATATCCCACTCGCTCCATCTCCACGGGTGTTCATACACCATCACCTCAACCGCTTCATCTTTGTGATTCTTGACCTTGATTTCGAACGTTTCTTCCACGCTGTGTCCGGAGACAACGACACGGAAGTTCTTCTGCACGCGTGATCCTGTGAGATCGAATGCATTGCCGAGATAGAGCCGGATTTCTTCATCTTTCGGGGTGTGATCGATCTGATCTTCTCCGATGAACTGCTCCTTCCCGTCGCTGTCCCGCTTATACACACGAATCTTCCCTTTCGGCAGAGGAATACCAAGGCCCTCGTTCTGCGAGTTCTTGAATGAGACAAACACTCCGACTTTGGGATTCGATTGCTGCCCGAAACTGCTTTGATCGCGGTATCCCGCGTTATTGCGCCACACGCGCCAGACGTCCGCAAGACCATCGTAGACAAACATTTTTCTTGACGGTACCTGCTTGCCCGAAACCAGCTCGATCTGCTTCGTCACATTGTTGGCAAGGTCTGTCC
This sequence comes from Bacteroidota bacterium, assembly GCA_035291905.1. Taxonomy (GTDB): domain Bacteria; phylum Bacteroidota; class Ignavibacteria; order UBA10030; family UBA10030; genus JACPLA01. The sequence continues at coordinate 2,321 of DATDRF010000063.1, forward strand.
TCCGCTGCAGGGTATACAGTTTGTACTCGAACAGTTCCTTTTGCTCAAACTGCGGCGCTTCGGCAACCCGTGCCATCGACTTGGCATAGCCTATCGCATCGGCCTCGGTCTTGATAACATTGAGATCGCCTGCCACAAGCTTCAGGCCGGCATCCTTGAAGGAAGTACCGGAATTGTTGGTGAGAGTCACCCAGCCCGTGAGGTCGAGTCGTGTGTCGTCCTGATTCAACAAGACCACGTAGTTGCTGTTCCACGAAAGCTGTGTTGCGAGATAACTTATTTCGGCGTTATGCGCTCCGGGACGCGTCGAATTGAGAAGCCACTGAAGTTGAGGCTTCAGGATAAGCCCTTCGGAGAGACTCGGGAGAACAAGACGGCCTGTGGGAGCGATTTCCACTTTGCCGTTGATTTCTGCAATCATTTGGCCCGAATAGACATACGAAGGAGGCGGCAAGTACTGCTCATAAGGATTATATGTCGGCTGTTGCTGCCATCCGGTGGCGAGAAGCTTCCCGAACACGCTGTATTCCTTTTCGGTCGACTGATCATATCGGACAAATTCCACCTGTTTTCCGATGTATTTCTCCAGAAGTTTGGCGTGGTGAACAAGGTCATACTGGAAATTCTGCTCGAGTACGCGAACGGACTTGGGATCCGTAAGACTGGAGAAATGAAGCGAGGTTCCGTCGATTGTGGCAGGAATGTCGGGGAGAACCAAGGTGTTCAGCCCCTTTGTCAGGGTCAGGGGGCGGATTTCCCGGATAAGGGCCAGGTTCATATTGTAGACCGTCAAATCAACCGATGTTCTTTCCCCGGCAGTCTGTGCAGACAAAGGGACGGACACGAGGGGAAAAAGGAAAAAGAACATGATGGAGCGGAAAGAGGTTTTCATCGAAAACTCCTGAAATTCGTGCAAGATATACGGTGAATGTCTGAGGTGGCGGAAAGGTAAATGCCGCAGTCCTTCTCTGAAGGTGATATCGGTCAAACGCGCGGCTGTCTAGCGGCGATATCCCGGCCCTCGGAGAACCCGCCCGGGGAGATTCCCGGCAAAGGTCCCCTCCCTCCATACAGGCTGCCCGTTCACAAGAACAAGCTGAATCCCTTCCGAATACTGGTGGGGATTCTCAAATGTAGCCTTGTCAATCACGGTAGTCGGGTCGAACACGACGACGTCGGCATAAAAACCGGCTTTGAGTATTCCCCGTTCCCGCAATCCGACGCGTTGCGCGGGGAGAGAGGTCATTTTGCGGACTGCCTCTTCCAATGAAAGGAGCTTTGCTTCACGAACGTAGCGGCCGAGAATTCGCGGAAACGTTCCGTAGGCGCGGGGATGCGGTTTCCCGCCGCTCAACGGGCCGTCTGTGGCATATGCGCTGCCGTCAGTGCAGAAACTTGTCCACGGCTGAGCGATTGCCATTCGCACATCTTCCTCATTCATCGAGAAGAACACTCCGCCCGTGCGGAGGGAATCCTTGATAAGGAAATCGATCATTGCATCAACCGGATCTCGTTTCCATTCCCTGGCAATCTCGCTCAATCGCTTTCCCTCATACCGTTTGAGTTCCGGATTGCTCGCGGATGCGATGAGAATTCCGTCTGGTCCCGTCGCCGCAAACGCGTTGTCCGTACCCGGCGTCATTCCCATCACCTCATTCTTTATCTTCTTTCGGGTTGCCGGGTCAAGGAGCCGTTCAAGGAGCTTTGCATCTCCGCCGTCGTGGGCCCATGAAGGGATGCGTGAGCTAAGACTGGTCCCGCTTGCCGGATAGGGATAGACGTCGGCCGTCATATCGATTCCCTGGTCGCGTTGCCGGTTGATGAGATCTACAATCGACGCCATTTTTCCCCAATTCTGCTTTCCTGCAACTTTCAGATGCCAGATTTCAACAGGGATAGAATTTGCCCGCGCGATATCCGCGGCCTCATAGAGAGCCTCTACTTCCTTGTTTCCCTCGTCACGGATATGCGACACATAGATTCCGCCAAATTCCCTTACCACAGATGCGAGTTCGATCAGCTCATCCGTTTTGGCGAATGTTGCCGGGGCATAGATGAGGGAAGTGCTGAGTCCGAGCGCTCCCTGCTGCATGGCCGTTCTGACGAGCCGTTTCATTTTTGCAAGCTCCTCAGCCGTCGGGGCCCGATCGTCAAGGCCCACAACATGCTCCCTCACCTGTGTTGCACCTACAAATGTTGCCAGATTGATCGCAGTCTTTGATTTCTCCAGCGTGCGGAAGTATCCTTCGAAATCGGTCCAATCGATGCGTTTGTTATACCGATCCATCCACGATTTCATTCCGGCGATCGTCCGTTCATTCATGGGTGCCGCCGATCCGCCTTCCCCGGTAATCTCGGTAGTGACTCCCTGGGAGATCTTGCTCATCGCCCTTCCGTCCACGAGCAATCGGAATTCGGATTGGCCGAGCATATCAACAAAACCCGGAGAAACGACAAGGCCCGAGACATCCACCACAGTTCGCGCCGTGGCATTCGGGAGCGACCCGATCGCCTCGATTCTGTCCCCCTTGATTGCCACATCGGCCTTGAACCATGGATTCCCCGTTCCATCGACGATGGTTCCGTTTTTCAGGAGAATGTCATAGGAATCGGAAGGTGGTTGACAGGAATAGAGCAGGATGGCCGCGAAGAGCACGAAGAGGCGGTTCATAGAGTCTCCCTGGTTCTAGAACGCGTTGGAGTATGAAATCTCGTAGAGAGCCCCGGCAAAGAAAATGATGAGGGTAATAACGATTGCCTTCAGGGGGTGGATTCGGGTGGCGTTCTTGAGCCCGAAGTAACAAAGGACACCGGGCCAGCCCCACGCCATTCCAATGAGAGAAATGAACAGGCTGATTTTGGGGAGTATCAGGTCGGTGTCGTTGGAGATGAACAGTGAACCCAGGATTGTTACGAGTATCGACCCCACAGAGGTAAGGATAAGAGGAGCGGCCGCCATTCCGACAAATGCAACAGCATTGACAATCTCTGCCAGGCTTCCCCACAACTCGGCGGCAACAAAAAAGATAATAGTCAAAAAGATCCAGGTGAGATACGTCGTAAGAAACGCCCCCATGAACGCAAGAAGCCCGAACCCGAAGCTCTCTGCTATGAAGACAGCCGAAAGAAATGAATTGAACGAGGAGAGGAGCGCATAGGCAGTAACGATGACCAGAGCATGACCGAGGTGCGGTGCATCATATTGATCGAACGTGGCATCATCCGGCGAGGTGATCAGAAGAGAGAACCGCTCAAGAACTGTCATAAAGTTGGCAAGGGGCTGTATCGGCTAGAAAAGCTCTGTTTTATCGTTCCTCATGATACCAGTTTTGTTGAGGAAAAGCAACGACTCCTCACGAGAGCGGCTTCTCAACCTGGGACCGGGCGAAAAGCATTCTCACGGTTCCTCGCTCGACCAGTCGATCCCACGCGCGCATGATCTTCGGAGCCAGCACAAGAGCCAACACTGCCACAAGGATGCCGACCACCGCATCCGTCAAATAGTGGTAACGACCGTAGAACGTGGAGACGTAAAGGGAAATGATGATCGGCGTGAGGACGTGGAACGAAGGCCGATGGTACCGATATGCCATGATCCACATGATGGTCGCGGCCGCGGCATGGGGGCTGGGAATGGACCCTCCGGCGAAATGCAGATATTTCCTCATCAGCTCGCCAAGGAACGTGAAAACATAGCCGTCGAGCGGAACCGTGTAGACTTCCTTGATGAAGTACATCGGACTGGCTACGGGAAAGAGAATGAATCCGATATCGCAGAGGATATTGGCCAATCCCAGTGTAAAGAAATACTCTTCCATCGGTAGCTCGCCGCGCGTGAAGTAGATGATGCCGCAGAGGATCGGATAGAGAGGGACATACACGACGTACGAGAACATCATCCATTCCGTCAGCAGCGGCGTGGTGAATTTCTCGGCCCAAAGAGTCGGCTGAAAACCGAAAATCCATTGCTCGAAGTCAAGGATGTAGTAATCGAGCCATTCGCTGTGAAAAACCAGCTGGAGCTTATCCACCGCACCGAACAAATAGGCGTATGAAAGCGTTATTGCAGCCACTCTGACAAGAAACCGCCAGAAACGATGCTGGATTCGGGGCGTGACCATCGCTGCCCCAAGGAGAAGGAGACCCACAGCGAAATTTTTGAGAATGAGCAGCGCCCATCCGTCGACAAGAAAAAGCAGCCCAAGGACGCTGAAAGAAAGGAGCGCTGCAAGGACGAGCGCGTCCGTCAGCTGGAGCTCCAATTTTCCAAAGATCATTCGCCTGCCAAGAAACATGATTTTCCGGTATTATGATGGGAAGAGAACGATGAACGCGTCGACAGAAATCCCCAGAATCCAATGGGTCGCGATGCCGTAGAGGATCGAACGCGTGCGAAACGCAAGGATTCCCCAAATCAGCCCTCCCAGAATGGAGGTGAAGGTCTCGCTTGCAGGTTTGCCGATATGGACAAGGCATGATGCAAGAATCTGAACCAAAATGGCGTTCCAGTCACCCAGCGAGGTTCGGAGGCCAAACTGCATGAATCCGCGGAAGTACAGTTCCCAGCCGATGTAGAAAAACAAGTACGAGATGGCATGGAGAACGAATGTCACTCCCGATTCTCCCGCTCCCTTGAACACGGGATATTCGGCAATAAACTCCGGCATTTTGGAGGAGGTGTATCCCGAAACGGCGTAGATCGCACCGACGACAAGGAGCGCCTTCCAGCCGAAACTCCAATCCCCAACGCGAATTCCGTAATCGGCAAAAGACTCGCGGAAGACGAATTTGATGATGAGTGCCGGGACAAGGCCAAACAAGACGAACGATGAGGCAAACACGTACAGGGCAGCGGCCCATTCGGGATTGCCGGCTGAGAGGAAGGGCTGAATGTTGTCGAGGTAGAACTGCTTTGAACCGTAATACTTGAAAACCGTGAGAAGGATCGGCGTCAGCAGGAGAATCAGCGTGGGTTTCCTGTTTGGTCCGCTGAAAAGCCCTGCAAGAGAGACCGATGAATCAAATCGATTCATCATGATTTCTTCCTGAGGGTCATAAGCCAGTCGTACGTCAACTTGATACCGTCTTTCAACGGAGTTATGGTATATCCCAATTCGCGTTCAGCCTTGGCGCAGGTATAGGCCCAATCCTGCAGGAACGTTTCCACCCAGCCCGGTGTAATCTGGGGATACATTCTCAGCCACTCCGCCCTCTTCTTTTCGAGTGATCCGTACAGCATGGCTATTGACGGGGGAAGGCTGAACTGGAAGTGTTTCTTGCCGCTTGCTTCGTCCACAAGCTCGAAAATACGCTTCAGCGATGCATTCTCGCCGCCGAGGATGTACCGCTCCCCGATCTTCCCCCGCTCCATCGCGAGGATATGCCCCCTCACAAGGTCGTCGACCAAGACATAATTCCCGACGTTCACTCCATTGTTGAGCAATACAGGCACCTTCCCGCGGTCGTACATGTCGATCATCAACGAAACAGAGTTCCCTTCGGTGAGTTTCCCCGGCCCGTAGACCCGTGTGGGATTGACAATGACGATGGGGTGTCCCTTCTTGACGTATTCGAGGGCCTTTCGCTCGGCAACTGCCTTGCTTTCTTCATACTCCGTGAAATACTTCGGCGTTATCCGGGGCATCGATTCGTCGCCAATGACACCGGCCGGCCTTGGCCCGAACACGACAATGGTCGACGTAAAGACAACTCGCTTGATACCTGCATCGCGTGCAGCATCAAGAACATTCGTCATGCCGTCCACATTCTGTCTGAAGAAAACGGATGGATCACGGGACCAGTTTTTGGCGTAGGCGGCCAGATGAAACACCTGGCTGCAGCCCTCCATCCCTTTTCGCAGGGAATCCCGGTCGAGCAGATCTCCCTGGACGAGCCGGACGCGTTCATGCATCAGGCCCTCCCTGTTGCTGGCGGCGCGTGAAAGGGCATGCACGGAATGTCCCTTCGCAAGAAGGGCATTGACGAGCTTCGTGCCGATAAACCCTGTGGCGCCGGTGACGAAGATGGTGTTGGTGTCAGTCATCGCTTTTGAGGAACACGCGGGGGAATCCAGTACGGTCGTGACCATTCTTCCAGTTCAACCGTCACCGTCCCCAGTGAAATACTCATTTCGGCTTTGATCGGGATCGATGCATAATCGTTGCTGAACCAACCCCGGAAGTCGCCCGAAAACCCTCCGAAGGTCTTCCCCTCAAAATTCGCCTTTCCAAACAATTCCCTGGTGTCAATCTCCTCGTCAACAGCTCCGATCTCTACCCCCGTGGATTTTCCGGTGAAGCTGATGTCGGTGCTAAACATCTCCATTTCGACAAGAGTCGGAGCGGAGTAACGGACATTGGTGTGGGCCATTGTTCGCGCATAAAAGAAGAGCGAAGCTCCGTCAAAGAACCGGTCGATGGAGTCTCCCACCAGGCTTTTTACAAGAGTGTCGACAGGCATCCGCCGCTGTTCCATGACAACACGTCTGAGGGAATCGAAGTACGTGTATGTGGTCACGAGTGTGTCGTCGCCATCCTTTTCCTTTCCCAGAAACGAGACGCACCGCAGCGGATGCAATCCCACAATTCCCTCATAGATACTGTGAATGCTGATGAAGAAGATATCCGGATTCGAATCGAGCTTCAGAAGCACCTTGAATTTTGCCGGGTCGCCCGGAATCGTGTCGGTTGTGACTGTTATCGTTCCGAGACGGAAGAACAGCCATTTAACCCTGTACTGGAGCCTTTCGCCCGCATGGAATGCGCCAAGGTTGGGCTGGGGTTCCTGCTGTGCATACCCAGGATTGCTTGCAGTGAACAAAGCAAGGGAGTACAAAAGCGTGAAAAGATGCCGCATCCGACCGGCGTTCCTCTTGCTTTGACGCAGTATGCGTTTGGGAGGATTCAAAACAGCAGACAAGATAGGCAAAATTGCGAAAAAACTCCATGGGAATTGCCCCGCCTCGACTGATGGTTCGACTTCTCGACGAGCTCGGAGCTCACCATAAAGACGTCTTCGGCGGGCAGGCGAGTGCGATTTTTCCCGAAGGGATCCCTTCGGGACGATTTCCAATGGGCTTTGCTAAATCGACAATCGGCGAACGACAATCGTCAATGTTGTTTCGGCTTCAGAATGACGGCAGGGATTTCCTGTTCCTTGACGGTTTGATTGAATGCCGGAAGATCCTTCTGAAATATCTCCCGGTACTTCACAAGCTGAGTTTCCAGTTGTGCTGAGAGTGTTTCGAAGACGTCATATGATTGCTTCGTGGGCTTTCCGTCACCGCTCGCCACCACACCGGTCAATGCGGCAAGTTTGTTATTGAGCTTGATGGGATAGTTCAGTGCGTCCTGACTGCTCTTGATTCTTGTTTGAATAATCTCTTCTTCGATGGGAGTGATCTTCTCGTTGAGTCTCTTTACAGCGTCAGTGATTCCCTTTTCATTCGGCTGTCCCTTTATCCGCTTTGCCAAGTCGTCGATCTGCTTGCGAATCTCTCGAATGATATTGACCGCTTCGTGTGCTTCGCTCACCCTATCGCGAATCTTGATGAGAAAATCGAATTGCTCGCTATAATCCGCTTTGCTGACGCGGGTGCGCGGGTCCGTTCTGATCTCAAAGGGCTGAATCAATGTATCGGCTCCGTTCGACAAACGGACGCGGTAGTTTCCCGGAACGGCCTGAGGTCCCCTGGTCGTTCCTCCCCAGAGTAATGCGCCGGGCACGGTGACAGCATCGGAATGGCGCATATCCCAAACGAATCGGTTCATGCCGGAATCGGCCGAAACACGGGATTGTCCCCCTCCACGCGGGGGTCCTTCCTGCCCTTCTGCGGGGTCGGCTTTTGAAGAAAAAGACTTTATCAAAGCGCCGGAACCATCCAGAAAATCGAGTTTTACTTCGTCCTTTGGCCTGTTTTCGAAATGGTAATAGACCACAACCCCGTTGGTCGGATTCTTGCCGATCGTCGCTCCGGGGCGGCTGAAGCTTCCACCTCCCATGCGATAAGCGGCCGTTGGAACAAACAAATGATTGCGCGCGCGTGCCACATTGTCATTGAGCTGATACAACGTTTCCAGATCATCAAAAATCCAGAACGATCTCCCGTGCGTCGCAATAACCAGGTCGCTCTCACGCTTCTGCACCACGAGGTCGTGAATGGGAACAACCGGGAGGTTCTGCCGGAGTGTCTGCCAATTGCCTCCGTCATCAAAGGAAACGTAGACACCCCGTTCGGTGCCGCAGTACAACATCCCACGGACATTGGGATCTTCACGGACGGCGTGGACGAATTCATTCTCGGGGATTCCAGCAACAATCTTTCTCCATGACTTTCCGTAATCTTCGGTCTTGTAGATGTACGGCTTGAAATCGTCCGATTGATATCGCTTGGCAGCAAGATATGCCGTCCCTGCGTCATGGGGAGAAGCGTCAACAAGACTTATGCGCGACCAGTCGGGGAGATCTTTCGGAGTCACGTTATGCCACGTCGTACCGGCGTCTCTTGAGATCTGCACCACGCCGTCATCCGACCCGGACCAGAGGATTCCTTTTTGAACGGGCGATTCTGCAAACGTGAAAATTGTTCCGTAATACTCGACGCTCGTATTGTCTTTGGTGATCGGGCCGCCGCTCGAGCCGAGCTTCGATGGATCATTTCTCGTGAGGTCGGGACTGATAATATCCCAGCTCATTCCTTCGTTCGTGCTTCGAAAAACATAGTTGGCAGTTGCATACAGGGTATTCGGGTCGTGCGGAGAAATGACAATCGGATATGTCCACTGAAATCGATACTTCAAGTCCCCCGCTCCGGCCCCCATGGGATTCTCGGGCCATGGATTGATGGAGCGCGTGTCGTCAAGTTTCTTGTCGTATCGGGTGAGATATCCTCCATAGCTGCCGGCGTAAATAATGTTCGGGTCGGCTGGGTTGACCGCGATGTAGCCGCTCTCTCCACCTCCCACGTCCGACCAGTGAGTACGTTCGATTCCGAAGCTTGTTGTCCTGCTGGCGATTCCGACGGTACTATTGTCCTGCTGCGCCCCGTAGACATTATAGGGGAACTGATTGTCGACCAGGACATGATAGAATTGAGCGGTTGCTACGTCCTCCTCCGTCCATATCCTTCCGCCGTTGTTTGTGACCGACGCGCCGCCGTCGTTGCCGCTCACCATGCGGAGAGGATCATTCGGATCGATCCACAGATCATGGTTGTCGCCGTGTTGTACGCCGATCGTTGTCAACGTCCTTCCTCCGTCGACCGACTTGAGGAATTGAACGTTCAGCACGTAGACCGTCTCCGCATTCTTCGGGTCGGCATAGACGTGAGTATAGTACCACGCGCGCTGGCGCATGCGGCGGTCATCGTTCACTCTTCGCCATGTTGCACCACCGTCGTTCGAGCGGAACAATCCTCCGTCTTCCGCTTCGACAAGGGCCCATACGATGTCCGACTGGGCCGATGAAGCGGCAATCCCGATCCGTCCGAGCGGCCCTTTCGGGAGGCCGGAATTCTTAGAGATGTCCGTCCAAGTCTCCCCGCCGTCCGTGGACTTCCAGATGCCGCTCCCCGGTCCGCCGCTCGACATGCTCCACGGAGTACGGTGCGCCTCCCACAATGCTGCGTAGAGTACACGCGGATTCAACGGATCAAACACAATGTCAACAGCTCCCGTTCGTGTGTCTTTGTAAAGGATTTTCTTCCAGGTTGTGCCGCCGTCGGTTGATCGATAGACGCCGCGCTCGGGATTCGAACCAAATACGTGTCCGAATGCAGCAACGTAGACCAGATCGGCATTCTTTGGATGAACAATGACCTCGCTGATCGTCTGCGCTTCGCCGAGGCCGATGAACTTCCAGGTCTTCCCTGCATCCAGAGACTTGTACATCCCTTCGCCTGGCATGGTGTTCCCGCGTATACAGGCCTCTCCCGTTCCGGCATATATGACATTGGGGTCCGATTCGGCAACCGCAAGCGCTCCGATGATCCCGACCTTGAGAAACCCGTCAGAGACATTGAGCCACGTGACACCGCCGTCTTCGGTCTTCCAAATGCCCCCGCCCGTTGCTCCAAAATAGTAAGTCCAGGGTTGGTCTTTGTGTCCGGCGACGGCAATCGACCGGCCGCCCCGAAACGGCCCAATTTCACGCCATTGAAGCCCCCTGTAGAGGGTTGTATCGAATTTCATTGAGCTTTTTTGCCGCGCCAATGCCGGTTCGATGGAGAAGAGTGAAGCAACGATGAGGAGAATGGGGATAGCAATCCGTAGTCGCATGGCGACGCTCCTTCGTGTTGGTATGTTCGATGGGTCTATGCCGCGGGTTGACCGGTCGGGTGCTCCAGGGCAGCCTTGGCCTGATAGAGTTGTGTCTGAGAAGCGTAAAACGTGGCCTTAAGACACAATCTGGCAAGGACATAAAGCTGCTGGATAAGGAACACAAAGAAAATGGTCCAATACCCGGTCTGGTCAAATGCAGATTCTACGAGAGCGTACAGAACGATGAAGAGAATACCCACAAGGCTGAGAAGAATATAGAGTCCCGTTGTCGAGAAGAAATGGGCGAAGACAAATTTCACACCGGCCCACGATGCAAACAGGGCACTGATCCTGTCGTCAACGACCATTCTGATTTTCGCATAGTCGAAACAGAGAGATACGAGCCCCAAGACCAGAAGAACGACGCCGTTCTTGATCATGTAATGGACGTAAGGGACCATTTCTGACCGCTCTTCGGCCGTCCACGACGAGATACTGCCGGTCCACCAATCGAAAATGACCTCAAAGAGAAGAACATAGACAATGAGCGAGAGCAGCGCGAGGCGGAAGAACTTGCCAAAGTATTTTGCCCCTTCCATCAGGAATTCCTGAAACGAGAGCCGGTAGCTTTTCGCATAGGTCCCGATGAATCCAGCGGCAAGGAATGTCGACGTGAGGACGTAGATGAAGCCGAGAACGGTGGTGAGGCCGAGATACTCGAGGCCGAGCCTCCACTTGAAAATCAGGTCGAAGAAGAAATTGCCGATGTTCTTAACCACTGTTCCGTTCAGGTACGATTCATAGTGTGTTAGAAACGGTGCGTATCCGAATATCGAGTAATCGAAATATCGGACAACATCGCCCGACTGGTTCTCCTGCCTGAATGTCTGGAACCAGTTGGAATCGATCTGCTGGAGGAGTTGCTCCTCCATGACGCCGCCGCGAATGTAGCTGTTCAGCTGCAGGAGCAGGGGGACTGCAACGATGAGCGTCAGCGTGACATTGACGAGCCATGCAAAGATGACCATCCGTTTGGTTTGACCGACCTGTTTCCATCCGATACGGAGCGCCTGGAAAATTGCCATACAGATACCCTTAAGTTTAATGTGCTGATGAAACAGAATTCGTTTGGCAGTTTACGGTTTGTTTAGTTCCAAAACGATGCATATTCCAGCGACATCTGCATCCAGAACATCCACTTCGAAGCAAGTTTCCGCGCTGCGAGGGATTGCGAACCGAATGCCGGGACTGATTTTCCGTTGTTGTTGTAGTTGATATCCATGGCGATCTTCTTGTCGGGATCCACGACAGCGTACTTGACGGGGGAGTCGGTGCGATACACGAACCGTCGCCAGCGGTACTGGCCGTCCCAGGTCTCTCGTTTCTGATCGCCATTCTCGAAGACAACGAGGACATCAACGGGAGTGACCGCTTCCCCTTCACGCTTCACAACCACCATGCATTCGTAATTCCCACCCGATTCTTTCTTTGGCTCGAACGCTGCCCCGTTGTTGTTGAAAAGACCGGCGGGAGGCGGAACCCGGGTGTTGCGGATCGCATCGATCGAGTAGTCGAAGAGGTTCGAACTGAACCATGTATTCTCAAAGAACCAGTTCATGTTCTTGCCTGCCACTTCATTGACGACATTGATGAAGTCCTGGGAGGTCGGATGCTGGAAGCGGAACCGATGGTGGTACGTGCGCATGATGCGGTACATCGTCTCTTCACCCAGAAATCGTTCAAGCTGCAGAAGGGACGTTCCCGGCTTGGTGTAAGAGTTCAAGCCGTAACTGTCGTGGTACTCCCAGCCGCGCCGCATCATGACGTCGTTCTTTCCTTGAAACTTGATCTGCAGGTTGTTCGTCCCTGCCCGCGGATCGGTATCATAAACGTCGTCAATGACATACGGAATGCCGACAAAACTTCCTGCCCCACCTCCACCAAAGTAGAAACGTGACGGATGGACAAAGATTGACGGCCATCCCGCATCGATCACGCGGGAGGTTGAATAGGTGTTGAATCCCTCGTCCAGCCACGCCTCTTCGAATTCGTTGTTTCCGATCAGCCCGTACCAAAACTGATGCCCGAATTCATGGACAGTGACTCCTTCGGGGGATGCGCTCTCAACCGGTGAAAACATATTGGTACCGCCCGTAAAGAGCGTGGGATATTCCATGCCGCCCGACCGGCTGTCGTTGGCAGGGTCGACAACGGTGACGGCATCGTAGGGATACTGGCCGTACCATTCGCCGTAGTACCGAAGTGCGTTAAACGTTGCCGTGAAGTAGCGGTCGATCATGTTGGCATGATGAGGCTGCGACAACAAAATGACCGTTACATCTTTGAGCGGGTGATGACGGTCCGGCCTTTCTCCCGTCTCAAGCTCCTTGTGGGAAAAAGTTCGAACTGTTTTTACGATATCGGGCGCAGTGACCCAGGCAAAATCATGGACATTTTCCTGGTAAAACCGGTAGGTCTTTGTCCCGTCGCTGTTTTCCTTTTCCTCTTTGGGATTTCCTCCTGTTGCACCAATGACATAGCCCGAGGGGACGGTAATGGAAACATCGTAGACTCCGTAGTCGGCAAAGAATTCAGTCGTGGCATGGAACTGGTGGCAATTCCATGCGCCCTTCCACCAGACACCGATCTTGGGAAACCATTGCACCACGAAATGGTAATCCCGAATCGCGCCCGTGCGGGCGATCGGGATCGGCTGCTTTGTTTCGAATTCGATGCGCAGGCGAAGAACGCCGTTTTGGGGGACTGAACGGGGGGTGGTAATCTGAAACACCGACTGATCGTCGGTGTTGTTGTCGTCGGGTTGAATGTATTGAAACGTGTTGGTGATATCGGTTTCGCCTCTGGCATCGAGGAGGACGACCTTCTTGACGTTCGTATATCCGTAATCCTTATCCTCCATCGCCCGGCCTCTGAGATTGTATCCCGATTCTTTCGCAAACGTACTGCGATTGTTTTTCCATGCGTTGTGATAGAGGTGGAAGGGGAATTGATTCTGCGCTCGGCCGGTGTTGTTTCGCCACTCCAGTACCTCAGACCCGCCGATGATGTTCGTCTCCGTATTGAGTTTGACGTTCATCGTGTAGCGGACCGTGCGGTCGCTTTGGGCGGGAAGGCGGAGGTTCATGTCCCACGGTGCGGGACCCGATGCCTGGCTCAGCATGGGAGTTGCGGGAGGCGTTGCCGGCTGTGGCCTCTTCGAAAAATCCGGCGGTCCGATGAAGGCGACCAGGACAATGAAAACAATGAAAAGAAGACCGTATTCAAGAAAGGCGGCGAGTGAGCGGTTCATAACAATTCTCCTGAAGAATCGGGACAAAGGGACTTAATAATCTGCGCCAATATAGGGAATTTGCTTTTGAGACACACCAGCCCGGCCTCATTGTTATTGCTGCTGGGCGGCAGCCTGCTCCCGCAGGAATTTCATGACCTTGGGGTCCTGTTTTAGACCCATGTTTTCCAGCATGTTGAAATGCACAAGGGCGAGCCGGTAGTCCTTTTTGGCGATAAATGCAATTCCCCTGTTGAGAATTGCATCGGTGTAATTTGGGTTGATCTCCAGCGCTTTATTAAAATCTTCGATGGCGCGGTCAATTTCACCCAGATTTGCATAAGAGCTGCCGCGGTTTGTGAAGAGGATCTCGTGTGACGATCCCCGATTGATTCCCTCGGTGTAGTCCGCGATCGCTTCTTTGAATTTCAGCTCCTGGAAGTAGATGTCTCCCCGGCGCACATATGCCTCGGTAAATTCGGGATTGAGCGCCAGAGCGCGGTTGTAGCCGGCGAGTGCGGAATCGAGTTCTCCGAGATTCAGGTAGACGAGTCCGAGGTTGTAGTGGGCCTGGGCGTTTGTCGAGTCGAGTTCCAGAGCCTGTCGATAGCTTGCTGCCGATTCGGAGTATTTCTTCTGGAGCATGAAAGCCCTGCCCCGGTTCATGTACGCATCCGCATAGGTGGGCGAGGCGGCGATGGCGCGCCCGTAGTCGGAAACGGCCTGGTCATAGTTCCCCATGCGCGCGAACACGTTGCCCCGGTTGTTCCAGGCCAATGTCAGGGTGCTATCCTGCTGGATCGCTCGGGTGTAGTCCACGACCGCCTCGCGCGGCCTCATGGCGCCGGCGTGTGCAAGACCGCGCTGCAAATACGCCATCGCAGGAGGCGACGGTTGTTCTATCACGGATGTCCAGAGGGTGATATCGTCGTACCAGACTTTGGTGCGGCCGACGGTTGCCGAAACAAGCACCACGACCCACGCCACGGCGAAAAACGTTGTTGCCGACCCGGGAATTCCCCTCTGCTTCAGAACATGATCGCGCAAGAGGAGGAGCGCACTCGCAGCAAGAAGGATGAAACCAAAGTACGGAATGTAGGTGAAACGGTCGGCGATGGTGGCAACGCCGACGGGGATTATCTGTGACACCGGCCCGAGAGTGACAAAGAAGAAGAGGCCGCCAAATACCAGCATCGGAGTCTTCTTCCTGTAGAAAATCAGAGCGGCGATTCCTGCGATCACCACAATCGGGGTCAGATACACGTACCATGGAAATCCGCCGACGTCGGTGGCCGGGAGCTTGTAGAGGACGGAAAGACCGACGGGCGCGAAGAATTTCACGGCATAGAAGAGAACCGCATAACTTGCGATGAAGATCCTGTCGATTTCGGAGAAGCTCAGGCTCCCGGTTTCCGTCTGCTGAACTGCAGTTCCTGCCGGCTGCGATAAAAGGGCAAGAATGCCGAAAGCAATGCTCAAAGCGAAGAAAGGAGCCTTTTCAAGGAGGGATTGGCGGTCGACCTTTCGCCCCTGCAAGTAGTCCACAAGCATCAGGACAACCGGAAAACTTATCGCCATTGCCTTCGAGAGGAGGGAACAAAGGAACATCACCCAGGCCAGGACGAGAAACGATCTCCTTTTGCTGTGCCGGAGATAATGGACATAGGCGAGAAGAGCCCCGAAGAATGTCACCCCGGAGAGCATATCCTTTCGTTCGGTCACCCACGCAACGGATTCGACACGCAGAGGATGGACAGCAAAGAGGAGGGCCGCGAAGAATGAGAACGACAGGCTCCCGGAGAGCTGGAGTACGATCCAAAACACCAGGACGGCGCTTATTCCGTGAAGGACGACGTTTGTCCCATGAAAGACCGCCGGATCAAGTCCCGCGAAATAGTACTCGATGGAATAGGAAATGAGGACGAGCGGAACATAATGATGGATCAGGGGAATTGTCTCGATACTGAACATTGCCGCGACAGAGGACCAATCGAGAGAACGGATCAAAGCATTGTCTGTCACGTAGACCGGGTCGTCCCAATTGACAAATCGGCTTGAGAAGGCAGGCGAGAAGGCAATGAGCACGAGGAGGAAGATCACCACGCTTGCGCCGGCGAGCCGGGATTTGTTTTTCTCAGTAAAAGGGGCCATGAGTGCCTCAGTGTAACGCAGAATTTGCGAAGATTCAAGGATGGACCAGGATTAAAGGATGAAAGGATTACCAGGATAGAGGAGATGACCCGGCTATTGTCCGGGAAGCTGCTGCTGCACAATGGCAAGCTTCAAGATCTTCGACTCTCCGATATCGGGCATTTCGATGAGGCAGAGATAGATACCGCTGGCGACCTGCCAGTTCTGTTCGTTCGCAAGATTCCATTCACAGAACTGCGATGAATTGTTCTTACGGAGTATTCGCACGAGCTGGCCGGCGAGGTTGTAGATGCGAATGGTTGTTTTTGGGGGGAGATTGGTGAAGGTCACGGAATTGTAGTGCGGCCCACGCTGACGTTCCGAGACAAAAGGGTTGGGGAAGACTGAGATGCGCTGAACGCTGGCCTTGATGGCGGCTTTGTTCTGTGTCGTTCCGGGCACCGTGAAGCTGAATACATCGGGTGAAGAGTTTGGCTAAACGGGATTGTCGATCACCTTCACGAGGATCCCATCCACAATCAGATAGTCATCATCTCCGCTCTGGTTCGTCTGATCAGACAGCACGGTTGTGCCCTTGGTAATATTGAGCACCGACCAACGTGTTGGACTGACAGATCCATCAAAATGAACCTCGTAGGCAGCGCCGGTCCCGGCGGTCGGATCGATCACGATGGGACGAACTGTGCCCGCGCTGGAGCCGGCGTGAGAAATTTCGAGAGTATCCCCGAATGACGTTGGAAGATCAAGGCCAAACGGGGCCTGGGGCCTTACGGTCACGATAACAGGTGGAGATTCTACTGAAGGAGGAAGGCCCGACTTGTACGGGGCATAATTGTAGGCCGTCACGGCAAAATGGTACTCAGATCCGTTTCGGAGAATCTCTCCATCTTGAAGATGGTCTCTGTCGACTTTGATGAATCGACGGATGCCGCTATCGGAGCCCTGCTGGACAATACGTGGGACAATCTGACCGATGGTTGGGTCGAATTTGTACTCAAGAATTGAAGTAACAGTATCAATGCGGTCGAATGTCGCGATCTTGAGTCCTTCACTTAACAGTGCATCGCGTCGGGGAAGCTGATACGTATTATATCCCTGGAAGACATAATCTCCGGCAGTATCCTGCTCTGTTTTCGCCAACCGGTCTTCTGCGGATCCCCATTCAAGGACAATTGCCTGATCAAGTTCGACGCTTTTGAGCGAGGGAGAGAATGGGGCTCGAGGAATGGAGAAAGTATTTTCGAAGAGAAGATGGGCTTCCCGCGCATTGGCCTTCATAAGGCCGACACTGCTGAGTCTGTCTGCTCCTATTCCGGCGACAATGGCAACGGTGATTTCCTGTG
>DATDRF010000064.1:0-12808 GCA_035291905.1 Bacteroidota bacterium
TAATCCGGAGGCATCTGGAAGCGGATCACACGAGGAGCATCCACCTCGATAATGACCCGATGGATCATTGCCACCACGCTGTCGCCCGGAAGGGGATACTTCCATGCCTGAAGCACGGGATGGTTCACCTTTGTTTCGACGAGATACATCTCGCCGACGTTTCGCTCATCCTGCTGCTGTGTCGCGATCTTCCTGGAATCGGGCGACCAGAGAAGAATCGCCCGTTCACTTTTTCTCCATCCTGCGTTATCGGTCGCGTATCCGAAATTCTCAATGCCATCCGCGGTAAGTTGACGTTCTTTTTTTGTAGCTATGTCTCTGACCCAAAGGTTCCAATCGCGGATGAACGCCTCGAGCTTGCCGTCAGGGGACTTGATGGCTGTGCCAGCCGGTCCTCGTCTTCCAAAGAAACCGCCGCCTGCACCTTGTCCTGCGGTATCTTCAGGCGTGGGTGAGTACGGGGAGCGTGTTCTCTTTGCCGGATCGATAAGTACATATTCGACACCCGTCATCATCGCATTTCGGTACCAGAAGCGATCATCAGGAAGCCACGTAGCCCTCACCGTGCCTCCGACAACAAGATTTGAGATATTGGGGGCGAGGAATTTTTCGGCCCTGGCATAATCGGCCGCCGTTAAGGCCGGGGATGACTGCTGTGCAAGTGCAGGAATACAGAAGAGAACCAACAGGAAGAGCTTGTTCATTTTTTTTCCCTTTCGTGAGTCCGGACAAAGTAATATTCAGGTAATCAAAAGGCAACCTGTTGCCTCAGCACTCAAAAAAACCTACCTTTGCAGACACCCAACCACCAAGGAGGCGTCCATGGTAGATATCATGTCACTCTGGCTTCCGATCCTCGTATCGGCAGTCTTCGTGTTTATCCTCAGTACGCTGATCCACATGGTTTTTGGCTATCACGCGAACGATTTCAAGAAGGTCCCCGATGAGAGTGCGTTTGCCGATGCGATTCGCAAGCTCAACATTCCCCCCGGATACTACATGTATCCGTGCGCACAGAGCAGCAGCGAATGGAAATCACCTGAGTTCCAGGAAAAGATGAAAGCGGGACCGAACCTCATGATGACGACCTGGCCGGCGGGAACCGGGATGGCGGGAAGCCTGATCCAGTGGTTTGTCTATTCCATTCTCATTGGGATCTTTGCCGCTTACGTCGCCGGACGGGCATTGGGACCGGATCCATATTATCTGGCAGTGTTCCGCTTCGTGGGCGTCACGACTTTTGCCTGCTACGCAATTGCCGGTTGGCAGGAAGTCATTTGGTACAAACGCCCGGTCGCGGTAGCTCTCAAGAACACGTTCGACGGCCTTCTTTATGCACTTCTGACAGCCGGCACTTTTGGCTGGCTCTGGCCGCGATAACTTGAGCAACGAGACCAAATTCCCGGGATTTCGCCAGCATGCAGCCCTGACAGATTCCGGGAATTTCACTAACCCCTCCGCATGATTCCGAAATCCACTGGTTCGCGATTTATGTTCTTCATTGTCCGAATGGGGTTTTCCCTCGTGGGGATCCTCATCCTTGCGACCATCATTCCCCACAACGATCCGTGGCGAATGACGAATGTGGTTCGCGTAGTCAATCCTCCCCTGTTTATTGACGTGTATCCCGCGGTGTCGGGATGGACCTTTCGCATTTCAGAAGCAATGGCTGGAATCATTCTTGTCCTCGGTTTTGTTATTCCCCTCTTGCTGATCCCGGCCACCCGCCAGGGATTTGTCTTTCTAAAGCGCAACAAGCCCGCTCTCTTCTCGACAATTCTGGCTTTTGAATTCTTTGCATTCACATTGATCGCGGTTTCAAACGATATTATTCATGACTACAAGTCCGTCTTCCTTTTTATCATGTTTGGCACCCTCGGCTCACTCTACGCCGCGCTAGGCCTGACTCCCCTTGTTGAGTCTTTGCTTCCGACCGAATCTCTCAAGCGAACCATCAAGAGATTGTATACTTCTGTCCGTTGGATAATACTTGAAAGCCCACTTCCCTTCTTCCTGGTCAGCCTTTTCCTTGTTGAGATCGCCCTGACCGTCTTGATCTCGTTCACGGTCTTCGAGGCAATCCCCCATGTTCAGGACAGTGTGGCGCAGTACTTCCAGGGAAAGATCTTCTCTGTGGGACATTTGACGGTCCCTTCACCGCCCGGCAAGGATTTCTTCGGTTATCTGCACATGATCAACAACGGACAGTGGTATTCCCAGTACCCTCCCGGACATCCCTTCCTGCTCATGTTAGGCATCCTCGCAGGAGTACCGTGGCTTGTCAATCCGTTTTTCGGTTCACTGGTGATTGTGTTGCTCTACTTTCTCGGTACAGAGCTCTATGATACAAAAGTCGGTCGGATTTCCGCTTTGCTTGGACTCCTCTCGCCGTTTCTCCTCTTCATGTCGTCCGAGTACATGAATCATACCACGGCAATGTTCTTCTTTCTTCTCTTCACGTTATTTCTGATCAGGTCGCTTCGTACCGGATTAGTCATGCACGGTATACTTGCGGGTGTCGGCCTGGGGATGGTCGCATGCATCCGCCCATACAGCGCGGCTCCGCTTGGGGCGTTGTTTCTCCTCTATGGGCTTTATCAGTTCGTCAAACGGCCAAAGGAGCTATGGCGAGCTGCAGCAGCATTGGCCGTTTCTACCGGAGTCTTCGGTGGAATCCTGCTGGCCTACAACTATTTCACGAACGGAAGTCCGTTCCTCTTCGGCTTCGAGGTTCTCTACGGTCCGAACGTCCGGCCCGGGTTCGGGCACGCGGCCTGGGGGGTGCCTCATAACGCGTTTCGCGGGCTCCTGCAAACGATGAACAATCTGAACGGTGTCAACAAGCATCTCTTTGAATGGCCTGTCCCATCCCTTCTCTTCGTCTTCGTTCTCTTCATGACCGGCTCGAAAAACAAATGGGACTACCTGCTGGTGGGAACGTTTGCCGCCGTCGTGTTCGCGTATTTCTTTTATTGGTTCCAGGACCTGTGCTTTGGCCCGAGATTCCTCTACGAACCCGCGGCTCTTCTTTTGATCCTGACCGCTCGCGGAATTGAGCGCCTTCCTGTGGTCGTTCGCGAGATTCTCGGCTATCAATACTCCGTTGAACGGATCCGTGTCGGATCGTTCATGCTCCTTCTGCTCTTGTTTGGACTCGGACTCTCCGCAAACATCCCGCCCCATCTCCGTCATTACAGCGACAGTTATTGGGACGTGAACAGGGATGTCTTGAATGCTCTTGAGGAAAAGGGAATCAAGAGAGGATTGATACTGACGAGAACGAATTTTGGCGGCGTGCTGCCTGCAAATCCGCCGTTGCTGGATGGCGACCTGATTTTTGCGCGCGACCTTGGCCTGCAGGATTCAACGATTGTGAAATTCTTTCCTGCCTACGAAGCTTACATCGCTGTCGGTAAAGACATTCAGCCCTACAAATCAGACGGGAACACGCCTGGCATCACGCCTTCGAACCGTTAATCCCCACCTCAGCAACGCCCTGAGTGCCCTCACTCCGTCCTTCCAGGTGATCTTCTTTCCCTCTTCGTACCCGCGGCCTGTGTAGGTTATTGGAATCTCGTACACGCGGTATCCGTGACGGAACAGCTTCACCGTCACCTCCACTTCGAAATCGAATGTGTATGACTGAATGTCGAGCGACCTTAGAACATCTGCGCGGATCAATTTGAAGCCGGTCTCCATGTCGGTCAGCATTCCGGAGGTCATCATGTTGCAGAGGAGCGTGAGCATCTTGTTCCCGACGTAGTGCCAGAAAAGGAACACCCGGTGAATTCCCAGGAATCTCGAGCCGTACACCGCATCCGCCCATCCCTCTTCAATCAAAGCAACTGCCTTCGGATACTCTTCGGGATGATACTCGAGATCGGCGTCCTGAATGACGACAATATCGCCTTTTACACGGGCAAGCCCGGATTGAACCGCCTTTCCTTTCCCCTTGTTCCGCTCATGCATCACAAGGGTCATCTTCTTGCCGTACCGCTTTTGGAGTCCCGTCAACACTTCCCGCGTTCCGTCCGAAGATCCGTCGTCCACCACGATCAGCTCCTTCTTAAGGGGAACCGCCAGCACACGAGCGAGGATGCGCTCAATGGTTTCGCGCTCGTTATAGACAGGAATGATAACAGAGAGAACGAGTTCTTTGCGTCTTATTTTCATGTGATCTTCTTTGCGACGATGAGAAGTGATTGGCCAAAGGGCCGCCATAGAGCCGGCTCGACGATGCGGACCAGAGGCATGATGAACTTGTCAAACGCCAGGGCCGACGCGCGGTGGATCTCCCTCTTACGCAGCACGCGTCCGTTGAACCACCACCCGAAGAACCCGATCATGTTCCAATAGGAACACGAGACAACTTGAAACCCGCCTGCGCTTGCGCTCCGGCTGGCAAGCCCTGAAACTTGAAACAACCTGGCGGCCGTTTGCCTGTCATACCGCCGATAATGTCCGAACGATTCATCGATGGTTCCAAAGATCCCTTCGAATGCCGGCACCCAATGAACAGCATGCCCTCCGGGTTTCAGAACTGAATGCATCGCCTCGACCACTTTCCCGATCGTGTCGTCAGGAATATGCTCAAGGACATTGGAGGAAACAACACTGTCATACGAATTTGCTTCTCCCCGCCTCTGCGCCAGGTCCTGTATCGAGATACATTCAACCTTCAGAGACGGCGAAGCGGGAACCCGTTCCCGATGGGCTGCTATGAGTGATTTCTCGATATCGATTGCCGTCACTGACCTGCCGTCTTCCAGAAAAAGCGGGGTTAGGTTCCCTATCCCTGCCCCCAGCTCGAGCAACCTCTTCCCCAAATAGGGGCGCATTCGGTCGATCACAAAACGGTTGTAGTTGACCACTCCCGAAAGCGTCTCTAGAGAGAAATCCGGCCGCATTTCGCTCATGCAGGCCTCAACCGGACTGAAATGGTTTTTCTGACAGGAGATTTCTCCCCCTCGAAGGGAATTCGAATAGATCCCTTCCCATCCAGGATTGCATTGTCAACGGAAAGAATCGTGGAATCAGTATCGACGATCTTCAGATCATATGTTTTCCCGGGCAAACCCTCACACGTCAACTCGTAGATTCCTTTCGCGTATTTTTCAGAAATAATCCGCATTCCCTCAGATGTCTGGCCCGGTTTAAGGTCAGGCAATTGAGGTACAATCCCCACCCCTCCCCGGTGGATCACTTCGACCACCGTTTTCTTTTCGACCTTCACTGCCACGGACGGAGACTCACCGTAAGAAGTAATGAGCTTTCGAACCTTCGTCGACCTCCTACCGACACGAATCTCTTCAACGGTCGTTCCTAGAGGCATAATGGGTTGAAAGTTGATTGTAACTCCACTTGCACCTGTTCTAAATGTGAAGAGAGTTTTGTTTTTCTGCCTTTGCATGCTGCAATCAATTCTGGTTGTTCCGATTCTCATCGATCGAACACGGACGTTCTGCCAGTGTGGAGGGAACCAGGGCCTTAATGTGATTCGGTTGGTCTTTGCGTCAACGCGCAATCCAAGCATCCCTTCGAGGAGCGGTTGAAGCACCATACTCTCCGACCATGCCTGATGCGAACAGACTCCCGCGGGCTGGAACGTTTCGCCGTTGAGGACCTCCTCGACGTAACCGGCCGCCCAATGCTGATACACCATCATGGTGCTCACACAGTGAAGAAAACCCTGCAGCGGCCGCCCCGATGTAAATTCTGCCAGGGCGGTCCATCCGGTGAACAGCGGCCAGACGCTCCCGTAGTGATATCCCGTGGGATTGAACATCGGATTGTCGGACCCGACGATCCGAACGCCCCAGTCTGCCGTGAAAGCCGAGGATGCATAAGCATCGAGGCACGAGGAAGCATGCACGGGATCGGTGCAACCGAAGTAGATCGGGACCGACGGAAGCATCGTCTTCTCGGTGTTAAAGGTCCCGTCAGCATATTTCCCGAAGTTGTAGAACTGTGATTCTTCGTTCCAGAATTCCTTTTTGATTTTTCTTCGGACAAGGTTCGCTTCCGCGGCCCATTTCTTTGCCAACGTGTGTTTCTTGACCGAACCTGCCACGAACGATGCCTCTTCGAGCGCTGCGGCCCAGCATGCTGCAAGATAGAATTCAGTGTGAACGGGGAAAAGCTTCCCTCCTTCCACCCAACCGTGACCAACGTTTGTATTCTCAATCAGATGATCATGATCGGTATCGGTGGAAAAACAGAACTCGACCGCCCTCTGCATCCTGCGAAACTCATGTTCTGCATATTTTGTGTCGTTCGTCGTCCGGACATAGCGACCCATCAAAATGATATAGAGCGGAGTTGAATCGGCTGCATCGTAATGGACATGGCCGCTTGTGGTCATTTCATGGAGAATTTTTCCGTTCAGGTCCTGATGAGTTCCGAGAAAATTCAGGGCTTCGCGGACCCCGTGGTCGGCACCGTACGCCAGCATGGCAAGGGCCGTCCAACATGCATCGCGGCCAAAATACCATGCATAGCCGGGCCTTCCGCTGATCTTTTGCCCTCCGTCCCACCCCCGCTCGGTCGTTCCAAATCCCGCCATGAGCGATGTGCCGAGACCCGGCGTATCCACAAGAAACCGATCGGTTCCAACGAGCGCCCAGCGATATCCATCGTTGAAAGCTCCATCCTCCGATTCGATGGCCGTCGATGATTCGAGGAGATTCTTGTAGTACTTCGCCTGTTGTGAAAGGATTCCCCCGGGGGAGCGAATAATCCTTGAATACGCGTCGAGCGCCTCTTTCTTCCCTGACCCCGCAAACACGACCGAAAAATCAGCGCTCTTTCCTGAGATTGCGAACCGCATCCCAAGCGCGACCTGTGCAGTTACCGTGGAAATCCCTTTCATTCCCGCAGGAGTCCATTCGACAACAGAGAATTGTCCGGCGATCCTCTCCTCGGGTACGCGGGATGCTCCAACGACCGACGTAAGGGTTTCGGAGATGTTCGAGACAACGAATGCGTTAAGGCCGTCGTCCCAGCCGAAGTTCAACGACCCTGTTGCTTGGTCGGAGTGAGGCCACATGATTCTCTGGTCGATCACTGCGGAAAAGAACAGCTCAAGAGGATGGTTGGAATCCGCGTGATAGTGAACGATTCCGCCCGGTCCGCTTCTTTCGCCTGCAATCGTCTCCTCGATCCTGAGCTCGCCAACCGAGTAAACCCGTGTGACTGATTCGGGCCGTATGGTTACCCGCGGCTTCAGCTGATCGAACCAATGGATGTCGTTGGAGGCAATTCTGAACCCCGTGCGGACGTTCCGCATCATGCGGAACGGATGAGACCAGACCTCCTGAATACCCGACTCCTCTTTTCCCATGATCAGGATTCTTCTGCCGCCAGCGTCGAAGAATCCGTTTTGAAGCTGCTCCGGTTCACGAGTGATCGAGAGGCCGCTGTTCTCTGGACTAAGGGTTTGAGAAGTTGTCCTTACCGGCTTCGACGAGAACGATTGAGGCGTGACTGCCCGATCGCCAAACTGCCAATAGGTCTTTGGCCCCCGCGACTTGCCCGCCAGATAGGCAAAACAGTTGCGCGCCAGTTTTTCCAAGTGCAGACGGAAGCGATCTCGTTGATCGACAAAGAAGAAGTACGATCCTGCAGCGAGGACCTTTCCTTTTCCTGCATCATACTCGGTGATCATTCGCCAGTCTTCATTCAACCTGATATACTGTCTCTCAACTGCAACAACCTTCCCTTCTTTCGGGACCATTGGTGCCGAATAGAACGCTGCGGAGTATGGGACTCCTTTCTTCGGATTCCATGAAAAAACTGCGCCGGCGAGATCTGCGAAGATCGGATGTCCCTGATTGCTGCCAAATCCGCGGATATCGGGATAATCCTTGACCCAGGACTCCTGATCCCATACCCCCTTTCGAATAATATTGTACGGATTCGATTCCAAACCGAGCTCAACGACGTATTGAGACGCAAGCAGGGAGAGGAACAGGGAGCCGCCGCTGCGCACGAAATCACGTATTGCTCGCTTCGCTTTCTCCTCCCGGGCGTCAGACGGAAGTTCAACAGCATCATCGTAGTGCCACCAGAGGAGATCAAAGCGATCAAGAACCCGCGGCGCGGCAACGATCTCCGAAAACAAGACGCGTGTGCAACGAATCTCCTTCTCTTTGGAGATCCACATCCATGCAGAACGGTCTTCGCCGTCGCGCGGTTTCTTCGAGAGCGCAAGATATCCGATTCTGATCACTGCAGTTCCACTTCCATCATATAATTCCGCTCAAACAACTCATGCCAAACCCAGAGATCGAGCGTGGTCTGCAGGCCTATGCGGAGCCCGATCTTTTTTCCGGCTTGAAGGTCAAATCCATAAGCGGGCAAGCGCGGGATCTTGGCCGTGAGAACGTAAGTGTCCACTCGTGTGCGCGATTGGGAAAGGATGCCGCGGCCCCTGACCCGCACCGGCCTTCCGGTCACTTCGATTCTTTGTTTTTGCACATCCACGACAAGATCTGTGGTCTTGAGGATATCCCGCCGGTCCATGGGGGATTGGACCCAATTTGAGCAGTCTCTCAAATAGAAGTTCGCCACACTGAGAGAATCCTCAAAAGCGAGAATGCGTGATTGGATGTTATCGAACCCATGAAACCAGCCGTCAGCGTTTCCGTCGACCTGCACGAGGATGTGAGCGGGCCGATCGGCTTCATAGCGCACGTAGAAATACCTGTCATCCCACCCCGCATAGATGTCGGCGACGAGATCCTTTTGCTGAATGGAACCGATATAGGTTGAAGCGGTTCCGCGTTTGACAGCTCCGTTAAACTCATAGAGCGGCTTCGGATCCGATCCATCGGGGAGATCGTCGTCGTCGGTATCGCGATTGCCAAGGTTGGCTCCGAGTGAAGTACCCGCCATGACTTCATCAAGATCGGCAAGTCCGTCACCGTCCGTGTCTTTCTTCCCGGGATTTCCGCCAAGCTTGCGCTCGTCAAAAGGGAGCGACGGGTCATCGTCGGGAACTCCATCGTGGTCGGCATCTTTGGTTTGCCCAAGGGAGCCGAATGCAAGCCCAACCCAAGCGTCCCTGGGAGCGAGCCTTATGATCTGAGCGTTAAAATCGAAATCTTCGCCAAACCTCCCGGGCATCTTCCACGGCAGATCGCTGTGATAGTATTCCGTGAATCCGCTTGCCTCCATGAGGGCATCGAGCTGATGGTGGAATTCGTGGGTGATGAGCCAATCCTGACGGCTGAATATGTCCTGAAAAGGATTCCCTGTGTATCCGGCTGTTTTGCCGTAGCGCCATGGCGCCGGAACGCCGTATGTGCCTCCCCCGTATGCCTGCCGGATCTTGATGGAATCAGTTGAGGGCGGATTACGCTGTGTTCCCCCGCGCCGCGGAGGGTAATTGACCCAGGCATAAGGACACAACAGCCCCGCATATTCTTCAGGCTTCTTTCCCAGTCTGGCCGCCTGGCGTTCAAAGTCTTTTGCCACCCTTTCGTTGGGAGAGAGCCAGTACGGATCCTGATCGCCGACGTCGTGAAGCCAGAGAGTATCCTCTACCACTGCAAAATCAAAGTCCAGCATGATTCGGCAGCCGGAATTACGAAAGAAGAACTCGCTGTTGAAATCGGTCGCCTGCTTCAGGTACAAAACCTCATCGTCGGTAAGAGTCCGCCCGTCGGGAATGTTCGGGAAACGGTCTTTCGGGTACTTATCACGATAGCTGATAGTCCGGTAGACCATGTACATGAGCGGAAGTCTCGCGTACGCAGTCATCGTCGGATCGGCCGGAGGCGTCGCCATTCGGTACAATCGTGAATACGAGGCTGAGAACGGGGTCGTCCTCAGGGTTGGGGAGAGATAATATGAGTACCGGGTGAGCGGTTGAAGTCCTGCGAGACGGGCAATGTTGGACTTTCCCTCTGCAGAAGCGGAAACAGTAACATCGACCTTCTGGAAGAAATCCACCCTCGGAGCAGCATTGGACGTTCGTTTCCAAGTGACCTCTGCCTCCGTCGGGGAAACAAAACGGACGTTCGGTTCGATCTCTTCAAGGTCGATACCGACAAACACAAGCCGGTCGAAGTCGGCAATTACCAGCTCATCACGGCCGTATCGGTCCACACTCAGAGGTCCCCGGAATCCGCCGATCGAGGAGGCATGAAAGGACTTCATGAGATGAAGCTTTTCGTCGAACATCAGCACGGCATTGATGCCGGGATCGGCAACATAGAGTACCGGCTTGTTGTCGAGCTGACCTGCGATAAGCGAGCTGGGAGCGGAGAGCCTGTCAAACAATGAGTCAACAATCGCACCCTGTGAATCCCGCACGAGAATTCTCGTCCCTTCAATCTCAAACAGGTAATTTCCCATCATTGCCCGCCGGCTGAGTGCCGGGACACGGGTGATCGGATTTTCTTCCTTCAGTTTACCGACTCTGTCCAGCGTTTGAAGGAGACCTGCCTCAGGATTGTAGATAACCACATCGCTGCCGTCGGACTTGACGTACTGAACATGCTGAAAATTGACCTCTTGGCCGATCTTCGCCGCCGGGAGCGGCTTTTGATCCGAAGAGCCGAAGACTTTCACCGATTTGAACTCAGAGATTCCGTCCGATGCCTGGAGTCCGAGATACCCCGACCGGAACATCATCATGGAGTCGATACCGAGCAACCTCCCGTTGACGAGCACCTCGTATCGTCCGCGCAAAGGATCAACATTCACTCTGAGCGTGAGCCACTCCGTTGGGGCGAAAGGAGATTCAAACGTGTTCGTTGCATGGAATTCCCCTGCTCCGTTGAAATATCCGGTGAGAATGCTCTGGTCATCGAACCGAACCATGTGCGAGAAGGGCTTCGCGGCGGTGTTATCGAGGTGGAAATAGATTCCCGCGCGTGCGCCGCGCATCGACACCTCGAACGAGTACGGGGTGGTCCCCAAAGCATAGAGCTTCGATGACAGCAGCTGATCGTACCCTTTCGTCACACAACGCAGGTCCGAGCCCGCAAGGCTCCATTCCGTTGAACCGGAGAGCGGGAACCAGCGGGTCTCCGGCTTGTCGAATGCTTCTTCAAGCCAGATGGACTGCGCGAAGTTCAGAGTAACAGAAAGTAGGAGGGTAAGAAGAGTAAGGAAAATTCGGTTCATCGGGATGAGCGCTTTTTCCAAAAGTAATACACGGGGATCCCGAGTGCAAGGAAACCGAGGCCAATCCATGATTCCAGCGGCTTTCCGATGAGCGTATTTATAACAAACCAGAGCGCAACCGCGATGAACAGCAGCGGCGTGACAGGGTACCAGAGAGTCCTGTAGGGCCGTTCTGCATCGGGCATCCGCTTTCTGAACACAAAGACCGTTGCGGCAGCGAGGCCAAAGAATATCCAATCGGTAAAGACAACGTACGAAATGAGGCTCTCGTAGGTCCCCCAGAAAAGTATCAGGACGATTGTCCAGACAGATTGAAAGATGATGGAGTAGGCAGGTGTTCGATAGCGAGGATGGACCTCGGCAACGCGTTTGAAGAAGACGCCGTCGTTTGCCATTGCATAGTAGATTCTGGGTGCAGTGAGGGTGTAGATGCCGGTTGTCCCGAAGGTCGAAACGAAAATCGTGAGGGCAATGAACGATCCGCCTGCGCCACCGAGGACGACGTTCATCGCATCGGCCGCAACCCGCTCAGAGGAGGCGATGGCCGAAACGGGGAGCAGAAACATGTAGGCCACATTGGTCAGAAGATAGACGGCGACAATGACCACGGATCCCACAATAAGGGCCCGCGGGACTGTTCGATGAGGATTGATTGCCTCTGATGCTGTAAAGGTGGCATGCTGCCAGCCGCCATAGGACCACATGACGCTTACCATTGCCAGGGCAAGCGCGCTTCCGATCTGATCCGAAGGAAGAGAGAGAGGCTGGGCAAAATCGGTTGTGTCCGGAGAACCAAGCGTGAACCCCGCTCCAATGAGCACCAGAATCCCGAGCAACTTGAGGACGGTAAAGACATCGGAGAAGATTCCTCCCGCTTTCACACCCCGGACATTGAGGATTGTCACCAGAATGATCCCGGTGATTGCGACTGCCGTCGTACCAAACGGGCTAAGGGGAATGAAGTAACCCAGGTATGTGGAAAAAGCCACAGCCAGGGCTCCCAAACCGCCGGTATTCACCACGAGGAAATAGGCCCAACCATACATGAATCCGAACAGTCCGCCGTATGCTTCCGAAAGATACACGTAGAGTCCCCCCGCGCGCGGCATCATGCCACCCAGCTCAGCGTATGTCAGGGCACCGCACAACGCCATGATTCCTCCGGCAACCCAGACTCCGAGTATCCACATTGGAGACGGCAGAGCATTCGCAATCAAAGCGGGAGTCAAAAAAATGCCCGACCCGATCGCTCCACCGATGGCTATCATGGTCATGTCGAACAGCGTCAGCGCGCGTTTGAGCTCGGGTTTCTCCAAGGATGATCTCTATTGTGATTTATTGATTTAATGATTGTTGATTTGGCGATATAGCGTCCGGCTGTCAGCGGTCAGTAGCTATTTTTCACTTTTAACTTTTCATTTTTAATTGTCATATCTGTATCATCACCGGCTTCCCCAACACACTTTCCACATGTTGTTCCCCGTCCAGCCAGACCGTGAACCTCTTGCCTCGAATCTCGACTTTCAGTTGCCGGCCTCGGATCACCACGTTGTCGATGTTTATCTCTTTCAGTCCGAACGGAAAGGGGTCGACGGTAACGGAGTGCGAATCGGGCCTGATTCCGCAGATGTATTTGATGATCAGGTCGTTCACCCACGAATGTTGATAATCATCGATC
>DATDRF010000065.1:0-40216 GCA_035291905.1 Bacteroidota bacterium
GGGGCTTTCAGAACAGGATCGCAGGCTCTGGATCGTAGCAGCCTACCTCAACGGGCTCGGAAATGACAAGGAGATTTCTGCGGAAGCGCTCGCCGCAAAGACCCACTCGACAGAGCTGCAATCAAGGGCTTCTGAGGTTCTGGCCAGGCTCAAGACACCGCTCGATCTCCCCGCCGACCCCGTAAAAAGGATTGCGGCAGACTTTTCGTTTCCCTCATGGATGGCCGCAAGGTTTGCGGATGAAATGGGTATTGACACAGCAACACAATTATGCGGTGTGTTGAACACGCCTGCCTCTTTGAGTCTTCGGGTTAACACCCTCAGAACCGATATCGAGGCCTGTCAAAAGACGCTGAAAGAACAGGGGATTGAGACGGCGCGGGCGCGACTTTCTCCGGTGGGACTTCAGGTTCCCCGCCGGCGCAATCTCTTTCAACTTGAAGCATTTCGGGATGGATTCTTCGAAGTCCAGGATGAAGGCAGCCAGCTGCTTCCCCTGTTCATCGACCCAAGGCCGACTGCCAAGGTGCTCGACGCGTGTGCAGGAGCGGGGGGAAAAACGCTTCAGCTTGCTGCTCTTATGCAAAACCGCGGAGAGATCTACGCCTCAGACATCAATACGTTTCGTCTCAATGAGCTGAAAAAGCGCTCAAGGCGTGCGGGTGCCTTCAATATCCGAACAATTGCCACAGAGACGCTCATTGACCGTTCGGCCGATTTCAAGGGCTTCTTCGACCTGGTGTTCATTGATGCGCCCTGTACCGGCCTGGGAACCTTAAGGCGAAATCCCGGGATGAAATGGACTGTAACGGAACAAAGTGTCACAGAACTTGCGATAAAACAGATCGACATATTGAACACACATGCCTCCTATCTCAAACCGGGAGGACTGCTCTTCTATGCAACGTGCTCGGTTCTGAAGGAAGAAAACGAAGGGGTTGTCCAGAAATTTCTGGATACTCATTCGGAGTTCAGCCTTGTCGACGCCGCAGAGTACGCAAAGAAAACGGGGCTTGAACGATTCGTTCAGGACCGATTCTTCCGTTTGTGGCCTCATCGGGATGATACCGACGGTTTCTTTTGTGCCGTTTTTGCCCGCAATCAATCGGTGGTCAACTCATGAATGATTCCCTCAAATATCTGCAGCCGGAGGTCGTGGCTCAGCTGGCAAACATGGAATTGCGGGCCAGGCTCGTGGTGGAGGGATTTCTCACCGGCCTACACAAGAGCCCTTACCACGGGTTCAGCGTCGAGTTTACCGAGCATCGGCAATACATGCCCGGAGACGAGATCAAGCATGTGGACTGGAAAGCGTACGCAAAGACCGATCGCTTCTACATCAAGCAGTTTGAGGAAGAGACGAATCTGAAGTCGTACATCATTCTGGACGCCAGCGGCTCGATGGGGTATGGCTCAGAGGGCTGTCTGAAGAAGTACCAATACGCCTCCTACATTGCCGCCTCGCTTGCGTATCTGATGACAGAGCAGCGGGACGCTGTTGGGCTCACCGTCTACGACGAAAGTATCAGATCGTCGCTTCCGCCGAAGGCGTCGCGGCCTGCTCTGCAGCAGCTGCTCCTCGAACTGGATAAGGTCACCCCCGGGAAGAAAACGGGAACGGCAGGTGTTCTGCATCAGGTGGCGGAAGGGATCAAGCGGAGGGGCCTGGTGATCGTCCTCAGCGACCTTTTTGACGATCCCGAGCGTGTTATCACGGCCTTCAAGCATTTTCGTCACAGGGGGCATGAGGTGATCGTCATGCAGATCCTGGATCCGCTGGAACGGTCATTCGCTTTTGGAGGCGATGCCGTCTTTCGCGATCTCGAAACTCGTGAGGAACTGGTGACACAACCGTACCACATTCAGAAAGCGTATCGCGAGACGCTCCGCGATTTCATCGACCGCTACAAAAAAGAGTGTCTCAACAACAACATTGATTTTGTGCTTCTCGATACAGCGACGCCGTTTGACAAGGCGTTGTTTGAGTATTTGAACAAGCGGAAAAGGATTCATTAGGGAATTTGTGATTATTGGATTCTTGATTTATTGATTTCCAGAAATGACACGGGAATGCCTGAAGAAGCGATCATAGTCAAGGGCGCGAGGGTCCACAACCTCAAGAACATCGACGTGGAGATTCCGCGGGATCAGCTTGTTGTGATCACGGGACTTTCCGGCTCGGGGAAATCGAGCCTTGCGTTCGATACGATCTATGCCGAGGGACAGCGCCGCTATGTAGAGAGCCTCTCCGCCTACGCGCGCCAGTTCATCGGTCTCATGGAACGTCCCGATGTCGACTATATCGAGGGGTTGAGCCCTTCGATTTCCATTGAGCAGAAAACCGTCAGCCACAATCCGCGATCCACAGTCGGGACAGTGACGGAGATCTACGACTACCTCCGCCTCCTTTTTGCGCGTGTCGGGACTCAGTTCTGTTATAATTGCGGCCAACGGGTCCAGAGGCAAACAGTGGATCAAATCATCGACGCGTTGATTTCCCTTCCTGCCGGAACAAAGATCCAGCTTCTTGCTCCCGTCGTTCGGGGGCGAAAAGGGCATTACAGGGAGCTGTTTGAACAGATTGCGAAAGATGGCTTCGTGCGTGTTCGAATTGATGGAGAATTCCGTGAAATCGCCCCGGGGATGAAGGTTGACCGTTACAAGATCCACAATATCGAGATCGTTGTGGACAGGCTTGCTGTAAAGAAGGACCTGAGGACGAGAATCGCCGATTCCGTTGAGGTCGCTCTCCGATTCGGAGGGGGTGCGTTGATCGTACATGACGGGAAACAGGATCAGCTTTTCAGCCAGCAATACGCCTGCCACAACTGCGGCATCAGCTACGAGGAACCCGCTCCCAATTCGTTTTCCTTCAACTCACCTGCGGGATTCTGCCCCGAGTGTGAAGGTTTGGGCGAGAAAAAGGCTTTTGACCTTGCTCTGATCATCCCCGACGGGGATCTCTCGATCAACCAGGAGGGAATTGCCCCGCTCGGGAGACCCCGTCCAACCTGGATGTTCGCCCAGGTGAATGCCGTGGCCCGAAAATTCGATTTTGATTGTGACACTCCCATCAAGAAACTTTCTCCAAAGGCAAAAGAGGTGCTCCTGTACGGAAGCGGCGGAGAAAAGCTCGAGGTGGAATACGCCACTGAACGGGGCCGCACAGTCACCTACAAGCATCGGTTCGGCGGTGTGATGGATATGCTGAAGCGGTACTACGATGAGACTTCGTCGAATCAGATTCGCGAATGGGTCGAATCGTTCATGACCACCACCAAATGTGCCAGCTGCAACGGAGGGCGTCTGCGACGCGAGAGTCTGGCCATTCGGTTGGAAGATGCTCAAACCGGCTCGCAGTGGACCATGCACGATGTGGTTCAGAAATCGATACGGGAGTCGAGGCGTTTCTTTGAGGAACTCTCCCTGACTCCACGTCAGCAGGAGATAGCCCGTCAAATACTGAAGGAAATCACACAACGGCTCGATTTTCTGCTCAACGTGGGCCTTGACTATCTTGCGCTTGACCGTTCTGCCCGCACGCTTTCTGGAGGAGAGGGACAGAGGATCCGGCTGGCAACACAGATTGGCACTCAGCTCGTCGGTGTCCTGTACATCCTCGACGAACCGAGTATAGGACTTCATCAGAGAGACAACTTGAAGCTCATTCAATCGCTCAAATCGCTCAGGGACCTCGGAAATACCGTGATTGTGGTGGAACATGACAAGGAGATGATCGAGTCGTCGGATTTCGTTGTTGACCTTGGCCCCGGAGCCGGCGAACACGGCGGCCATGTGGTAACCACCGGCAAGCCGCACCAGCTTCGCATGCAAAACGCCAACCTGAAGATCAAGGGAAACGGTGAGGGTGCGGAATCGATGACCGCCCTTTACCTCAAAGGCCGGAAGCACATTCCACTCCCGGCATCAAGGCGCAAAGGGAAGGGTGCATCCATCGTCCTCGATGGGGCAAGCGGCAATAACCTCAAGAACGTTCAGCTGAAAATACCGCTTGGGATGTTTGTCTGCGTGACAGGTGTGAGCGGCTCGGGGAAATCGAGCCTCATCAATGAAACGCTCTTTCCTATTCTCTCCAGAAAGTTCTACAAGACCAAGCTCGTACCGCTTTCGTACCGGTCGATCAAAGGGATCGATGAGATCGACAAGGTCATCGACATAGACCAATCGCCCATTGGCCGCACGCCACGATCAAACCCCGCAACGTACACGGGCCTTTTTACGCTCATCCGCGATCTCTTCACAGAGCTTCCCGAAGCGAAAATTCGCGGATATAAGGCAGGGCGGTTCAGCTTCAATGTCAAAGGCGGGAGATGTGAAGAATGCGAGGGAGACGGCGTTCGCAAGATCGAGATGAATTTCCTTCCCGATGTGTATGTCCTGTGTGATCTGTGCAAGGGAAAGCGGTATAACCGGGAAACGCTGGAGGTGCACTACAAGGGGAAGTCGATCGCGGACGTTCT
Source organism: Bacteroidota bacterium (assembly GCA_035291905.1). GTDB lineage: Bacteria > Bacteroidota > Ignavibacteria > UBA10030 > UBA10030 > JACPLA01. The sequence continues at coordinate 4,482 of DATDRF010000065.1, forward strand.
CGATATGACGGTGGAAGAGGCCCTTCAGTTGTTCAGCGAGCTTCCGCGACTGCGCAGGCATCTTCAGACATTGCTCGACGTCGGATTGGGATACATCAGGCTGGGACAGCAGGCGACAACGCTGTCGGGTGGAGAGGCGCAGCGCGTGAAACTCTCCACTGAGCTCTCCAAGATCGGCACGGGGAAGACCTTGTACATATTGGATGAGCCGACAACGGGACTTCACTTTGAAGACATCAGAATGCTGCTGAATGTTCTCAACAAGCTTGTCGAGAAGGGAAACACGGTCGTTGTTATCGAGCATAATCTCGATGTGATCAAGACTGCCGATTGGGTGATTGACCTCGGACCCGAAGGTGGGGAGAGCGGCGGCGAGATTGTGGCCGAGGGAACTCCCGAAGCGGTCGCCCGTGTGGCGCGGTCATTCACCGGCCAGTTTCTTCAGCGTGAGTTGGGGGCCATCGCTGAAAAGAACTGAAAAAATACAAACAACTAGTGATTTCTATTTGCGAAGAATAAAGCGCCCATCATAGGAACGATTCCTTCCTCAGGCGAAACGGCCAGAGGAGCTGTTTGTGCCTGAACCGTTCAAGAATAACGTCTGTGGTGCGAATTTTCATTTGTTGTCACAGAAATTGCATAAACATTTGTCGCGTTTTCACGTCGGCTCGTCCCTTTGGCGTTGACAACAAACCCTGCCTTTCGTAAACTTGCCCATGCCATTTCAAGGGGGGATGGCTTGCTGCTCCCCATTTGCGGTCGGCTATTTTCTCCACGGCCAAACTTTCAGACCAGGTCATAACCGCTGATGATGCTTTGAATGATGAGTCACCGAACTGCATCGAAAATATTGAGCGTCACGTTCACGCTTTGTATGGTTGTTGAATCCAAGTCACAGGATTGGTTTTGGAAAAACCCCCTTCCGCAGGGGAACGATATTAACGCATTGTGCTCAGCAGGCGGAGGCGTGCTCTACGGTGTAGGAGATTTCGGCACGGTCATCAAGAGCACGAACAATGGCTCAAATTGGTTTCTTCTTGATACACCAACGACGATCGAGCTCAGTGGTGTTTCTTTTCTCACACCCGACCGGGGCAGGATTGTCGGTGAAGGCGGGGTGATTCTGGAAACGACAGACGGCGGGGAGACATGGATGGAACGGACGCTTGCCTCCGGAACGACCTTGTATAGTGTTTCATTCTCGGATCCGGAAATCGGTACCGCCGTTGGTTATCCCGGCATTGTCTTGAGAACGACAGACGGCGGTTCGACATGGCAACAGCAGCTTGCAGGAGGCGGGGATCATCTGTATGCCGTTCAGTTTATTGACGCGAAGAAGGGGACGATCGTTGGCTCACAGGGAGTGATTTTTGGAACGACGAACGGTGGGAAAGCATGGAGCCGTCAGGTTGATTCAACGACAAGGGACCTCTACAGCGTTTCATTTCCCGATTCCATACGGGGGTTCGCGGTTGGGGAGAACGGGCTCATTCTTCATACCTCGGACGAGGGAAAGAATTGGAAGCCCCAGCAAAGCGGAACGGTCTATGCACTCAAAAGTGTGAGTTTTTCCGACCCGTACAACGGAACGATAGTGGGTGAAAGCAACACAATCCTCGCAACAACGAACGGGGGGGCGACATGGGTTCCTCAATTGAGCGGGATACTTGCATCGTTCGCGGCAGCCCTCCAGATGGATGGAATGACGGCTGTAGCAGCCGGTCTTTCCGGTATCGCAGTCAAAACGACCGACGGTGGGGTGAGTTGGAGCAAGAGGTCTGTCGGATCAACTGCACCCCTTTACGGTGTCAGTTTGTTCGATCCAGTACGGGCAATCGCCGTTGGCCTCGCAGGAACTGTTCTTACGACGAGCAATGGTGGGGCTTCTTGGATCAGCCAATCCAGTGGAGTGAGCAGTAACCTCGAAGCCATTGCTTCATTCGGAGTCGATACTGCGCTTGCTGTCGGAGAGAACGGGACATTGATACGAACAGAAGACGGAGGATTGAACTGGACAGACCTCTCGTTCCCTTTTGTAGGCGGAATGACCTTTTGGTATTCTGGAGTTGCCTTTTCGCCATCCGGAAACGCCATCATTGTAGGGAAGGTCGACAGTTTGGTACCGACATGGCCACCAAGAGGTGAACAGTTCAGCGTTATGCTTTGGAGCAAGGATGGTGGCAGAAGTTGGACGCGTTCGATGATTCGTGCAGCTCCAAATGAGCAATTGCTCCGCCCTTGGCTTTTTTCAGTTGCATTTGTCGACTCGAATAGCGCCGTGGCCGTGGGGGAAGGAGGAACCGTAATCCGTTCAACGGACTGCGGTCTGAGCTGGGAACTGCTCCCAAGTGGGACGACGGACACTTTGAATTCGGTCGCATTCTCGAAAACCAGCGTGGGAACCGGAACGGCGGTCGGCGAAGGAGAAGGAACGGTCCTTTGGACAACGGACGGCGGACTCACTTGGGGTCGTGTTCAGTTGCCTGGTCAGACCCTGCAATCGGTAAGTTACGGCGACGGAATTTTTGCGACGGCCGTAGGGGACAATGGCAGCATATTTTACTCACACAGCGGTGGGAAGAGCTGGACCCTCACTTCCCTTACCGGGTCGAACAGACTCATGCTCCTTCGGACAAACAAGAACCTCTTCGGAGTCTCATTGGCCGATGGCAACATTCTAGTCGTTGGGGACGGAGGTGTGATTCTCAGCAGCATGGGCCCGGATGTCCCTGTTCGCGTGAGAGAAGGCGGGACTGTCATTCCCATGTCACTGGCACTTCGTCAAAACTATCCAAATCCATTCAACCCTGAGACGACCATCGAATTCGAAATCGAGCAATTAGGAAACATTCGTCTTGCAGTCTTCGACATCGTGGGGAGGGAAGTCTCTGTCCTTGTTGATGAGTTTAGATCGCCCGGCGCCTACAGGGTACGATGGAATGCCTCCAAGCTGCCGAGCGGGGCTTATATCTATCAGTTGAGCCAAAACGGGGTCGCTCTTTCGAGAAAACTTGTATTAATACGATGACGGGTCGGGGGTGCCGTACCGAAATCTTGCACCACTGGGCTAAAACCGCTGAAATGACTTTCGTGATTGGTAAGTCTTGGCAAGCCGTTTACTGACGCGACACCCACGGATTTCCTTTCACAAAATACCTCCACTTCTTGTCTCGCCCCGTCCTGATTCCAACTCTCTGAGATCTCGATACTTCTGAATCAACGACAGGTTCTCCTTCTGTGATGTAGATTCTATCCCCAAGGAGGTCCGTCCCGTTATCGTTTCTCACGATTGAGAAGGCCTGGCAGAACTTTGCCGGGCCGTTGGTGAGTTGGAACAGATCCAAACTTCTTCCTTTTGTCGTGCGATTCAGTTTCATGCGCTCCAAACCTCGAATCGGCTCCAAGGCCCGCAAGAGCACGGCACCGGCTTTCCCGGGGCATTCCGTCACCACATTGGCGCAGAAATGCATTCCGTAGGTGAAATAGACATAAAGATGTCCCGCCTCACCAAACATGACCTCGTTGCGTGGGGTCTTTCCGCGGTAGGCGTGACTGGCCGGGTCGATTGATCCGCGGTAGGCCTCAACCTCAACGATCTTTCCCACGAAGACAAAGCGACCGGCTCTTCGGATGAAATACTTGCCCAAGAGATCTCTGGCGACGCGCAGGGTGGGGCGTGAGTAGAATGATCGGGGGAGCTTGCGAGTCAAGGGAGTGCTATTTCTTGAATTCCTTTATGATTCGCTCGATTTCACTCTCCGAGATACCTGTCCCCAAAGGTGCCTGTTTGCCGGGGGATGGCCGCTCAGGGGCGGAAGGTTGGGTTGTAGCAGGCAGTGCGGTAACCGGAGGAGAAGGAGGATTGCCGGCGGAAGCACGAATGCGTTCTTCGATGATTTCGATCCAGGATTTTTCGGGTTGCTGGCCGGATTTGGGGACAGGCTTCCCATGCGGCTTCTTTCCTGTTCCAAAACGTTCAGGTTGCCCGCCGAAATTCTCGGGAGGATTGATCGGCCTGGTTTCGAAGGCAAGTTTCTTGACGTTGATCAGATGTTTTGCTGTAACGTTCTCTGAGACAATCGACCCGCCGAAGGTGCCGGGTCCGAGCGTCATTGAGGGGGCAAGCTCGTTCGTGTAGCCCACTGCACCAAGTGCCGCCTGCGTATTTACGAGAATTCTAAACGCCGGCTTCTCGAGCCCGAACTTCAGGATCACTTCCGAATCGGACGAATGAATCACCATCGAATGTCCAATCCCTCCGAACTGGAGCATCTCTATGCATCGCTCGCATCCCTCCTGCCAACCGTTGACGGTCAGCATCGAAAGGACGGGTGAGAGCTTCTCGCGGGAGAGAGGGTACTCGCGGCCGATGCCCGGTATTTCGGCGATGAGGCAGGTCGTCTCACTCGGCACTTCGAAGCCGGCTTTTTGGGCAATATACGAGGGGGACTTTCCGACAAGACCCGGATTGATCGCGCCACGGGCATCAAACAGGGTTTTGCTCAGTCGTTCCCGTTCTTCGGGGGAGGCAAAATATGCCCCGCGTTTCTTGAATTCCTCAAGAACTGCCTTCTTCACCGGTTCGTCGACGATGACGCCCGATTCAGTCGAACAGAGGACTCCCCAGTCGAACATCTTTCCCGATACGATGTCTGCAACAGCCTTGCGGATATTCGCCGTTCGTTCGATGAATGAAGGGACATTTCCCGAGCCAACGCCGTAGGCAGGCTTTCCGGCGCTGTAGGCTGCCCGTACCATGGCGTTGGAGCCGGTCGCAAGGATGATCGAGGTCATTTTGTGCTTCATCAGCTCGTTGGTTGCTTCCGGGGTCGGCATGGAAAGGCAGTTGATAAGGCCCGCGGGTCCCCCCGCTGCCTCAGCAGCTCTTGCGAGGATGCGGGTTGCCTCGAGGGTGCACTTTGCCGCGCGCGGGTGAGGGCTTGCCACAAATCCGTTGCGTCCCTTGACCGAGATGATCGCCTTGAACATGACTGTGGAGGTCGGATTGGTCGAAGGAATGAGGGCTGCTACGACCCCCATCGGCTCGGCGATCTCGATGATACGTCGTTCATGATCTTCACGGATAACGCCAACTGTCTTGAGATCGCGTATCGACTCCCAGACGCGGCGGGTGGCAAATTCATTTTTTAGCTTCTTATCAGCCGGTTTCCCGAATCCCGTCTCCTCGTGGGCCATACGGCCCAGGCTTTCTGCAGCAGCAAAGCCGGCGTCGGCCATCGCCTTGACGACTGCGTCGACTTTCTCCTGTGAGAAGGCCCGAAAAGCGAGCTTTGCTTCATGCGCTTTGGCGAGAAGGTCTCGTACCTCCTGAACAGATTGCAGATCGTTGTCGAGTGGCATGTGACGAATGTAAATGAATTTCGACTGACTTTCAATCTTGGAAGAATTATTACACAGAGATCACGGAGAAGTCACGGAGAGCACAGAGGAAAACTCCTCTGTGATCTCGGTGGTCCTCTGTGTTCTCTGTGTAATTGCTTTTTCCCAATAGGATTCCCTTGTTTCTGCGGTTCCTCTCAGCTAATTTGACTTCAATGAAGAACCCTCTTCGCGAAATCGAGATTCTGTATGAAGATGAACATGTTATCGCGGTCAATAAGGCCGCAGGCCTCCTTGTCCTCCCTGACCGCTACAATCCTTCACTTCCGTTTCTATCAGGAATTCTGAAAACCGCCAAAGGGAGAATCTTCGTTGTCCATAGAATCGACAAGGAGACGAGCGGAATTATCCTTTTCGCCCGTACCCCGGAGGCTCACGCCGCCCTCAATCACGATTTCCGAAAACATCTGGTCCGCAAGACCTATCTTGCCCTGTGTAGGGGGGGCACCTCGCAGAAAGAGGGGGAGGTTAACTTGCCGATTGTTGCCAGCAGGAGAGAGCGGGGAAGAATGATCGTCGATGAGGACTCCGGCAAGGAATCACGCACGCACTATGCAATCCTTGAGGAGTTTAGCGGATTCTCTTTGGTGGAAGCGAAGCCCGAGAGCGGAAGGACACATCAGATTCGGATTCACATGAGTTCCATCGGATTGCCGATTGTGGCCGATCCGGTATACGGTGACGGCCGGCCGCTGTTCCTATCATCGTTCAAGCCGAGATACAAGTCGGGCGGAGACGAGAGGCCTCTCATTGACCGGCTCGCCCTGCATGCTTCGTCGATTGTGGTGAAACACCCGGCGATGAGAAAACGGCTCGAACTGTCGGCTGAAATGCCGAAGGATATGCGGGCTGCGCTGCAGGCGTTGAGGAAATATGCGGGGGGAAAAGAGTTTACCACAAAGACACTAAGGACACCAAGGTCTTTGTGATCTTCGTGCCCGCCTGCCTCTTTGGTTCTTTCTTGGCGGGCAGGTCTTGGTGGTTTGTTCCTAGAAGAGGGTTTCTTGGCCGCCGGTGCGCTTCTTGATACCGAAGTGATTGTAGGCCAAAGCAGATGCTTCTCTTCCACGGGGCGTGCGCTTGATGAATCCTTCCTGAATCAGATACGGCTCATAGACCTCTTCAATCGTTCCCGGCTCCTCGCCCACTGCAACAGCAAGCGTTCCCACCCCGACCGGCCCGCCGCCGTACTTCTCAATGATCGTCCGAAGAATCCGCTTATCCATTTCATCAAGCCCGTGGTCGTCCACTTCCAATGCTTTCAGTGAATATTCCGCCACTTCTTTGGTGATCACACCGCCATGCCGGGCGAGATTCTTGTCGGCCTGGGCAAAGTCCCTGCACCGCTTAAGAAGCCTGTTAGCGATCCTTGGAGTTCCCCTTGACCGTTTCGCTATTTCTTCCCCACCCTTGTCATCAATCTTCACCCCGAGAATTTCTGCAGATCGCTTTGTGATCTGAAAAAGATCGCCGGATGAGTAATAATCAAGCCGATTGGCAATGCCGAAGCGCGCACGCAGGGGAGCGGTGAGCAGTCCTGCACGTGTCGTTGCTCCCACGAGCGTGTATCGGGGGAGAGAGAGCTGGATCGAGCGGGCGTTCGGGCCGGCATCGATGATGATGTCCAGCCGATATTCCTCCATTGCTGAATACAAATACTCTTCAACGACCGGATTCAGGCGATGGATTTCGTCGATAAAAAGTACATCTCCTTCGTTGAGATTCGTCAGAATTCCGGCGAGATCACCGGGCTTATCAAGCACTGGGCCGGATGAGATCTTGATGTTCGATCCCATCTCATTGGCGATGATATAGGCAAGAGTGGTCTTGCCGAGCCCGGGAGGGCCGGTCAGGAGGACATGATCGAGGGGCTCATTTCGCTGCCGGGCGGCGGAGATGAAAACCTTCAGGTTCTCGGTCAGTTTCTCCTGGCCGACGAAGTCACCGAATCGGGACGGCCGAAGGGTCTGATCGAGCTCGATCTCGTTTTCAAGCCGTTCCGGCGTGGTATAGTCTGAGCGCATGGTCAGGTTGAAGATACCCAGAAGGGGACTGAAAAACAACGGATTACGGAGTGGCGGTGTGCCGGAGGGCGCGCTTGATGATTTCTTCGAGTGTGAGGTTTGTCGACGACGATTCTGAAAGAACTCTCTGGACAGCTTTTTCGGCAATGAGCTTTGAATAACCGAGAGAGGTGAGAGCCATGAGAGCCTGAGTCCGCAAGTCGTCTGACGGAAGCGAGGTCGTTCCTGCGGCGCCGTTGGTTCTCGATACTTTCTCCCTCAACTCAAGGATGAGTCTGTCCGCGGTCTTCTTTCCGATGCCCGGTATCGCCGTGAGGGCACCTGCGTTTCCTCTGATAATGTGGTCTTTCAACTCCTTGACAGAAATGCCGGAGAGAATCCCCTGCGCGATCTTCGGTCCGATTCCCGAAACAGAAATGAGCAGCCTGAAGAAGAACCGTTCGTTTTCAGTGACAAATCCGAAGAGCTGAAGGGCATCTTCCCTTACCTGCAGATGGGTGAGCAGGGTTACGGTGGAATTGGGCTCACCCAGCTTTTCGAAGGTCGAAAAGGGGATGTGAACGCTGTAACCAACCCCGTGGACGTCGATGACCACCTCCGTCGGGGTCTTTGACTTCAGGGTGCCTGTAAGGGATGAAATCATGAGTTCACGACTCTCTCCGGATGTGCCGCAACGAATTCGGCCCAGCCATTGCCACCCTTTTTTGGCTTGGATCGTTTGGACTTCACGGGAATCTTTCTTGCCCCCCGGTGAAAGTGACAGAGAGCCACCGCCAGCGCGTCCGTAGCGTCGAAGAATTTTGGAGTCGTTTTGAGGCTCAACAGGTTCTTGACCATCGCCTGTACCTGCTCTTTCGACGCAGCGCCGTTACCTACCACGGCTTTCTTCACCTCGCGGGGCGAATACTCTGTTGTCGGAATCTCGTAATTCACGGCCGCGAGGATTGCAACTCCGCGTGCGTGCCCGATCTTCAGGGCTGACTGTGCATTCTTGCCGTAAAACGCGGTCTCGATTGCGAATTCATCGGGATGATAACGTTCGATGACCTGACAGAGGGCTTCGTAGATCGATTTGAGGCGCAGGGGCATCGAGCGACTAGACCGATTGCGGACAATGTCATAATGAAGGACATCGACCTTTCTTCCCTGGAATTCAATGACTCCGAAACCGGTTATCAGTGTTCCTGGGTCAACTCCGAGGACGATCATAGGTCTTTTGGGGGAATTCCTTACGAAGCATTGATCGAAGCCATGGCGGCTTCGTCGAGTTCGAGATTCGTGTAGACATGCTGCACATCATCGTGTTCTTCGAGGAGCTCGATCAACCGCACGACCAGGGGGGCGTCCTTTCCCTCAACCTTGTGGGTATTCTCGGGGATAAGCTGGAGTTCCGCGTGCTCCATCGGAATGCTCTTTTCATTGAGCGCCCGGCACACCGCTTCATAATTCTCGGGCGAGGCCACAATGGTATAGTGCTCTTCTTCGGTCCTGAGGTCATCGGCTCCGGCTTCGAGAGAAACCGCCATGAGATCATCTTCGCTGATAACGGAACGTCGGACGAGGATGATTCCCTTCCTGTGAAACTGATAGGAGACAGCGCCGGTCGCGGCATGTTTCCCGTGATTTCGATCCAGGATGTGCCTGATTTCGTTGACAGTGCGGGTCTTGTTGTCCGTAACACATTCGATGATGAATGCGACGCCTCCGGGGCCGTAGGCCTCATAGACGGCGTCTTCGTAAGCCATGCCGGGGAGCTCCCCCGTCCCTTTCATGATTGCCCGTTTGACGTTGTCCGCGGGCATGTTGGTTGCTTTGGCCTTTTCGATGGCAAGACGAAGTCGGGGATTGTCATCGGGATTGCCCCCGCCGAGCCGGGTAGCGATGGTGATTTCTTTGATGATTTGCGTGAATGCCTTACCTCGGCTGGCGTCGGTAATAGCCTTCTTGCGTCGGATTTTAGCCCACTTCGAATGACCTGACATAGAACTGATCTTCTCAGGAAGGATTCTGCCGAATATTAATTAATTCCGATATAAAAAGCATTACACAGAGGAGTCACAGAGAGCACAGAGAATAACCCCTCAGTGTTTTCTGTGCTTCTCCGTGCTCTTTGTGTAATCTTACCGAGGGACTTAAGCAACACTTGTCTTCAGGTCTTTGATCTTCAGTTGGGGAACGGATTCGCCGGCGAAGTCTCCCTCGTCGAGCGAAAAAGCCAGGTCGATGCGCTTGCCGTTCAGGCGGTCAACCAGATTTCCCAGATTGAATCCGATGGCGTCGAAGATCCTGTTCTGCTGTCTGACTTTGAACCGCAGATGATTGTTCCCAACGATCCGGGGCGTTCCGTACACCTCAAGATTGCGGGCGGCGAAGACCGGACGCATGTTCTGAGGGCCGAATGGAGCAAACTGACTGAGGATTCGGACGAATTTGGGTGTGAGCTCCGAAAGCTGTATTTCGGCCTCGATATGAACCACAGGCGTCAAAATCTCGTCGGTCAGGAGCTCCTTTGCCACGACAGAAAAAGCCTCTTTGAATTCCGCGATTCTGTCCGGCGCCACGGCAAGCCCCGCGGCATACTTGTGTCCTCCAAACTGCAGCAGCTTGTCTTCGCACTTCTTGAGTGCCTGATAAATGTCGAATCCCGAAACGCTCCTGGCCGATCCCTTCACAACTCCGTCGATCGTCGTCATCATGATTGTCGGCCTGTAATAACGTTCCACCAATCTTGACGCTACGATTCCGATGACTCCCGGATGCCATGTCTCCTGATGGAGGATAATTGCGCTGTCGTTCTTCAAGTCGAGATTCCGCTCAACAAGATCCTGAGCCTGCATGAACGTCTCTTCATCGATCTTTCGGCGATTGCGGTTTTCTTCTTCGAAAACCTGCGCCCGCTGGAGTGCCTCTTCGTACGAGGTGCACGTAAGCAGGCCAACTGCCCGTCCCGCATCACCCAATCTTCCCACCGCATTGATCCGCGGGGCAAGGACGAAGACGATCTGGCCCGCGGTAATGCGTCCCGGCTTGAGGCCCGATGTCTCGATCAAGGCCCGAATTCCCGGACGGGGGCTCGTATTCATGAGCTCGAGCCCGAGTTTCACGAGTGTCCTGTTCTCGCCGACGAGGGGAACGATGTCCGCTGTCGTTGCCAGCGTCACAAAGTCAAGGGCAGACGCCAATTGTTCCTCAGCGCCCCCGCCGAACTTCGACTGCACGAATTCGTCGCCGCCCAGTGCCTGGATCAGTTTGAAACCGACGCCGCAGCCGCAGAGGTATTTGAACGGATACTTGCACGACGGTTTCAGCGGATTGAGAATGGCGAGTGCGGGGGGAAGGACTTCGCCCGGCTCGTGGTGGTCGCAAATAATGACATCCATGCCGAGGGAATTCGCGTGCTCAACCTGGTTGACCGCTGTGATGCCACAGTCGATGGAAACGAGCAGAGAGACACCGGCCGCTTTTGCCTTGTCAATGCCGCCGTTGGAGATGCCGTATCCTTCGGTGAGCCGGTCGGGGATGTAGTAGCGGACGTTCGCACCGATGCTTGAGAGAAAAGTCCAAAGAAGCGAAACCCCGTTCGTTCCGTCGACGTCGTAGTCTCCGTACACCATGAGCTGTTCGCCGGATTTCACCGCCTTGATGATACGGTTGACGGCAATGTCCATTCCGTCCATGAGATAAGGATCATGGAGGTCGTCCAGCACGGGCCGAAAGTAGAGACGGGCTTCGTCCTTGGAGTGAATCTTGCGGCGGACGAGGATTTCGGCGAGGACCGGCGAGATGCCGAGTTCATCGACGAGTCGTTTGCTGTGAGCAAGCCTGTCGGGGTCGTTTACAGCGGAACCGTTGTCATGGAGGAGGGTCCAACGGTACTCTCGTATGGGTGACACGAGAATAACTCCTTCTTTGGGGGGAAGCCACCCCGCAAGGGGGGCTCGGGTTCGATAAGTGTTACCAGAGGCAGTAGGCGGGCGTCGATAAGCCGAATTCTGTCTTTTCCCGGCCCGAAGGCAAAGAAGAGGCAGCCATTTCTCTAAGCGACCTACCCATCCCGTCATTCGAAAGAATATTGAGCGGGCAGCTCTTTTCTCCACCGAGGCGGAGAAGCGGGATTTACATGGTCTTGCACCGAGCGGGGTTTGTCGTGCCTCCGTCATTACTGACGGAGCGGTGGTCTCTTACACCACCGTTTCACCGTTTCTCTTCTGCCGAAGCAGAAGGGATGTTTGTTTTCTGTGACACTGTCCGTTCCCGAGAGATGTGGCTCTCAAGACCCCCGCTTGTCGCGGGGCGCTCTGCCCTTTGGTGTTCGGACTTTCCTCCCCGATGTTTGACGATCGGAGCGGCTGCCTGACGCGCCACCCCTGCCTTTGGTAACGTTAATTAAACTCTGTTCACCCCTCATACCATGAGGGTTACGCCTCACCATCATGAGAGGCGAATCGTTGAGACTCACGTCTTGAGGTTGATCCCTTTGTTGGCAAGCTCATCGGCCTGCCTGTTTTCTTCCCTGGCGACGTGTCGAATTTCGAATTCAAATGGAGCTGATGCGAGCATTTGCCGGGCTTCATCAAAAAACCGGCGTAATTCCTTGTCTTTGACCTTGTAGACCCCCTGCAGTTGTCGCACCATCAGCTCGCTGTCTGAATGAACAATCAAATGTGTGCATTTTGTTTCCCGGGCCATTTTCAGGCAATGAACAAGGGCCTTATATTCGGCGACATTGTTCGTCGTGGTCCCTATGAAATCAAAATGGGTTGCGAGCGTGTTCCCTTTCTCGTCTTTCAGGATTACCCCGATTCCGCTGTCTCCGGGGTTTCCTCGCGAGGCTCCGTCCGTATACGCCAGAACCCTCATGCCACGACTGAATTGTTCGCGATTTCGTCCGAGACCAGAATTCTGCCGCAGTGTTCGCAGGTCATGACCTTTGAGTTCTTCCTCAGTTCGAGGATCGTTTGAGGGGGAACTTTTTTGTAGCATCCGCCGCATGCATTCCTGCGCACGGGGACGACGGCCTTGCCGTTCTTCGCCTTACGGATCCGCTCATAGGAGCGAATGTCGGCCTTGTCGATGCGGACAACGAGCTTTTCCCGTTCATGGTTGAGCTTCAACTCTTCCTCCTCATGCTCCTTGTTCACCCGCTCCAATTCGGTCTTCTTCTCTCCCAACTCTGCCTGAAGCTGTTCCAGCTCCGGACCAAGAGACTTGACATCCTCTTTGGCTCCCGAAACCTTCCCCTCGAGGGTCTCCATTTCCTTCTCAAGCTTGGTGATCTTCGCCTGAGCAGTATCGATCTCTCTCGAGAGAGCGTCATACTGTTTGTTCGTCTTCACCTGAAACTGCTGGGTCTTGTACTTCTCGATGTTTTCCTTTAGAGTAAGGATCTCCACATCGACGGAGTCACGGCGAACAATGGATTCCTGAATGAGGCTTTCCAGTTTCTTCCGGGATGTTTCCTTTTCCTTGATGTCACTGTTGAGATTTGCTACCACACGGGGAAGGTCTCCCTTCATTTCCTGCAGGTCATCCAGTCCCAAATCAACCTGCTGCAAAGCGTACAACAACCGTAACCGATTTTCCAATGCGTCTCCTCTTTTACTGGTAATGAATTGGATTGGTACGTTGATTCGTGATGAGAACAGAAATTCCTTCTTTGCCCTTCGGGGCGTTCCTTCGAAGACGCTCCGCTATTGCCGGGAGAACCACCTGCTCCGTTTCCCAGTGACCCGCGTCGACAAGAGCCATCCGTCCGTCTGCTTCCTGAAATGCATGGTACTTGATATCGGCGGTTACAAAAACATCGACCCGTGCGCCCAGGGCGTGCTGAATCAGCTGCGATCCGCTTCCGCCGCAGACCGCCACAGTGCGAACGATCTTCCTGGGATTTCCGGCGTAACGGAGTCCCTCACATCCCAGCGCCTTCTTCACGCTTCTGAGAAATGATTCCAGGGTGAGGGGAGCAGCAAGTTCGCCGGTGGCACCCATCCCGTATCGCGGGCTTTCATTATTCAGCGGATAGAGGTCGTATGCAACCTCTTCATACGGATGGGCCTCTTGCATCGCTTCGATGACGGAAGGGGCTTGAAAGCGCGGGAGGATCATTTCCAACCTGACTTCCTCGACTTCTTCCAGCGTTCCCGGACGTCCTGCGTAGGGATTCGTTGTCTCAGCTCCCTGGAACGTACCCCGCCCGTTGATTTGGAACGAACACATGGAGTAGTCTCCGATCTCACCCGCGCCTGCCTGAGCCATGGCATTCATCACGGCTGCAACATGCGCAGAAGGAACGAAGACCGCTATTTTGGTATAGAGATCTTTCAATGGGGCGAGGAGGCGCACGTTGGTGAGCTTCAATGATTCCGCCAGTGCAAAACTGACCCCTCCCGGAGCTGCATCGAGATTCGTATGGGCGGCATACACGGCGATATCATTTTTGGCCAACGCAAGGATCATTGATCCGGTGAAATCAGACGAGAGAACGGCCGACAGAGGCCGGAAAAGGATCGGGTGGTGAGCTACGATCATCTCCGCCTTTCTGCGAATGGCCTCATCGACGACTTCCGGGGTCACATCAAGAGAGACGAGGACTCGCTTGATCCTCCGCGTCCGGTCTCCGATCTGGAGCCCGACGTTGTCGCGTTCCCATGCGGTCCACCGCGGGGCCCATTGTTCCATGATTTGTTCGACGTCGACGACCTTCATAGGCTGCCATAAAAAAAGTGTCCCGCCTCTTGGGCGGGACTCTTTGGGGAAACTCTGGTTGTCTGGATTCTGACTAAGATGCGCTTCTTGGGCCTTTTCGTACGGAACATCACCGGTTCTTATTCCGCTCCAACTGTTAGGAGCTAAAAAGCTAGCAAAAATTCACCAAACATGCAAGAAGAGCGAGCTCCATTTTTTCTCTGTGAACTGTGTGGCTCCTCTGTGTTCTTTAGCGGCTAAAGCATTACCACAGACCTGCCTGCTCTACGAGTCTTCGACTCGTAAGAGTCGTGGACCGAAGTGCCTCACGAGGGAGTCCCTCACATCGGAATGGTCGGCACCTGCCCGCCGACTTGCTTGCCCCGAGATTCTTGCGGGGTCCGCCGTGCTTTTTGGCGGAACTTCGTTCTCAAAGGCAGGGAGGAGAGATCCCGAAGGGACCCCCTTCCCGAAGGGATCACTTCGTGACGGGGGAAGGAACAAAGAACACAGAGGAACGAAAAACTGCTAGGACGTCGGTTTGGCCGGATCGTCACGAAAATTCACACGCTCAAAATTGATGTCCCGCAGCCGTTTGATCTCCCGTTCGATCTTAAGAAAATTCTTCTCGAAGTCCCGCATGAGTTCTTTTTCGTTCTCCGTGAACTGCCGTGCCAGCAGGTCGGCGCTGATCTTGATGGCGGCCAGCGGGTTGTTGAACTCGTGGCAGACGGTGACGACAAGCTCCCGAATGGCTTCGGCCCTCTTTTCCGCAATCAGCATCCGCTTTTCAACCGCCTGAATCTGCTTGCGGGTGCGGGCTTTGTCAATGACGTTGATGATCGTCTTCGGCAGGAGGAGTTCCGACAGGTCTTCCTTTACGACAAAATCCTCAACGCCAAGCTTCATGGCGTCGATCGCCAGCTTGAAATTTCGGGATGAAGTGACAAACACAATGGGGATTTCACTGTTCATCGCGTTGAGTTGCAGGCAAAATTCAAGGCCCGTGCCGCCGGGGAGGTTGTAGTCGGTGAGGATAATGTCGATACCCTTGTTTGCCTGTACCTCGGCCAGGGCGTCTTCCAGCCGTTCCTTCCAGATCAGCTTAAAATCTCTTCCCTGGAATTTCTGGAGGTGATGCTGCACCACCTTGACGAAGGCGATATCGTCGTCGACAAGGAGGACTGAAATCAGCTTCTGCGGTGTCTGAGGGCCGGGTCCCATCGTAACCACAAAGGTACTGGTTGGTTGCAAGAGTTGCAATGGGCCGGGATATGCCGCTCCAGGCGATCCCGCTTTCAATCAGGAGAATCATCGATTTGAAACGGCTCCGCGGCACATCATCCGAAATTGGAATGAAATCGAATACATGTCCTCTCGAAACCGTCACAATCTTGAAGGTTGCATTTAAAAGGGATTTTCTCTATGATATTGTCCGATGTAAATCCTTTCTACAAGCAGGAGCAATCCTCGCGAGACACTGATTCGGTCGATGATTGGGAGCACCGCCCATGCCGGTAAAAAACAAGATTCTGGTCGTGGATGATGAGGAGGCTCTTCGTACTGTCCTGAGCTCAGAACTCGAAGGTGAGGGATATCAGGTCAGTACAGCCGGTGATGGTGAAGAAGCGATCAAAATACTGGGGTCACAGCAGTTTCATCTCATTCTGCTTGACATCAAGATGCCGAATGTTGACGGCTTTGAAGTGTTGAAGTTCATCAAACAGAAACAACCCTCCACAAAAGTCATCATGCTGACGGGTTTTGCCGATCTAAAGAACGCGATCGAGTCGAAGAAGCTGGGGGCAGAGGACTTTGTCAGCAAGCCGTATGATCTTGTTGATCTCCTCACAACGGTAGAGCGCGTGCTGGGCACGAGCTGAGCGGGCGGAGGAGATCCATGAAGAAGTACGAGCTTCTCATCGTTGATGACGAAGAATCCATCACGTTCCTTCTTCGAACCGAGTTTGAAGATCTCCGCGATTTCCTCGTTGACACGGCCTCCAACGGCACCGAGGCCATCAATCTTGTCCAATCCAAGCTTTACGACATCGTCCTCCTCGATATCAAGATGCCCCGCGTCGGCGGCATCGAAGTCCTGAAGTTCATCAAAGAACACTCCCCGACCACCCAGGTGATCATGCTCACCAATGTCGTCGATATGCAGACGGCATTTGAGACGGTCAAGCTGGGGGCTTATGACTTTATCGCCAAACCGTACGAGCGTGAGCAGCTTCTGGCCACCGTGCGGAGGGCGCTTGAGCGGCGCCAGCTCGTGATCGCAAAAGAGATCATGCAGAACGAGCTCAATCGGGTCGGCGGTGGAATGGACCTCGTTGGGAATAGCGCTCCCATGCGGGAGGTGATAGAGAATATCAGGAAAGTTGCGGCCAGCGACGCGTTCGTGCTTGTGCAGGGTGCGAGCGGGACAGGCAAGGAACTCATCGCTCACATGATCCATCAGATGAGCGAGAGGAAAGAGCGGCCGTTCGTTGCGGTGAATTGCGCATCAATCCCGGATCAACTCCTGGAAAGCGAGCTGTTCGGACACGAAAAGGGCTCCTTTACGAGCGCCTACGCAACAAAGCAGGGCCTCGTGGAAGTGGCAAACGGTGGAACCCTCTTTCTGGATGAGGTGGGGGACATAAGCCCGTCAACTCAGCCAAAACTCCTGCGCTTTCTTGAGACCGGTGAATTCAGGCGCGTCGGGGGAACATCCTCCATGAAAGTTGAAGTGCGCGTGGTCTCCGCCACAAACAAGAACCTTAAGGATGAGGTTGCCGGCGGAAAGTTCCGTGATGACCTTTTATACAGACTCAATATCGTCACGATCCGCGTTCCGTCCCTCAGGGAACACAAAGAAGATATTCCCATGCTGGTTCAGCACTTCTTGAGCAGGAAGTCGAAGACCAGGACGAAGCAAATCAGCGAAGCGGCGCTGCAAGTACTGATGAACTATGACTGGCCCGGAAACGTCCGCGAGCTCGAGCATGTGATTGAAGGGGCGACGGTTCTCTCGCAGGGGGATATCATCGAACCGCGGGACCTTTGGGTGAATGCGGCCCTTACTGCCTCTGCGGCCCAGCATGCGGGGTCGGTCCTGCCGGCTGCAGGCAACAACGGCGGCCAGGGTCTCCTTTCTCTCGAAGATGTCGAACGGGCCCACATTGAGAAAGTCCTCCGTCAGAACGGTTTTAATCGCATGAAATCAGCCCAGATTCTGGGCATCACGTCAAAGACCCTCTACCTGAAAATCAAGAAATACGGCATCAAAATAGAGTCGTAACCCGGCATCTTCGCTCCCTCCTTTTCTTAAAATCTCTTCATCCGCGAAACTCACAGTAACTTTTTGCACTTTCATCCGTATTTAAAGTGTAGGTAAGCAAAACTACCTCCTTCATGATGAGCCAGTCATCGGGAACCTGCAATATGGATTCTCGAGAAACTGGCTCACCGTTTTTCTCCCCCTTCTTGCTCTGCGCACTATGCGCCCCCCTGCCTCAAAGAATTTCACTGAGGCGGGCAGGCCTCCTTCGCGACGTCTGCGGTTAAGAAAAAAAGCATAACCGCAAAGAGCGCAAAGAAGGCGCACCCGCCCGACCGAACCCATTTGACCTTGTAACGGTCGTTCGGGCGGGAAGGTCGCGGAGGAGCAACCCCGTTGTTGACTTTCCATCGATTAATGGCTATTTTTGCTGAACTTTCTAGGGTTTTTCGCCCTTCTGTTTTCAAAAAGAGACACTGGCTCCCACCCAAAGGATCCGCATGCCGAAGTTTCAAGGCGTTGACTATTATCTCCTCGATTCACTCCTCTCCGAAGAAGAAATTCTTGTCCGAAATACAGTCCGCGAATTCGTTGAAGAAAAGGTCATCCCCGTCATCGAGAAGCACTATCGCGCCGGCACATTCCCGATGGACCTGTTACCGGCCATGGCGGAGATGGGGCTTTTCGGATCGACACTTCCCGCAAAGTACGGCTGTGCCGAGATGAACAACGTCGCGTACGGATTGGTCATGCAGGAACTCGAACGGGGCGACAGCGGAGTCAGAAGTTTTGCATCAGTCCAGAGCGGCCTCGTCATGTATCCGATCTTCACGTTCGGATCTGAAGAACAGAAGGACCATTGGCTTCCGAAGCTGGCATCGGGCAAGGCGATCGGATGTTTTGGATTGACTGAACCTGACTATGGTTCGAATCCCGGAGGGATGATCACGAGAGCTGAAAAGACAAAAGGGGGCTTTCGGCTCAACGGCGCAAAGATGTGGATAACCAACGGGACAATAGCAGACGTAGCGGTGGTCTGGGCGAAGCTGGATGGCGAAATCAAAGGTTTTCTTGTGGAAAAAGGGACAAAGGGATTCTCGGCGCCCGAAATGACGGGGAAACACTCGCTGAGAGCCTCCGTGACGTCAGAGCTTGTGTTTCAGGATTGCGTTATCCCGGAAGCGAATTTGCTTCCGAAATCCGGCGGACTGAAGTCGCCGCTCATGTGCCTGAGCCAGGCCCGGTACGGAATCGCCTGGGGTGCCATTGGCTCGGCCATGGCCTGCTACGATGCCGCCCTCAGCTACGCCAAGTCACGGATCCAGTTTGACAAACCGATCGCGGCCTTCCAGATGACCCAGGAAAAACTCGTGCATATGCTGACGGAGATCACCAAGGCACAGTTGATGTGTCACCAACTGGGCAGGCTGAAGGACAAAGGGACTGCAAAGTTCACCCAGATTTCTATGGCGAAGAGAAACAATGTCTACCATGCGTTGGAGATTGCCCGGGCGGCACGCGAGATCCTTGGCGCAAACGGCATATTGGACGAGTATCCTGTCATGCGTCACGCCGCCAATCTCGAATCCGTGAAGACTTATGAAGGGACGCACGAAATGCATACGCTGATCCTCGGCGAAGATATAACGGGATTTTCGGCTTTTACTTGAGATTGTTCCGACCGTTTTCACACGTAAGGAGTTCCATGGCGCAGAAGAAAATTATCGGTGAAGCACTCACGTACGACGATGTGCTGCTGGTTCCGGCGAAATCATCTGTACTGCCGCGAGAGACAGACGTTCGGACAAAGCTGTCGCGGCATATCGATCTGAATATTCCCCTCATCAGCGCGGCGATGGATACCGTGACAGAGTCGGAAATGGCCGTTGCTCTTGCCCGTGAAGGGGGGATCGGTATTCTCCATAAGAACATGACAATCGGCCGGCAGGCCGAAGAAGTCGACAAGGTGAAGAGGTCGGAAAGCGGAATGATCCAGCAACCGATTACGATGGATCAGCATGCCACGGTTCGGGAAGCCATGGAGACCATGAGGAAATACAGCATCTCCGGAATACCGATCGTGGAAGACGACAAGCTCGTGGGAATTCTCACAAATCGTGATCTTCGTTTTGAACCTAATATGGATCTTCAGGTTTCGAAAATCATGACATCCGAAAACCTGATCACTGCCCACACGGGAACCACTCTTGAAGAGGCGGAGGTAATTCTGCAGAAACACAGAATCGAGAAACTTCCGATTGTCGACAAGGCGGGCAAACTCAAAGGATTGATCACCTTTAAGGACATACAAAAGAAGAAGCGGTATCCGTATGCGTGCAAGGATAAGATGGGGCGGTTGCGTGTGGGTGCTGCAGTTGGCGTTACGTTTGACACCTTGGACCGCGTCCAGGCGCTGATCGATGCGGGTGTTGACGTCATCATCGTGGATACGGCCCATGGCCATTCGGCGGGCGTTCTTGCCATGGTGAAGAGAATCAAATCAAAGTTCAACGTCGAGTTGATTGCCGGGAATGTCGGCACGGCAGAGGCGACGCGGGACCTGATTCGTGCGGGCGCGGACGCCGTGAAGGTGGGGATCGGGCCCGGATCGATCTGCACGACACGGGTGGTTGCGGGGATCGGTATTCCTCAGGTCACGGCGATCATGGATTGCAGCCGCGTGGCGCAGAAAAGCAAAGTGCCGGTCATTGCCGACGGGGGCATCAAGCAGACCGGAGACATTGCCAAGGCTATCGGTGCGGGGGCGGATTCCGTGATGATCGGGGGACTCTTCGCGGGAGTTGATGAGAGTCCGGGGGAGAAGGTTCTCTTTGAAGGACGCAGCTACAAGATCTATCGAGGCATGGGGTCCCTGGAGGCGATGCGCGCGGGGAGCAAGGACCGCTATTTTCAGGACGTCGAAGATGATCTTCAGAAGCTTGTCCCCGAGGGGATCGAAGGGCGAACCCCGTACAAAGGAAACCTCAGCGAGACGGTTCACCAGATGGTCGGCGGCCTGCGGGCCGCCATGGGATATTGCGGCTGCCGAACAGTCGTTGAGCTGAAAAAGAACTCGCAGTTTATTCGCATGACGGACGCGGGGTTGCGCGAAAGCCATCCACACGATATCAATATTACCAAAGAAGCTCCCAACTACCATTTGTGATCCCTCCTGAATGAACGCACGACGGCTTGAGGCAGTACGGCAAAAACTGAAAGCACTGCAGCTCGACGGTCTTCTCGTAGCGTTCATTCCTCATGTCCGCTACCTGACGAACTTCTCCGGCTCGAACGGGCTCGTGCTTATCACATCACGCCAACAGTTGTTTCTGACCGACGGCCGCTATACCGCCCAATCCCGGGATGAGGTGAAGGGATATCGCAGGGTCATTACCGGCCGAAACCTTTTTCAGGAACTGAAGCAGCGAATCCGGATTCCCTCCGGATTTCGATTCGGAATTGACCAGATGCATATCACTGTGGCCGAAATGGAGTCCCTCAGGCATCTCTTCCCAAAAGCGAAATTTGTTCCGGCCGATACACTGGTCGATTCTTTCGCATCGGTGAAGCTGGAATCCGAAATCGATCGGATCTGCAAGGCAATCTCGATCAGCGAAAGAGTCTTTTACGGCCTGCTGAGCGTCATTAAGGAGGGGGTGAGCGAATTGGATGTTGCGGCCGAAATCGTCTATCAGCACCGCAAGCACGGCGCCGAGGCGGAGGCCTTTGAGCCGATCGTAGCGAGCGGCGAGAGGGGAGCGCTCCCCCATGCACGCGCCTCGTCAAAGAAAATCAGAAAAGGAGAGCTTGTCACCATCGATTTCGGATGCCGCGTGAACGGCTATCACAGCGATCTGACCCGGACGGTTGCCGTGGGACGAATCAGCACGGAACGACGGAGGATCTACAACGTCGTTCGTGACGCTCAACAACGTGCTCTTGACGAGTCGCGGGATCGCATGAAAGGAAAAGAGCTCGACGCAATTGCACGCCGCCATATCAGAGATCACAAACTTGGCAAGTTCTTCACACATTCGTTGGGGCACGGGCTCGGCTTGCAGGTACACGAGAGCCCAAGAATCTCCGCCATCAGCGAAGATATTCTTGTTCCGGGGAACGTCATTACGATCGAGCCGGGGGTCTATGTGGCCGGCATCGGCGGAGTCCGGATTGAGGACGATGTCGCCATTCTCAAAGGGGGGCACGAGCTCCTGAGTACAATCCCAAAAGACCTTATCACTCTCTAGAACGGTATTCCACTCCCGATGACGGATCGAACAAGAAGGGCAATGTTTATTGCATACTACTTTCCGCCGATGGGACTGAGCGGAGTCCAGCGCACGCTGAAGTTCGCAAGGTATCTTTCGCACTACGGATGGAGTCCCACCGTCCTCACCGTGGGCCCGACCGGTTACTTCGCATTCGATCCGACCCTTCTGAAGGAAGTGGAAGAGGCGGAAATCAAAGTCATCAGGACCGGTTCGTTCGACCCCAACAGGATGTTCAAGGGGAAGGGGCCCGTGAGGATGCCTTCGGAGCGGATGAGGAAGTTTCTCCAGTTCCTGGGGGATTTGTTTTTCATTCCCGATACGAAGATCGGCTGGAAAAGAAAGGCCGTCAAAGCGGGATCCGAATTCCTGAAGAATAATCCCTGCGACGCGATCATTGCAACCGCGCCCCCGCAGACGGATTTCCTGATCGGTCTTGCCCTCAAGAAGAAGTTCAAAATTCCACTCGTCCTCGATTATCGCGACGCGTGGCTGGATTATCCCTTCAAGTATTTCCCGACTCCTTACCACCGCTGGCGTCACCAACGACTGGAGAAAAAGCTTGTTCGCGGGTGCGATCGGATTATTGTGACACACCGCCGTGTGAAAGAAACCCTGGTAAAACGGTACCCGTTTCTGACCTATCATGATGTGACCATCGTTTCCCAGGGATACGACCGGAGTGATTTCGATTTTCCCCCTGCCGAATCTGTATCATCGGTCAGAAAACTCAAGATTACGCACTCAGGCACCTTCTACGGCGGCCGCAGTCCGGCCGTCCTTATTCAGGCAGTGCACCGTGTTCTGAAGGACTCACCGCAACTGAGGGGAAGAATCGAGGTAAATTTCGTCGGGAACACGCGCAGAGAAGATCAGAATCTCGTGCGCAGACTCGGGCTGCAGAACGAAATCAATTTTCTGGGCTACCTGGAGCATCATGTGAGCTCAAAGCACCTCGTCGAGGCCGACGTACTGTGGTTTGTCCTTGATAACGATTTTCAGTCGCCGGGGAAACTCTATGAATACTTTGGCGCAAAGAAACCGATTCTTGCCTCCGTCGTGGATGGATACATGAAGCAGCTGGTGATTGAAAGCAAGGCGGCGTTTTGTGTTCCTTTGAACGACCGTGCCGCTCATGAACAGGCCCTCCTGGATCTTCTGAAGCTTTTTGAAGAACGAAGACTGCCCAAGCCGTCTGACGAATTTGTCGATCGGTTTGACCGCCGGATGCTGACAGGAGAGCTTGCGAAGGTTCTTGAAACGCTGATGGATATCGATCACCAGGCGTTTGTCAGGGTCGGAGAGGGAAGCGCGAGATGAAGATTCTGGTCATCGGCTCAGGCGGCCGGGAACACGCGCTCGTGTGGAAGCTGCGCCAGAGCCCGCGTGTCAAGGAGATCTACTGCGCCCCCGGGAATGCCGGTATCGCCGACCAGGCGACGTGCGCCACTGCGAAAGCTGCTGACGTTCGCGCCCTGCTCAAGTTTGCGCAGGAAAAGAAGGTTGACCTCACGGTGGTGGGCCCCGAACAACCGCTCGTTCTGGGAATCGTGGACCTCTTCCGCGAAAACGGGATGACGATTTTCGGGCCCACAAAGATGGCCGCCCAACTCGAAGGAAGCAAAGCGTTTGCCAAGGATTTCATGAAGCGCCACAGGATTCCCACGGCCGCGTACGGGATCTTTTCGGCCCGTGAGAAGGAGGATGCGGAGCGCTTCATCAACAACATGAAGGGGCCCCTCGTCGTGAAGGCCGACGGCCTGGCGGCGGGGAAAGGGGTGATCATGTGCGAAACCAGGGAGATTGCTCTCCTCGCGTTGCGTCAGATCCTTGAAGACAAGATGTTCGGCCAGGCAGGGGAAAAAGTAGTGATCGAAGAGTGTCTTGCCGGAGAAGAAGTTTCGATGTTTGCGCTGAGTGACGGGGAAAACTTCGTCATACTCTCATCGGCTCAGGATCACAAGCGAATTCTGGACGGCGACCTCGGAAAGAATACCGGCGGCATGGGTGCATATTCACCTGCGCCTGTCATGACCCCTGAGCTCCAAAAACGAGTCGTCGATAAGGTTGTTCGCCCGACATTAGACGGAATGCGCTCCGAGGGAACGCCCTATACGGGCTGTCTCTACGTCGGGCTGATGGTCACCAAGAGGGGGCCGATGGTGCTTGAATACAATTGCCGATTCGGCGATCCGGAGACTCAGGTTGTTGTTCCAATAATCGACGGCGACTTCGCCGAGCTGCTTCTTTCAGCCTCGACCGGTTCGCTTCAGCCCGACCAGGTGCGTCAGCATCCGGCAGCTGCCGTCTGCATTGTCATGGCCTCAAGAGGCTATCCTGATGATTACGAGACCGGAAAGGAGATTCGCGGGCTTGACCTGGTGAAGGCAGATGAGGGTGAAGTGGTCTTTCATGCCGGTACCAAAAAAGAGAACGACCGTATTGTCACGTCGGGCGGCAGAGTGTTGGGAGTTACAGCCGTGGGATACGACCACGATCTCGCGGGAACTATCCATGCTGCGTATCGCATTGTCGATCGGATTACCTTCGACGGGGCGTACTACCGCAGTGATATTGGCCGAAAGGGCTTGGCGCATCTGAAAAAAGGACCGAAGAAATGAAGATTCTCGTCACAGGCGGCGCAGGGTTCATCGGGTCGCATATCGTCGACGCCTATGTTCAGGAAGGGCACGACGTATTCGTTGTCGATGACCTGTCGAGCGGAACGAAAAAGAACGTCCACCCGAAAGCCCGATTTCATAAGTTAGATATCCGGAACAAATCGATTGATCGGCTCTTCAAGAAAGTGCGATTCGATGTCGTGAACCATCACGCTGCCCAAATGGACGTGCGGAGGTCGGTGGCAGATCCGTCGTTTGACGCATCGGTGAATGTGCTGGGGGGCCTCAATGTCTTTGAGAACGCCCGTCGATACGGAGTCAAGAGGCTCATTTTTGCATCAACAGGGGGAGCGATCTATGGCGAGCAGGATGTCTTTCCGGCCGATGAGAACCATCCGCTGCGGCCTTTGTCTCCGTACGGAATCACGAAACTGACAACGGAAAAATATCTCTTCTACTATAAGATGGTGCACGGCCTCGATTCGGTCATTCTGCGTTATGCCAATATCTACGGGCCGAGGCAGAATCCTCACGGCGAGGCCGGTGTGGTAGCGATCTTTGCCGACAAGATGATCGCGGGAAAACAACCTCTTATTAATGGGGACGGAAAACAGACGCGGGATTACACGTTTGTCGGAGATGTCGCGAAGGCAAACATTCTTGCGCTGAGGTACAATGGGTCGGAGATATTCAACATCGGGACCGGAAAGGAGACCGATGTCATTACCCTGTTCCGCAGGCTTAAGGGGATCCTCAATCCTTCGTGCCTCGAACAACACGGGCCGGCGAAAGAAGGCGAACAGCGGAGGAGTGTGATAAGCTATGGCAAGATCAACAAGGCCCTTGGGTGGTCTCCCATGGTGTCGGTTGACGATGGCCTCGCAATGACAGCACACTATTTCCTCGAGAAAGGGTCAAAGAAGAAGTGAAGGGCGGCGTCAACACAATTGCCGAGGGGATTCTTCGGGGTGACCGGCGTTCCGTTGCCCGGGGAATTTCGCTTGTTGAAAACGGTGCGCCGGAGTCGCTTGAACTTCTTAAGGGGATATTTCCCAAAACCGGCATCGCATACAGGATTGGTATTACCGGGCCACCCGGTGCGGGGAAAAGCACGATTACGAACAAGCTGGCAGGGCATTTTCGGCGCATGAAACAGCGGGTGGGAATCATTGCCGTCGATCCTACAAGTCCGTTCACCGGCGGCGCGCTTCTTGGAGACCGTGTGAGGATGACCGATGTCGAGCTCGACGGTGATGTCTTTATTCGCAGCATGGCCTCACGCGGAAGCCTCGGCGGCCTGAGCAAGAAAGCAAAAGAGGCAGCCGATATTCTCGATGCATCAGGCCACCACGTGGTTCTGATGGAGACTGTCGGTGTGGGGCAATCGGAGCTCGATGTAGCCGGGGCTGCAGACACGACAATCGTCGTGCTGGTCCCCGAATCGGGTGACGGAATTCAGGCGATGAAAGCGGGATTGATGGAGATCGCGGATTTCTTTGTGATGAACAAATCCGACCGGCCCGGGGCGGACCAGGCGGTCATGTCGATCAAGATGATCTTGGGATTCCGTTCTTCATCCGAGGGTTGGGCTCCGGACGTGGTGAAAACCGTCGGTAACGAGGGGAAAGGGATCGAAGAAGTGGCAGTGCTGATCGCAGGGCATCGGGCCTATCAGGAAAAGAGCGGTCTTCTGGAGCAGAAACGGCGCACCCGTTTGAAGCGAAGGATCCGCGAGCTTGTCGAAGAGCAGCTGACCGAGAACTTCTGGAGTGAAGAGCGCACCGGAGTCCTCGAGAGGGAGCTCGGGGGTGTCATCGGGCGGCAATTAACCCCGTACGACCTTGCATCGAAGTTGATTGAGGATTTTCGTCGCAACACAAACTGAATGCCCTTCGTGCTCTTTGTGTCTTCGTGGTAGGATTAATAAACACCAAGACACAAAGAACACGAAGAACTACTTGAATGAAAAACCATATGCCCAAGGACATGGAACATGACCGAAACGACCGTTGAAACCGGAATAGAACCAACAGAAACGATGAAGATGCTGAAGCAATCCGCCAGGGAGTTTGCGGAGGCGGAAATCCTCCCCAACGTCATGAAGTATGACGAAGCTCAGGAATTTCCGATGGATGTCTACCGCAAGATGGCGGAGCTGGGATTCCTTGGCGTTGTCACTCCTTCCGAGCTGGGAGGCGCAGGAATGACCGCGTTGGAGTTCGTTGTTATCATGGAGGAAATTGCCCGTGTTGACCCCTCCGTTGCCTTGACATTTGCCGCACACAGCGGACTCTGTCTTGAGCACATTCTTCAGTTCGCGAACGACGAACAGAAAAAGAAATACGTCCCGGATCTTGCCACAGGCGCGAAGATCGGCTCATGGTGTCTTACCGAGCCGGGCTCAGGAAGCGACGCAAGCGGAATGCTGACGAGCGCTCGCCTCGAAGGTGACTCCTACATCCTGAACGGCGCCAAGACATTCATTACAAACGGGTCGTATGCCTCAACGTTTGTCGTGACCGCAAAGACCGACACTACCAAAGGAAACAAGGGGATCTCGGCATTTATCGTGGAAAAGGGGATGGGTGTTACAGTTGGGAAGAAGGAAAACAAACTCGGGTTCCGCGCGAGTGATACGGTACAGTTGATCTTCGACAACGTGAAGATCCCGAAGAGCAATCTTCTCGGGAAAGAAGAACAGGGATTCAAACAGGCCCTTTCGGTTCTCGACAGCGGACGAATTGGAATTGCAGCGCTCTCCGTTGGACTGGCACAGGGTGCGATGGAGGCAGCGATAAAATATTCAAAAGAGCGGAAGGCATTCGGTGCCACGCTGAGCGAGTTTCAGGGGATTCAGTTCAAGATTGCAGACATGGCAACAGAGATCGAGGCCGCGCGGCTGCTGACATACAAAGCTGCGACAGCGAAGTCAAAAGGTGAGCCGATCAATCTCGCGGCAGCCCAGGCAAAATTCTTTGCCAGTGAAGTCGCCCAGCGCGTTGCCACAGAAGCGGTCCAGATTCACGGCGGGTACGGTTTCATCAAAGAGTTTCCGGTTGAGAAATTCTACCGCGATGTGAAACTCCTGACCATCGGAGAGGGAACATCTGAAGTACAACGAATGGTTATTGCCAAGAACCTTCTACAGTAAGGGAAGCTCCATGGCGAAGATCGGAAAATCTGTCCAGCACGATGATGCGTTCAAGGCGAATATTGCCGCGATGCAGTCGCAGTTTCGGCGCCTGAGCCGCGAGCGCGAGATGGTGGAGATGGGGGGCGGCAAGGAGGCCCTCGAAAAGCATCGACAGAAAGGAAAGCTTCCTGCCCGTGAGCGGATCAAGAGACTGATCGACCCGGGCTCATACTTCCTCGAGGTGGGCCTCTTCGCGGCATACGGAATGTACGAGGAGTACGGGGGAGCGCCTTCGTCGGGGACCATTTTTGGTATAGGAAAGATTCACGGGCGCGATGCCGTCATTGTAGCAAATGACGCTACCGTCAAAGCCGGCGCCTGGTTCCCGATCACCTGCAAGAAGAATCTCCGGGCCCAGGAGATCTCAATCGAAAATCGCCTCCCCATCATCTATCTGGTCGACTCTGCCGGTGTCTTCCTTCCTCTTCAGTCTGAAATCTTTCCCGACAAAGAACACTTTGGCCGAATTTTCCGGAACAACGCAGTGATGTCCTCCATGGGGATCACCCAGATCGCCGCTATCATGGGGCCCTGTGTCGCGGGTGGCGCGTATCTGCCTATCATGAGCGATGAGGCGATGATTGTCGACAAGACAGGAAGCGTCTTTCTTGCCGGCTCACATCTCGTCAAAGCTGCAATAGGCGAAGAGATCGACAATGAGGCGCTTGGAGGCGCTGAGGTCCATTGTGAGATCAGCGGCGTGACCGATCACCGGATGAAGAATGATGAGGCGTGCATCGAGAAGATCCGCTCGATTATGAGCAAGCTGGGCCGCACGCCGACCGCCGGGTTCGACCGCATTGAACCAAAGGATCCGAAATTCCCGGCCATCGATCTCCACGGTCTCATGCCCGCCGACCGATCGAAACCCTATGACATGTATCAGGTGCTGGCCCGGATTCTCGACAACAGCGAGCTTGATGAATACAAAGAAGGATTCGGCAAAACAGTCATCACCGGATACGGCCGGGTTGACGGCTGGGCGGTTGGGATTGTGGCGAATCAACGTTCAGTGGTGAAGACGAAGAGGGGAGAGATGCAGGTTGGCGGCGTCATCTACAGCGACAGTGCCGACAAGGCAACCCGATTCATCATGAACTGCAATCAGAAACGAATCCCGCTTGTCTTCTTTCAGGATGTGACCGGGTTTATGGTGGGAAGCCGGGCTGAGCAGGGCGGAATCATTAAAGACGGCGCCAAGATGGTCAACGCGGTCGCCAACAGCGTCGTTCCAAAGATCACTTTCATTGTAGGAAACAGCTACGGCGCCGGAAACTACGCCATGTGCGGCAAGGCCTATGACCCGAGATTGATCTACGCCTGGCCCTCAGCCCAAATCGCCGTCATGGGGGGAAAGCAATCGAGCGAAACTCTTCTTGCCATCAAAGTGCAACAAATGAAAAAGGGGGGGAAGGAGATCACGGGCGAACAGCAGCAGAAGCTCCTTTCGGAAATTCAGAATCGCTACGAATCCGAGCTGGATCCGTTCTTTGCGGCCGCACGGCTGTGGGTCGACGGAATCATAGATCCCGTTGAAACTCGCGCCGTCATTTCACGTGGAATAGAAGTAGCCAATCAGAATCCGGAGGTTCCCCGGTTCAATCCGGGCGTCCTGCAGACCTAGACGACGTCATGAAGAAACGAGAATCATATCTCCTTGCCCCCTTGATTCTCGGAATTGTTTGGATTCTGGTTCTGCCTCCCAACGCCGCTGCACAATGTGACGAAACGGTCCCCGGCGGACTCACATGGGATTTCGACGAAGGAGATGACGGATTCTCGCTGGGAGATTTTGTCGGAGGGCTCTTCACGCCACAACTGGTGAAGGATACAAGAAGGATCCGCGAGTACGTCCGCGACCCTCGATTCGGGGAGCTCTTGAAAAGATGCGGCGACCTGCGGGCGGTGGACGGGATATTCCAGAAGGCCCTGAAGATAGCTGAATTCAACATCGGGCGGGCCCTGTTCCTTGCGATGGTCGGATCTCTTGAACATCAGAATATCGAGGTCGACATGCCTCTGGTCGGCGCCGTCGGACTTCCACTGACATTCGAAGTCGACAGTCTCTTCAGTGCAAGGCTGAAGAATCTTCCCCGCCGACTCTATCCCGATTCCCCTTCGACGGGGGCGGGCGACATGGACAAGCTCCAACATTTCTTTGGATCTGCGTATATTTCTTACATCTCTGGTTCGCCGGAACTTGCCCGAACCATCGGGAACGCGGTGGAATGGGGTGAAGCGAAAATGATCGTGGGCGGTGCGGATGACCCGAGAGACAAGAGGGCGAACAGTCAGGGCGAGGCGTTCGGGCACGATCTGATCTATGTCAACACTTTGCTTCCTTCCGACTATCTGACCTTGCCTGCACAGGACGAATAAAGGATCTCTATGGAAACCATTCTGGTCGTTGATGACGAGAAAAGCGTTCGCGACTCGATCAAGATGATCCTGGAGTATGAGAAGTATGTGGTCGCCTTTGCCGAGAATGGCCAGCAGGCTCTTCAGAAGATGAGCGGAACCGATCTTGTGCTACTGGATGTCAAGATGGCGGGGATGGACGGGATCGAGGTACTTCAAAAGATCCGCGAACGCAATACCGAACTTCCTGTCGTCATGATTTCCGGTCATGGCACCATTGAAACAGCGGTTGAAGCCACGAAGCTGGGCGCATTTGACTTCCTGCCGAAGCCGCTCGATCGCGATAAACTTGTTATTACAGTTCGGAACGCGCTCCAACAGGGGCGGCTCCAGGCGGAGAACAAGAAGCTTCAGGAGAGCATCGAAGGGAAGTGGCAGATCATCGGCCAGAGCCCGAAGATCAACGAGATTCTCTCCATGGTTGAACGTGTTGCGCCCACCGATGCACGCGTCCTTATCACGGGGGAAAACGGTACGGGGAAAGAACTTGTTGCCCGGGCGATCCACCGTCAGAGCAAACGTTCTTCAAAACCCTTTGTCGAAGTAAATTGTGCGGCTATTCCGGCGGAGCTTATTGAGTCTGAACTCTTCGGCCATGAAAAAGGATCGTTTACCGGAGCAACGGCTCAGCGAATCGGGAAATTTGAGCAGGCCGACGGCGGGACGCTGTTCCTTGATGAAATTGGGGACATGAGCCACAACGCCCAGGCGAAGGTGTTGCGGGCATTGGAAGAAGGGACAATCGAGAGAGTGGGCGGGACAAAGCTGATTTCGGTCGATGTTCGCGTTATTGCGGCCACAAACAAGAACATTCCGGCTGCGATCAAGGCCAACCAATTCAGGGACGACCTTTACCACCGGCTTAAAGTCATTCCGATCAACGTTCCGCCGCTGCGGGAACGGCGGGATGATATACCGATTCTCGTCAAGGCATTTGTTGAGGACGTTTGCACGCGAAACGGGATAGCGGTAAAAACTGTCAGCGACGAGGCGATGCACAAACTGGAAATCCATGAATGGCCCGGTAACATTCGTGAATTGCGAAATACTGTGGAGCGCCTTGTAATTTTGTCGCCGGGGACTCAGGTTGATATTTCTCTTCTGGAGCCTGCTCCTCCCGGAGGAGAGGGTGAATTCGAGGGTCTGCTCGATACCCGCGGGACGTTTCAGGAATTCAAGGAGCGGGCCGAGGCGGCATTCATCAAACGGCAGCTCGACGTCCACAAGTGGAACATTTCAAAAACTGCCGAAGCGCTCGATATTCAGAGAAGCCATCTCTATACGAAGATGAAGAGGTATGGGTTGATGAAGGAGGGAAGTGAGGATGAAGCAGATTCAGAATAGACAGAAGATGATGGTGAAGCCGAGGGAGAGTGCGGAGAAGTATCTGCTGAAGAGGGGAACCCTGAAGAAGAGAATAATGGAAGATGGAAGATGGGGGATGGAAGATTGGAAAGGGACGCGGAAATGGAGAAGGAATAGGGGAATAATGGAATAATGGAAGATGCAGGAGGGAGGAGGGAGGATGGAAGAGGGACGGGGAGAAAGAATGATGTATGGCAAGTGGTTCCTCTGGGCCAGACGCGCCACACCGCCATGAAAATCGCGGTCGAGAAAGCAGGGCGGGCAAGCAACTCGGCGGGCAGGCATTTCGGCCGACAGCTAGGTCCTCCCCGCCATTCGTTAAAACGAACGGCTGAAAGACTCGCGTTGCAGCTCAATCCCGCACAGCGGGATTGTGATTCGATTTCAGAGTTCATGAGCCGTCGATTTCAATCGATGGCGGTGCCGGTCCGAGCTGCGGTCACATCTCCAGCGTCAGTCCCACCGACGGGAAGAACGGGATCATGTCGATACGCTTGCCGGTCGCCCTATCGTAATAGAAGATGTTTCTGCTGCTGTACAGATTGATAAGACTGAAACTGACGGATCCTTTGATGGGGGAAAAAGAAAAATGGTACGATCCGCCCAGATCAAGCCTGTGATACGGGGGAAGCCTCCCTGCGTTTTTTGAACCCAGAAGCGTGTACGGGATACCGGTTTCAAATTGAAACTGGCCGGGAATCGCATTCCTCATCGTCAGACGATCGAAGAATCCGATTGTCTGTGTGAACGGAAATCCCGATCCGTATTCCCACCTGAGAAAGATATCCGCATTCTCGATTGGTCGCAGAAGGCCGAGCACATTCACGTGATGACGCCGGTCATACCTGGGATAATAGACCACCCCGCCATTATCGATCTTCGCCCAGCTGAGGGTGTAGGATGCATAAACATCCGTGAATGCCACTTTCGTCCGAACGAGAAATTCAGCGCCGTAAGCATCTTCTTTCCCTGCAATATAATCCGGGTCGACGGCGTCAAATTTCTCGCGGTTGTAGTTAAGAAGGGATCCATAGTGTTTGTAATAGACTTCGGAGGAAAGTGAGAGATTATCGTAGAGATTCCCATCGACGGCCAGGACAAAATGGTCGGCCGACTCTACCGGCCATTTTTCAGGAATCAAGGTCCAGCCCTCGAATGTTGGGATGACGTCGTCCTCATTATTGACCGTCATGACCTTCTGCGTATAGTGCCCGTACGAAGCCTTCATCCTCCACCAATCGCTCAATCGATAGGTGAGACTCACACGCGGCTGAAACAGCCCGTCGGTGTTCCGCCGATAGAAAATGTTTGTCAAATCATTGTTCATGCCCACCGAATAGAGAAATTCCCCCGCGTGCCCTTGGTATTGAAACCATGTCGAGAAGAACGGGAAGGTTTCGTCCCTTTTCAGCATCACACCGCCTGAGTTCACGAAATCATAGAGGAACCGTGGAAATCCGAATTGAAATCCGAAGAAAACCGTATTCTCGGATTTCAGATAGGCGGTCGCGTTTGCCCGCAATCCGAAATCGAGGACCTTGGAGGACGTCGGAGCGGTGTTCAGAGCAGGATCAAAACGACGTTCTGACTCGAAAGAGCCGTAGTACGTTGCCACCTGGACGAACGTGCGGTCTGCTATCAAGTACGAAGACGATCCCGAAATGGCATGGGTTGTCCACCGATAGTCGGGGCTGTAGGGATCGTCGTAGTCGAGGGCGTCAAACGTTGACAGATAGGCCACGTCGAGGCGTTCGTTGCCCCCGCTCAACATCGTCCCCTTTACAAACAAGTCGCTGAACGATATAGGTACATCGTCTTTCACAATTTTCCTGAAGGTCGCCTTGGATATGGATCTTCGGCTGTTCGCGAGAAAGGATATCCCCCGGCCTATCGGGCCTTCAATCTGCACTTTTGCGGAAAGGAGGTTCGCGTGAGCACGGGCAAAGATGCGGTCGTTTCTCGGGTCCTTTGTCGTGATGTTAACAACGGAAGAGAGTCTCTCGCCAAACTCTGCAGGAAACGCACTCGTGAAAACCTCAACCGATTTGACAATATCCGGGTCGAAGATGCTGAAAATACCGAGGGCGTGATAAGGATGGTAGATTGTCATGCCATCGAGAAGAATAAGGTTCTGATCTGCAGCACCTCCCCTCACATAGAAGCGTGAACTGACATCACTGGTCGAGACAATCCCGGGGAGAATCTGAATTGAATGAAACAGATCCTGTTGGGCCGTCACCGGTGTAAGTTTGATTTCCTGCTGACTGAGAACATGGAGGCTCGTGCTTAATTGTCCCACCCTGCCGCTTCCCGTCCCGGTCACCACAACTTCCTGCATTGTAACTGGTGCCGGAGAAAGCGTAACATCAAGTTCGAGGTCGGTGGCGGGATCGATAAAAATCGTCAGTGAAACTTTTGCATAGCCAACGGCACTGAAGGCCAGAGTGTTCTCCCTGGACCTCATGTTGGAAAGAAAGTAGAATCCGGGGGCATTCGCCGCCGTTCCTTTGTTTTGTCCCACCAGCACGACGTTAGCATAGGGAATCCGTTCGCCTGTCACGCTGTCAGAGACAAATCCGTGGATACTTGACGGGTTTACCGCCGTCGTGCGCAATCCCCTTTGGTCCTGCGGTTCAAGGGTCGGAACGAGTTCGATTGTTTCCTGCAGATGTTGATTGGCAACAACGAATACTCTCATCGATTTTGTCTTATAACCGGAAATATCGACTGAAAGAAGATGAGTGCCGGGCTGCAGATTCGAAAGAAAATAGGTGCCTCTTGATGTGGCAGCTTTTGCTTTGCCCTGTCCGACGCGTGTGATGACGGCATAGGGAATGGGTCCTCTGGAGAGGCTGTCGATCACCGTGCCATAAATGTCCGCATTCTGTGGCAGAGCCTTGAATGGCAGTAACCAGAGAGCGAGGAGTGCCCCAATGAACGCGTGTCGCTGCATCGAGTTATCTTCTGTTCAATTCAAATGTCGTCGGCAACACATGTGTTGCTGAATCCACCATATATCCGCCAAAAACCCCGGCGCCGTTCTGAATG
Source organism: Bacteroidota bacterium (assembly GCA_035291905.1). GTDB lineage: Bacteria > Bacteroidota > Ignavibacteria > UBA10030 > UBA10030 > JACPLA01. Next base: position 38,768 of record DATDRF010000065.1, read on the forward strand.
TTTGAATAGTTGGGACTATCGAGTCGAGTTGTAAATGGGTCGTTGAAACCGCTGACTGTGCCATAATAGCCGTAGAGATGTTCTTCAAGCTGAATAAAAAGGAACACAACCTGCTTGAACACCAGTTTGCGAGGTTGCGTCGAATTGAAGAGGTGGTAGAGAAGAATCAGGTATGCTTCGTTATTGTATTTCTGTTGCACATTAGCTCCCGGATTCCGCAGCACCGGCGAATACAGGGCAGTGGCCACGCTCGGCGGTTGCCCTGTCTTGAATCCAACAGGTATTTCCTCCCGAAACTGAACCCAGGTGCTGTCCTCAAGAACTTCATAATCAAGACATGCTCTGATGCAGTAGCCCTTCGATTCAGTTCGTGCTGTAAGGGTAATGCTTTTGGTGAGAGAGCTTGAGCGGGGGTGATCGAGGAATGACTCTGTCCCAACGCTGAGGTAATGCACAATTGGAGTGCTAAATGAGGCTGCAAGATTTCCGACGGAAGGCGACTGGATTTGCAGATTGAACGTTCTGCCATAGTTGACATTGAGTCCGGAGACTGCATAGGCGTGAATGGGAGTTTGGTACCGGCTCGTGTCGGGTCGTTGAAGTGTCGTGTCAACAAGAGTGTAGGTAGTCGTTCCATCACTGATTGTTACTAGTGCGTCGATTATCGGCTTTTCGACGATTGCGCCCGGCCGGTTCGGATCATAGGTCGTGTACATTCTGACATACTGAGTGGTCTTATCATTGGCGAGCACAGAATAGACGACCGGAATCTCACTAAAGGGCGCGCGCGGATCAAACGATTGGTCGCAGGACACGGACGCGAGGGCTAAGAGGGAGAACAAAAGGAGTCGAGGACGGTTCGAGGGTCTCATTGCAGTGAGGCAAGTCTAAAACAAGAAGGGCGTTCCCCACCCCCGCTTTTCCAGGATGTAGATTGACAATTGCTGTCAATTACATTCCGATACTCGTTTCTAAAGATACTTCATTCCCTGAATGATGGCAATTTCGTTGGGATGAACAGCAAAGAAGAAAGTGCGAATGGTTCCTAAGAACCGGAGGTGTCGAAGAGATTTGGGATTTGTAGGTCGGAATGGTATTCCGACTGGGGAATTGGGGCTCGTGCCGGATGACCCGCCACACAACACGGCAGGCATTCCGGCCGACGTCCGTCCGCCAAAGAACCTGCGCCGTTGTAGGTCGGAATGATATTCCGACTGGGAAAGACCTCAAGCCGGAATAACATTCCGGCCAACGTCTGTCCGCCAGAGAACCTGCGCCGTTGTAGGTCGGAATGGTATTCCGACTGGGAAAGACCTCAAGCCAGAATAACATTCCGGCCAACGTCCGTCCGCCAAAGAATCTGCGCTGTTGTAGGTCGGAATGATATTCCGACTGGGAAAGACCTCAAGCCGGAATAACATTCCGGCCAACGTCTGTCCGCCAGAGAAC
>DATDRF010000066.1:0-16302 GCA_035291905.1 Bacteroidota bacterium
CCTCCAGCTCCGTTCCGGCTATTCACTCCTTCAGAATCAGGGACGCATCTTCGACAGGGCACTCTTTGTTGGCGCGGGTGTCTACGTCGGTCTTTGATCGCATCCTGAATTAGTCCCCGCCGGTCTGAGCCTGTTTTCCTCAACTATCATCCGAAGGTCACGGATTTCGGAAGGTCATGAGGACCCCATTGCTCACCATTCTGTTCGATTATCCGTACATTCCCTCACATGAAAGCAAAGAAATCAAATAGGCTGATCGGAGAAAAAAGTCCGTATCTCCTCCAGCACGCCCATAACCCTGTCGATTGGTACCCTTGGGGTGACGAGGCCTTTGAAAAGGCGCAACGGGAAGACAAGCCGATTTTTCTTTCCATCGGATACTCCACCTGCTACTGGTGTCACGTGATGGAGCGGGAGGTCTTCGAAAATGATTCCATCGCCGAATTGATGAACGAACATGTGGTCAGCATTAAAGTTGACCGCGAAGAGCGGCCCGACGTCGACCGGATTTACATGGCGGCTTTGCAGGCAATGACCGGAAGCGGCGGTTGGCCGATGTCGATGTTTCTGACACCCGATCGCAAACCCTTCTTTGGTGGAACGTACATTCCGCCCAAGGCCAAATATGGACGGGCCGGATTCGAAGACGTCCTTTCGAGGATTCATGAGGTTTGGGCAACCCAGAGGAATGAGATTCTTGAATCGGGCGAACAGATTGCGGAACACCTGAGATCATTCCTGGCTCCTCCGGCGAGCCCGACCTCTGCCGGAAGGCAGGCACTGGACCTGGGCTTTCAATCGTTTCTGCGAAGCTTCGATCGTGTGAACGGCGGATTCGGGGGTGCGCCGAAGTTTCCCACCCCCGTTTCATTCAATTTCCTTCTCCGATATTTTCATCGGACGGGCGAAAGAAGAGCACTTGAGATAACGCTTGCTACGCTAAAAAACATGTTCAATGGCGGGATGTACGATCATCTTGGGGGCGGATTTCATCGTTATTCAACCGATGCCCGGTGGCATGTTCCGCACTTTGAAAAAATGCTTTATGACCAGGCACAAATTGCCGTCGCATATCTCGAGGCGTACCAGATTACTCAGGAAACATTCCACGCCGATGTCGTTCGAAATATTCTCAAGTACGTTGAAAGAGAGATGACGGACCCGGAAGGAGGATTCTATTCTGCCGAGGACGCGGAGAGTGCTCTCGACCCGAAAGACCCTTCCCGCAAAAAGGAAGGAGCTTCTTATACCTGGACGAACGTGGAAATCGATTCTCTTCTGACGTCACATGAGGGTGAACTCTTTGGCTATATTTTTGATGTGCAACCTGCGGGGAATGTGCTGGAAGACCCCCAGGGTGAATTTCGGGGGTTGAATGTGCTTCACAGGGTCCACACGGCGGAGGAAGCAGCGGCCCATTTCAAAATCATGTCTGACGACGTAATAAAGACAACCAATCGGGCACGGGAGAAGCTCCTCTTGGCCCGGGAAGATCGGCCGTATCCGCATCGCGACGACAAGATCCTCCTCTCATGGAACGGACTGATGATTTCGACATTTGCGAGAGCCTCCCAGATCCTTGATGAGCCGGAGTATCTGAGGATTGCCAAACGGGCATCAGAGTTCATCCTTGAGCGGATGATTGATACGAAGAGAGGGATTTTTTTAAGGAGATACAGGGACGGCGAAGCGCGGTTTGACGGTCACCTCGAGGATTACTCCTTCTTTATTCAAGCCCTGATTGATCTCTACGAGGCATCGTTTGAGATACGATGGCTGAAGGAAGCGATGGAACTGACGAAGAAGATGAATTCGGTCTTCTACGATTCAAACGACGGCGGTTTTTTTGATACCGCAGGCCTTGATACAACGCTTATTGCGAGAACGAAGGAATCGACCGATGGTGCCGAGCCGTCGGGTAATTCTATCGCAATTCTGAATTTGCTGCGACTCTCGCAAATGACCGATGACAAGGAATACGCGCAAATGGCCGAGAAATCCCTTCGGTATTTTGGCGAACGAATTCTCGCTATTCCTGCCGCATGCGCGCAGTTTCTTGTTGCGCTGGATTTCAGTCTGGTCAAGCCCAAACAGATCATCATCGCCGGGCCTGCCAATCGGGCTGATACGAGAGCAATGCATCGCGAGGTACAATCTCATTTTCTTCCTGCCAAGATTCTCCTCCTCGCCGATGGGAATGCAGGACAGGAACTGCTGTCATCTTCTGTTCCATTCCTCAAATCCATCACAATGATTGACGGCAAGGCAACGGCATATGTGTGCGAAAACTATGCCTGCCGGCTGCCAACCAGCAATGTCCACGAATTAGGACAACAGCTATCCGGGCCAAGAGACTAGATTTATCCATTTGTGCCTTTGATAAGACAAGAATTACACGAAGTGACACGAAGGACACGAAGATTCACTTGTTTTCGCTTCACGAGCTTCGTGTCTTCTTCGTGCGCTTCGTGTAATACTCTTTTACCTTTTGCATCCCGCCAACATCCTTTGAAACAACCAGTTACCGCAACTTCCGGAGATTCCTTCCGTATCGTCAAGGCGACACCGACCACCAGCAGGAGGAAGCATGCGTGCCCGCCGATTTTCATTATTCACCCTCTCGTTTCTCATTCTCTCCATCATACTCACGGTCCCGGGCGCAGTTCCAAGCGAATCAATGTGGACCGAATCCACGCACCCCGAACTTCGTACTCCGCCTGGAATGAAAGACATTATTTCACTCTGGGATTTCAGGGATCAGGAGGTTAAAGGATCGGGATTCGCCCTGCCAAAAGATGCGAAAGTGCATATTTCGGCAGTCGGCGGCGGGGACAGGATATTCTGGCGGGACATGTTCGACAATGAGGATGAATCACGGATGTTTGCGTCGGGATGGATCATCAATGCCGACACGCGTGAGCTCGTTTGGGAAATGACACTGGATAACACTACAGGTCGTTCCTCCCACCGCTCTTTCGACGATGAAGTTTCCCTCGATAAGGGTTCCTACGAAGTCTACTATTCAGCCTACGGTTACTATCATAGCTCCACGTTCTCAACCTCGTCGATCAACATTGATCGGCGTCGCGATCAACGCTCCAATCGATGGTCCGGATCGTTCTTCGGGATTTTTAACGACAACGAAGACCTGTACGACGATTTCATGGAGTTTGCAAAGGACTACGGAATCACGATTTCGATAGACGAGACTGACGCCGCTTCTGTGAGTGAATTGAGTGTCCCGAAGAGAGACACTCGCGCCGTGTTTTCGATGGTTGGCGTCGGAGACGGCGAAGTGATCAAGAAACAGCTGAAGCTTTCAAAAGCACTGACTCTGCATCTCTGTGCTCTCGGAGAGGGTCAAAATCGGGACAACCTGTACGACCACGGCTGGATCATCAACAGTGCCACGCGTGAGCGCGTGTGGGATATGGAGAACAAGAACACCCGTTATGCAGGCGGTGCCACAAAGAACATTCGGTGGAATGGGAATCTCGAACTGGCAGCGGGATCTTATGAGCTATACTATGTCACCGATGATTCTCATTCGTCGGAGGATTGGAACTCCAAACCGCCGTACGACCCGCTGATGTACGGAGTCACCATCGCAGCTTTGAGTGAGCGCGACAAGGATGCCGTGAGCGTCGGTGAAATTCCAGACATGGACAAGGACGTGATTGTGAGCCTGACAAAAGTTGGAGACGACGACTTTGCGAGTGCCGGATTCACATTGAAGAAAGAGACGAAAGTGCGGATTTATGCGCTAGGTGAAATGAGTGGTGACGAAAAGATGGCAGACCGCGGCTGGATTGTGAATGCAAGAACGCGCGAGCGCGTTTGGGAGATGGAGGGGAGAAAAACGAGCCATGCAGGCGGAGCGTCAAAGAATCGCATGGTTGACGAGGTGATTACCCTCCCAAAGGGAGACTACCTTGCCTACTACGAGACAGATGGTTCTCATTCGTACCATGACTGGAATTCCGATCCGCCTCTGGATGAATCGCATTATGGCTTGAGCGTTTACGGATGGAGCGAGGGATTCGATTCGAAGTCGGTGACAGAATTTAAAGAGGGGGAAGATGAGAATGTCATCGCGCAGCTTATTCGCGTGAAGGATGACCGGCATGTGACGAAACAGTTCACGATTGAGCAGACGACAACGGTGCGAATCTACGCAATTGGAGAAGGCGTGGATCGTGAAATGGCCGATTACGGATGGATTGAGGATGCGAAGACCGGGAGAACCGTCTGGGAAATGACCTACCGCATGACAGATCGGGCCGGGGGAGCATCGAAGAATCGGCAAGTGACCGCCACGATTAGCCTTGAGAAGGGGGAATACGAACTGCACTACCGGACGGATGATTCACATGCCTACAACGATTGGAATGATGACCCCCCGGGAGATCGTGCACACTGGGGGATTACGGTGACCAAAGAATAACCGTTCGCTATCCTTCGGCGAACAACTGATGCGTCGGGGCAGGGACAAGCGATAACAGCTCCGGCGCATCTTTGTTTTTTCTCCCTCCGGTTATTACCTTCTTGGATTGATGTCGGCCTCATTGAAAAAACATTACACAGAGGACACAGAGAACACGGAGGGACACAGAGAAAGAATGCTCTTCTCCGCAGAACTCTCTTTTCAACCATCACATCTCACTGTGAAGTAACCCGAGGAGCAGAACAGCATGCCACGAATTCTTTTCGTTGCACTGTATTTTCTGACTTCAGTAATCCCGACACCCTTGCAGGCGCAAATCAAGGCGCAAGAGATTGTCGTGAAAAAGAGTGAATTCCGGCTCAATGTCATGGCAGGGGATTCCGTGATAAAGAGTTTCCAGGTTGCTCTTGGAAGAAACGCCGGAGATAAACAAAAGCGCGGTGATAACAGAACGCCTGAGGGGAAATTCAAAATCGCACAGATTCAGCATTCCGAGTCATGGACACACGATTTCGGAGACGGCAAGGGGGTGATTGAGGGAGCGTACGGGCCGTGGTTCCTACGCTTTGGGTCGGGCGAAACTCCCATGAAGTGGAAAGGAATCGGGATTCACGGCACGCATGACCCTGCCTCGCTTGGGACATTGGCGAGCGAGGGATGTATTAGATTAAAGAATGAAGATCTGGAAGTACTCAGAAAGCTTGTGGATGTGGGGACGAAAGTAACCGTCCTTCCGTGATTGAAATCCCTGCCTGCGCCCGCCTGCCTTTGAGGTGCAACTCGAGCCGAAATACCATTCCGGCCAACGGCTTCAACTTCTGGGGGCTTTGTAGGTCGGGATAATATTCCGACTGGGAGAGGACCTTAAGCCGGAATACCATTCCGGCCAACGGCTTCGACTTCTGGGGGCTTTGTAGGTCGGAATGATATTCCGACTGGGAGAGGACCTCAAGCCGGATTAGCCCGCCACAATAAAGCATGCGGGCAAGCAACACGGCGGGCAGGCATTTCGGCCAACCGCCTCAACTCCTGCGGGCATTGCAGGTGAGATTAGCCAGTCAATCTACCGCAATACTCACCGATGTACTTCTCACCAATCTTCCTCGCCGAATTCCCTCTAATTGAAACTGGTGTTCCCCCTTCTGCAATTGCCACCAGGAACCGTCGGCGTCGTAGGAGATTTTCTTCCCGCTGTTAACTCTCACATGAACATCTGAAATGTCCGGAGGTATATGGCCGAGGATCCTGATGGCCTGATACTCCTTCCGAAGAATGGGATCAATCTTGAACAATTGTCCGTTTTGGGGGGCCAGCAACGCAAAATCGGAATGCTTGACCTCCAATTTCATAACCGGGATTGCGTCCGGAGGAGGCGTTGCCATGTGTTGTTCTTCAGTCCATTCCCGATATTCCTGGGGAAAGACCTCAAAGACCCTCTCAATAAACCGTTCATTCTCGTCCGCAAAGCGATAGAGTTTATGGATCTCACAACGCTCGGAGGGAATGCGGCCTTCGATAAACCACTCCCGGATCGTTTTGTGACAGAGGGAGGTGGGGAGCTTTCCCGACGTGGCACAAACAGGCTGCTCGCGGAGGCCTCCGGGAATGCCAAAAGGAGAGGGGAGATCACGGTCTCCTTTGACGTGGAGGGTCATCATGATATCCGAGAAGATCTGGCCTGCACCGGTTATTCCCGATACTCCCTTCATCGGCTCCCCGTCAAAATTGCCCGCCCAGACACCAACGGTGTAATCTGTCGTGTATCCGATAGTCCAATTGTCCCGGTAATCCTTCGTTGTCCCTGTTTTTACTGCACATTCGAAGGGAAATTGAAAAGCATGGCCAAACGCCGGCCGGCGTGCATCGGGGTCCTTGAGGATATCAGTGACGATGTAGGCAACCCGATCGGAGAAGAGACGATGTGCCGGTTCAGCGGATGATGCGGCGAAAATGCCGCCTGTTGTTTCAAGGGACTCGATGTACGTCGCGTCCTGCCAAAGACCCTCGTTTGCAAATGAAGCATACGCGCGGGTAAGTTGAAGGAGCGTCACTTCACCGTTTCCCAAAGTCAGACCGTAACCGTAGAAGCTGGAAGGCTGGTCGAGGGTGGCCAGTCCTCCCCGCAGCATTCGCTGGAGCAAATTTTCTCTTCCGACTTGCCGAAGAACTCGCACGGCAGGGACGTTGTAGGAACAGGCAAGCGCTGTTCGTATGCGAACCGGCCCATGGTAGCGGCGGTCATAATTTTCCGGGATGTAGTCTCCCTCTTCATCCGGGATTTTCGTCGGGAGGTCGGGAATCAGATCGGCGGGTGTGAAGGGGCCTTCGAAAGCGAGCCCGTACGTGAACGGCTTCACGGAAGAACCCGGCTGACGCCGCGCGAGGGCGCCGTTGACCTGGCCCTGAATAAGATTGTCGAAATAGTTTGCAGAGCCCACCAACGCCAATACCTTCATCGTCTTGTTATCGAGAACCACCGCTGCGGCGTTTGTGACGTTTCTCGACTTTAACTGGTTCACATGGCCTTTCACGAGCCATTGAACGGACTGCTGAAGGGGGTAATCGATGGTCGTGTGGACAACCGCAGTTCCGGGAAATCGCGCAGCTTCGACCGCGGCCATTTCAACGAGGTGGGGTGCACGAAAATTCACTTCGGGTGAGACCAGGACGATCTGCTGCTGCGCCGCCCTGGAATACTCGTCGGCTGAAACCCGGCCTTGTTCCAGCATGATTCGCAGAATGAGCTGCTGCCGCTCTCTGGCAGGCTCAAGATTGGAATACGGATTCAGAAATGAGGGAGCATTGGGGAGTCCTGCGAGAAACGCCGCTTCGGCAAGTGAAAGGTCGCGTGCAGGTTTGTCAAAGTAAAAGCGGGATGCAGCTTCGGCTCCGATCAGCTGATTGCCGTAAGGAACGCGATTGAGATACTGATCGAGGACTTCATCTTTCGTCATCATCCTCTCCAAACGCAGTGCGTACCACGCTTCGACCATCTTCATCAAGAATGTTCGAGGATGGTGATAAACGTTTCTGATGACCTGTTGCGTGATCGTCGAACCGCCCGATTTCGCTTTACCGGCACGAATATTCTCTTTGAGTGCACGAAGAACAGCCAGCGGATCGACACCGGGATGGTAGCGGAAGCGTCTGTCCTCAACCGCTATCGTTGCGCTCACAAGAGCGGGTGAAAAGTCCGCCAGGGCTTTCCACTGCCCCCGGCCCTGCATATCGTTCAGGTATTCACGCAGTACAATGCCATTGCGATCAACCACCCTGAGCGAATGGACGCTCTCTTTCCGAAAGTCTCTCTCGGTGAGGGGAATGAAGAGGGAACCGATGCCGAGAAGGGGTAACAGCAATGCAATCCAACGATATTGTTTCCAGCGCTTTTTCATTTGTGTCCGATCTCATCCCCCTATTGCCCTTAATTCGAAGGCTACGTTCAACTCTGTTCAAACTTTAAAGAAGGTAACCTTCTGCCAAAAGAGGGGAAAGGGGGATTGAGTCAGCGTATCGTCACACTTGTTGACGATGTCTGCCCGAAAACCTCCGGCTCGTACATCCCTTCAATCCTGGTCGAAGGCATAGCAAAAGTGCCGTAGCTCGTTGCCCGCACCAGATAGCTCACTGTGTACACGTTTGCAGTAAGGTAGTCTGCAAAGAACATGGCCCTGTCATTGTACATCTCTCGGTGGCGGAACGGATTGTACGACCACCATTCGTTCGGAGATTTTTCCTCTTCTCGAAGATTCGTGCCGGAAGTCAAAAACGAAGTATTGATGATCTCAAATCCGGCAGGTATCGGATCGTCGACGACGACGAAGTTCCGCTCCTGATTGGTAGAGATCGTCAGTGTGACTCTGGCAACTGTCCCGGCGGCAAACGCCTTTGCTCCTTCAACGGGGTTATCCACAGCCTCAATCTTCTTAGTCACGGAGAATCCTTCCTCCTTCGCGCGGCTCTCCCCTTTAGGATAATAGTTCATTCTGATCGTGTAATAGAGTCTTCCCGCACCGCTCTTGAGGATGTCGATAGGGTAATCAGCTCCAAGCACCAATTCCGAGAGGGAAATCGACTTCTCTTTTGTGGCAAACGATCTTCCCCGGAACAGCTCTGTCATGAACGTGCCTCCCGCAATTTTCACTTCACTGCGGAAGTTGGGCTCGTCCTTCTCATAGAATCGGACGTACGTCGCAAGGGCGTCGACGACGTAGAGGTTCTCCTGGGTCGTCCGCCATCGTCCTACCTTCTGTTGATCGATGAGCCAGCGCACCATGCGGGGAATGAGATTGTTTTCCGGCTGGGTTTCAACCATTGCCTGAAGGATCAATGCCGTGGTGCGGGCATTGGAATTCCAGCACCAGGAATTACCGAAGTCATCGCGTTCTTCATAATGGGCCGAGGTTTGGGAAACCTTCGCCATGTTCGAAAGCTGACGGGTGAGCTCATCGACCAGTCCCTGATATCCGCCCGTTGCATGGAGCGCCTTGAGGAGGTAAGCCTTTGCGAAGAGGGGTATGCTATCTTTGCGGGTGTAGAGCCGCTGCATGTAGCCATGATCCGGCCTTCCCGCAATTGCCAGAGTGTACAGGCTCAGAGCATCCGTGCAATCCCAATAATAGGGGCTCGCCCAGGGCCAGCGCACCTCGCGGGCCAGCGCCTTTCGGAGATACTTGAATCCGTTCTCCAATGTCTGCTCGCCGACCGAATATCCCGTCTGCTTCGCCTTGACGAGTGTGAACATGGTGTATGCCGAGAGGTAAGGCCATGTGTCACTCGTGTTCTTCCAGTATGCAAATCCTCCATCGTCTCTTTGAAAGAGCGGAATTTCATCGACCATCTCCGTGACAACTGCTTTGTAGTCTTTATCCTCGAGAACCTTGAAATCGAAGGCCTTCACAAGATCTTCTGCCAGAATCATCGGGAGCAGGCGGGAAAGCCGTTGTTCGAGACACCCGTACGGATAATCAAACAGGTACGATATTCCCTCGGACAATCCTACCATGCCGGTGGATGCAAGCGTAACCTGCATTTCGCCCAGATCGTGATAGACGTCCTGGGGAATTACCACCTTCTCGAGTGTTTTCTGATCGGTGATCGACTGATAGAGAGCCACGCTTTCGCGTACGCGCGGAACCTGGATCGGGATGTTCCACAGAAGTCCGTCACGATCGGTATTCGTTTGAGCCTTGAAAAGAAACTGTGCCGTTCCGACCTTTTCGGCAAGGAACTTGTTTCTGATCTCTTTTGCCTCTCCCGGTTTCAGCGTGTACTGGACGGTGTCGTTTCCTGTAAAGCTGATGCCTGTGACGGAGGTTATGAGCTGGACAACTTTTGATTCTTCCGTATAATTGAGGACCACAACGCCTCCCTCAAATGCGTCGCCCACGCGTGCAAAACGGGGAAGGGACGGCTGAAGCAGCAACGGTTTATTGACCCGAAAGCTCTCTTCGGCGTATCCGAAATCCGACTCGGTCGTGTTCCCGACCGCCATGATCTGGAACGAGGTCAGGTTATCCGGAAGGCCGAAACGGACGGTTGCCACGCCGCTGGCGTTCGTAACGATCGAAGGATTCCAGTACGCGCTGGGACGAAAGTCCTTTCTCACTCCCTCCATCCCTGATTCTTCCTCTCCGCCTCCGCCTCCCTCTTCCTCTCCTTTTTCGTCATAACTTCGCTGTTCGATCAGATGGAGGCGCGTCTCCGTGGTCGTGACCGCCAATCCCCGCGGGCTATAGAATTGACTGAAAACATTGGGGAGCCGATAGCCGATCAGGTTGAGCACTCCGAGATCGGCCACGCTCAGTGCGACCTCGGAGCGGACCCCCTTTCCCTGAGCATTCTTGACGCGTATGGTAACTTCAACGGTATCCCCCGGCCGATAGTCTTTGCGATCCGTCGAGACATTCATTGTGAGCAGCTTTTCCTTCGGACTGACGCCGAGGCTGATGTAGCCAACCTTGAATGACGGCCTGCCGATATCCGCTTCCTTGGTGATGGCTGCCTGTTCCACCCGGCCCTGCAAGAGCACAACTGAAACAAAGACATTCGGCAAATAATCCTTCAGGATCGGGATATCGATTTGCGGGGCACTGCCAACGAGTGTCGTTGTGTAATGCCGAATGATTCCCTCCCGTTCCAGAGAAACCAAGGCAGTCGCCTTCTCATAGGGTGATTTCACAATGATGCTCGCCATTTCCCCCGGTGCGTAATCGGCCTTGCTGGCGACCAGCTCGATCCTGTCGTCGTCTCGTCTCTCCCACGCCACGTAATCGCTTCCGCTGGCGTAAAAATATGCCTCTGAGGCGATCTCATTTCCCCGCTTATCCTTTCCCGTGGCAACGATATAGAAGAAACCGGCCTCCTTTGGAACGAATCTCCTTTCAACCGGAGCCTGTCCCGTCGTAACTGTTGATTGCTCAAGAACCGAATCGGATTGGGTCGATTCCCACCGATAGCGGCCTCCCGTTTCAGCCACACGAACCGACCGCCAGAATCTTTGAACCACCCGTACCGATATCAATGCGTCTGGTACGAGTGAGCCTTCCGGATTAGCGGCAATGATCCTGTAGAGGAAAACGGAATCCTTCTTGGTGAAGGTGCCGGCGGGTCCGATGCCGACGTAGAATTCTCCCCCGTGGACGAGCGCGGAAGTGCGTCCGGACACCACTTGGCGCGATCGTGACGTTACATCTCCTTCCAAATACAGGTATTGCGGGCCGTGAAGCTCTCCGACGAGGAGCGAGCCTTTCACAGAGATGAGTCCCTGATTATCGAGGGTTCCTTCACCCTCACCGAGATTCTTGTAGCCGTACGAATAGCGCGAAAGCCAGCCGAGGCGTCCGAACCAATAACCCTCATGTCCCGGAGGCGACCACGACGTTGCGCTTGCATTCAGCCTCCAACGGACCGGTTCGCTCCCCATTGCGCCGCCGAAAAGGTACCGGCCTGAAATGGTTCCACCGATGTCATCTCCAATTGTGTAGCTCGTCTTGTTCAGCCGCGCTGTGACCTCAAATTCGGCCGCGCGAAATGCCTCGACACGAAACGATGTCGATGCAATCCGGACCAGGTGTTCTTTCCCTTTGCGCATCTCTTTGGTGTGAAGGGTCACGGAATAGTATCCCAGGGGAGCATCGGGTTTCAGGCGAATACCGGTGGCGAAGGTTCCAAAAGCGGAGAGCCGGGGCTCTTCGGTGAACAACTCTTCGTTTCGTGAATCGCGAACCGTTAATTTCAGTCCGATGCTCTTCGGCGGAATCCGCCAGGTCCCATCGCGTCGAATGCGAACAATGGACTTGAGGTCAGCCTGTTCGCCTGCCTTATAGAGGCCGCGGTCCGAAAAGATCGATCCCTCGATCGACTCGAACTTCGGGTTCCAATCGTACTGCACATTGAACGTGTACGGCTCGATGCCATCGTTCCAATCGGAACTGGAAAATGCGACGTCGTCATTGTGCCGTACGATCACCCAAATGCGCGGTTGCCGTCGGCCATAGTAGTAATACTCCTCCTCGTCTTCAGATTGAGAAGCACCGAGGCCGAGCTTTCCCCATCCCGGCGTTTTGACAAATCCGTCGCGGTCCGTTGTTCCTTTCCACAGAACCTGATTGCTGTCACTTCGTAACTCCACGTGTGCCCCGCCCACAGGCACGGCATCTTTCAACGTGGTTACCCATATCAGATTGTCCACGGGGGAAAATTTGGCCGTGATGCCCATATGAGTGACCTGGACCAGCGACTTGAGATACCGCTGGTATTCCTGCGGAAAGAAATTGTTCTGTACCTGCAGAAGAACTACCCCTGTCTTAGCTTTGCCGAGGACCTCGTCGAGGTCGACAGGCCGAACGGTGGGCTCATTGCGTCTGATCGATGTTTTCCAGACGCGTGAAACGTTGAACAGCTTTGGATCTTCGCCGACCGTGGTGACCCATTCCAGGATCGCCTGTTCCCAGGCCAGTCGTTGGTAATATGAGTAGTCCAATCGCTGCATAATATCGACGATCCTATCCGGGTTGATCCTTGCGAGCTGGAGAGTGACCGAATCGACATTCGTGAAGGTAACGGGATACTTGTGCGATTCGTACGCTTCCAGAATTCCCTGCCCCGTGACCATTCTGACCGAAGGCCTGAAGGATCCGGTCTTGAAGGTGAACACCCTCTTCCCCGTGAGATCATTGCCGAAGATATCCTTGAGCCCTTCCAGAATTGTCATGGTGTAGTTCTGTTCGGCCCTGAGCGGGAGCGAAAAATACATGTGGGACTCGGAATAATCGTAGTACGTCTCGACATCGACCGGAATGGGGGGATCGAATGTGATATGCCGGGCAACTTCGCGCTGAGAGACCGGATTGGAGAAGACGATCTGGAGAGCGAGGCGCGGTTCAAAGCTCGGTTGGTTGACCACGCCGTTGCAGGTGAACTCGTTGTAGGTGGAAAACGACAAAACGTAGTCGCCCTGCATGCCGAGTGGTCCCTCGCTTCCAAGCAAGCCCGCCTTGATTCGCACGGTAACGGTCGAGCCCTTTTGAAATTGTTTCGCAGGAGTGAGCAGGACGCTTTGTTCGAGGTTACGTATTTTGGGGTCGGCGGGCCTGCTGGCACGATAAACGGGAAACGAGACGCTGGACCCATTGCGCTCTTCGACGGAGATTGATGCGCTGGCCGTCTGCGGATCGACTTTCTGATTGAATGTTACCAATATGGCATGGTCCAGCTCCACAAACTTCTGTCCCTGATACGGCTGGGTTGTGACGACGCGGGGCCGCGGTGTTTCGAATTTCCATTGAACGGCATTCTTCAGGGTCTGACCAGAAACTGACCGTATTCCCGCCGGTATCTTAACCATGTATTCCGTTGCGGACGGGAGGGGGTTTGCGGGAATAAAGGCAATGGTCGACGTTCCCAACCAGCGGTACTTACCTCCAAGAGCCGGCGCGATCTCGAGCGGACCCGTTGCCTCATCTTCCGGCACCTCCTTCAAGGGGACCATCGGCTGATTGAATGTTGCGAAGATCTGCCGTGATTGATCGATGGTCGACGTCTGTCCGAGCGGAGAGGTGACAACAACCTTGACTTCCTGCTGTCGGCCGAACGTGAGAGAGAGGAAAAAGGGAACAACGAGGAGAGCGCCGATCGTTTTCATAGCTTTCTCCGGAGTGCCGGTTTGAGCAAGCGTGAGGGTGAGGGATTATAGGAAAAGGCATATTGAATTGCAATCGACTCGATGCTGCACGTTCGTGAAGTTCGGGGCAAAAAAAAAGGGCCGGAGTTACTACCGGCCCTTGCCAGACATCAGTTCTTGTCTACTTCAGGGAAATGTCGCCGCTCAGGAGCAGTTCGAACTCCGTCTCCATTTTGGTTTCCATTTCTTGCGCTCCGCCAAATCCGATATCCTTGAATTGAATCATCCCCTTCTGATCGATAACGAATTTTGTTGGAATTCCCTCAACACCGTACTTTTCCACAAAACCTTCGTCAAAGAGAACCGGGAAGGTGTATTTGTTCTTTTCCATGAATTTCCTGACGAGTTCATCCAACTCCTTCCCCTTGACATTTTCCCATGTGTTGATGGTAAGAATGACAACCTTTGAATTGTCTTTGTATCTGTCATAAACCTTCTGGAGAGTTGGGAACGACGAGACGCACGGTCCGCACCAAGTAGCCCAGAAATCGAGGACGACAATCTTCCCCCGGAAATCGGAGAGTTTCACGATCTTTCCGCTGAGATCCTTGAGAGCAAAATCCATCGCCGGTTTGTTTACGAGCTCTTTCTTGATCTTTGCCCGAGTCTCGTCCTTGGCGACATCCGTGGATTTCTTCAGCAGCGCATCGAAACCGTCCGGGGAGCCGTGCTTTCCAACATATGCCGCTTTGTAGTTGGCAACCAGCATACTGTCCGATTTTCCTTTGAGTATACAGGCGTCCGCGACATCCATGGCTTCATCGTGCTTGCCATTCTTGACATAGCACTGTACGAGACGCCCGTTGATGTTGGCGTTGGACCCTTTCGTCAGGTCGTAAGCTTCTTTGTAAGCTTTCTCTGCCTCGGCAAGTTTTCCCATCTGAAAGAGGCCGTACGCGTAGGTATCTGCAATATACCCGATGCTGACGTCCTGGTTCCGCTTCCAATCCCTTGAACTGGCGTACGAAGGTTTTTCTCCGGCCTTTCCGCTCTTGAGGAGGTCGAGGCCTTTCTTCGCCCATGCGACAGCCTGTTCAAGGTTTTCACCCTTCTCAATAGAGGGCCAGGCGAGGCTATTGTAGATATTGCCATTGGGATTTGGCTGTGCGTCGACGATCGCGACCGCCTTTTCGTACAATTTCGCCTGAATGCAGAAACTCACAAGCACGTCTTTCATGTTGTTATCTTTTTGAGGGAATTCTTCCAGGAACTTCTCCAGTAATTCCACCCTTCTCACCGGATCCTTTTCTGCGAACACAGCCCGTTGTGCTGCTGCCTGAGCGACCATCCCTTTCGGGTTCTTTGTCTTCCACGATGCCTCGATCTCATCCGCCTTCTCCTTTTGTCCAATCTGCTGGAACCAGTAAAGGAGAGGGGAAACGGCTTCTTCATCGTCTGCAAATTTTTTATAAAGATCGGCCAACTCCTTTTTCACTCTGTTCTCAGTTTCTTCTCCCGGGTTCGCCCTTCTTGCGAGACCCCATTCGAAGGTCCTCGCCCGCCAGTTGTCGGGGTACAGCTCGAGCTCTTTCGCAAGATCCGTTTTCATGGCATCGTCGTTCTTCTGACGCTTAAAGCCTGCATAGTTTGACGACCGATTGATCATGGAGCGGAAGTAGTACGCTCCTCGACGCGGTTGCTCCTGGTCATAAACAAACACATCCCAGGAGTTCTCGCCATTGTCATCGGTCTTTTCACCGGATGCATAGCGAAGAAGAAAGAGCATGACCTCGTCAGTAATCTTGAAAGATCCTGTCCACGACGTTCCTTTCTTTGTTAACGGAACTTCGACCAGTTCCGGCATCCCCTTTTCTTTGATAAGGAGGGCCTCTGCCGTAATTTCATTGACGTCGCGGAGATTCGCAGCTTTTGCGGCCGCGTCGTAGCTAAGGAGAACTGAATCGCCGACTTTGGGCTTCGACGGATTGACAGTCGAGACCTGCTTTTGAGCCAGGAGTGCGAAGGCAGGAAGAATCATCAGAAAGGTGATGATCTTGTTCATGGTAACTCCTTCATGTGAGAAAGGTGATGATTGTTGAGGAAGAGGGCTGGACTTCCCCCCTTGGAATGTACCTGAAGATGCAAAACGTGATCGAAAGTTGCCACTTGGAAGGAAGATAAGTTGATCTCATGTTGAAAAATCCATGAAATAGGGGTTTCCTTTCCCGACGCGGGCCGCACCGGACCGGGGGACGGCGGCTTTCCTTCCGGATGTGGTTCAAATGTACTCATGATCACACGCAAGAGCGACTCTTGACGCAAACGACACCTGTTAGAATTGATTCTCCCTTCAGGTTCACCTATATTTTGACTGACTTATGCCTTCCATCACGATTCGCCCTGCAGCGCCTGCTGACGGCCCTCTGATCGCCAAATTCAATGCGCTTATGGCCCTGGAAACTGAGCACCGCACACTGGACCAAAAGGTCCTGCGTTTGGGCGTCGAGGCGGTGCTGAGAGACCGGTCAAAAGGGATATACTACGTGGCGGAAATAGGGGGGACGGTCATCGGCCAGCTTATGATCACCTATGAATGGAGCGATTGGAGGAACGGGACGTTCTGGTGGATTCAGAGCGTTTACGTACTGGAGGAATACAGGGGGAAGGGGGTTTTCAAGACATTGTTTCAATTCATTGAACGGGAAGCAAAGAGCAGGAAGGATGTTTGCGGATT
>DATDRF010000067.1:0-1924 GCA_035291905.1 Bacteroidota bacterium
CCTCCGCCGGAATCCGAACCCGCAATCGTCAAGACTTGCTTCAACGTCATGAATACTCCTGAGTCAATACTGTTCAGAAGGGCAGATTATACTCGGCAGCCCAAGCCTGTCCAGCGTGGAGAATTAGTAGATGAGTGTAAAAGGAGGAAAAGACTCAGCCAAATGAAGCCACTGCAACTGGACGTTGGCGGGCGACACGTTTTCGTTGAAGCTTGATGCGCTCGATCTCATGCAGCGCGTCCGCCGTCAGATAACTTTCTCCGCAACTTGGACAGGTCACAACCGGGACGTTTTCGATCACTAGGAGTTTCCGGCCCTTACCGTAGCTTCAAGTGACTTCCCGAACCATCGCATGCTTGCTTCCCCAGATATCGGAGATCCTGGACGCGTAATTTCATCGTGCAGGCGTGGCCATCGTTTCGAAGCTGACGAGCGGCATGTCTGTTCCCAAGGGGACGAAGTTCAACTTTTCGAAACCGATGACCTGGCCCTTGCGATCCTTCATGAGGATGACATCATTGCCGGTTCCTTCGCACAGGTGTTCCTGATCGGGGTCTCCAAACCACACAGTCAGCGTGTTGCCGACCGGGTCGAAGAACAGCTTTATTTTCGTCTGCATATCCTCGTCTCTTCGTGATGGCTGAGGCCGAAGCAGTCGAGCGATGGAGGTCGTGGGTAAGAAATTGATTCTTCCATGTTCGACATGAGTGTGGATCTCTGTCCGACGTTCAGCCAAATGAAGCCACTGCGACTGGACGTTGATGGGCGACACGCTTGCGTTGAAGCTTGATGCGTTCAATCTCATGCAGCGCGTCCGCCGTCAGATAACTTTCCCCACAACTTGAGCAGGTCACAACCGGCACGTTTTCGATCACGAGGAGTTTTCGGCCCTTACCGTAGCTCCGAGTGACTTTCCGAACCATCGCATCCTTGCTTCCACAGATATCGCAGATCATAAAGTCCCTCGCATCATTCTTTATGGAGCATAGACCGTAATAATCACGAGCTTTCCTGTCGGACTTAGTTTGGCCAATAGCTCGATGGGGTCTCCCGTGATGGTTCTCCCGCGAACGCGATACTTTGATTCATCACTGGTCGAATCTTTTTGCCGCTCCAGGATGCGCCCTGTCAGAATGCCTCGTTCGACATCGTAGATGGTGAAGTCATCCTCGGTCATCTCCTCTTCGGCATGAACCGTCATCACATACGCGCGAGCCCTGATCTTGTCTCGAAAGCGTTTCAGAAACCGTTCATGCACAGGCTGTCACTCGCCAGGGCGCAACGCGATCATCACACGTCACAATTGTTACAAGTGTACTCCCAGGGACGGGAAGAAATCCATGCACGAGAAGGTGCTCAACAACCCCGGCACTGCCCGTAACCCCGTGTGCAGCCAATACACAAATCCCAGGAGCGCCTTCAGCAGTCCCAGCCCACCAAGATTCAGCCAGATACTCTTCTGAGTCATGTTCTACTTCTGTCTATCCGGAGTTTGTCATTCGAAAAGGACTTCCCATTCGCGTGGCTCTATTCCGAACTGGAACTTTGCTTGTTCGATGGCGCCCTCCAGACTCTCATGCCAGGTATCGCCCACATAACTTATATTCGTGGAGCTGGATTGCAGAAAGTACCCGCTGCCATCACCACGGACTATCTCTAGATTAAGGAGTACGTTGATGGTCGGTGTCGGAAGGGGCTGCGCCGCACCTGGAGGAAGCCATCCCGAATGTTCCTCTCCTCCGAATCGGACTGTTCTATTCAGCACTCTTCTTACTACACGCATGCTTCACATTCTTGGAGCAGCGACAATTTTAGGATAATCTGGGCTAGCCTCTTCGTCCACCATTGCTAGTCCGCTGGTAGAATGCTCAGTGCGCGCATCGGACGAGCACTGTTTCATCGTGCGCGTTCTGCGAGCACAGGA
>DATDRF010000068.1:0-2362 GCA_035291905.1 Bacteroidota bacterium
GAGGTATTTCCGATCCAGTTCAGATCCGGAAACATCTTCGCACCAGCGGAATCGAGCTTCGACGGCTCACCGCCCGCAACTCGTCGCGCGCCGCTCAGGGTGTCAACCCAGCCGGCAAGCACCGCATTGCGCCGGTTTTTCGAGCGAGCCTTCAGATAACGCGGAAGAATGCGGAACAGCTCGTAGTCCCAGTTGTATTTCCCTTCTGCGACGGCGGTGTGGTGATACTTGAGGAATCCCCACACTTTTCCGAGCACCACGAGATTACTGATGGTGTCCGGCGAGATGCCCAACATCTTGATCCCCGATCCTTTGTCGAACTGACGGTCCTCGTCGGCCGGAGAGGTCTTCATCATTTCGGCCGCCGGGCGCCCGTCGATGAAGACTTCCAGATTATCCGCCCAGAGGGTACCGGTTCCGGAATTCAACGCCCCAACCCAGATGCGGGCGACACCCTGCAGCGTGAGAGAGACCGAATACTGTTTCCAGTCCACCGTTCCTTCCGTTCCCGTTTCGGTCACATCCACGATCCCCACCATTCCAGCAGCCCCGTCGGTCCTCATGAAGAGTCCCGCCTTGCCGTCGCTCACGCCTTCGAGCTTCAGATATCCGCGCAGCTCAATCGCAGAGCCGCTAAACGAAGCCTTCAGAGCCGTCACGGCGCACCCGAAGTTCCCTTTGGTTCGTCCCGAATCCGCTGAGATTCTTACGGAGTACTTTCCGGCGTACTGTATGGCCGAATCGACCGACAGAGAGTAGCCTCTCCCCCATTTCTGCCATCCTGGCCCCCACTTCCCATCGCTTCGTTCAAAGTCGAGATTTGCCTCGGCAGGAGTTTGCGAGAAAGCCGAGGAAAGGAGAAGAGGAAAAAGGATGAGCGTGAGGGTCTTCATGAGAGCTCTCGGGAAACGACGCTTGGTGATACTCAGAAGGAAGAATCAAGAATAAAGGAGAAAGAATCAACACCCGCTGATTGCGGACCTCGAGGTGGAACCTCGCGAACTCATCCCCTGCCTACCGCAGGCAGGCCTTTGAATGTCTTCCCCCGCCACAAAACATGCGGGCAGGCCTTCTCTTTGTGTATAGACCGGGGAGATAGCCGGCGGGCCGTTGTAGAGTCCCCGCCTGCCTCATTCCACCCATTCGAGGCGGGCAGGCGATCCCCGATCGAACAGGTGAGGCCGTGGTGGGAAAGCGAGGCCGCTGGGCCACGTCCAGGGATAAATCCCAGGAATATGCAATCGCGTGAGCCACGCCCGTGGTTGAAAACCACGGGCTACAAGCCCTTCAGCGGATCTTAATCCCCATTGAGGGGATAAAGAATCAGCACGAGCGTTGAGCCTCCACCGCTGCTAAACGAAAGACGGAACTTCGAATCTACCCCCCAACCTTAACACCTAACCAAAACTGTCGCGGAGATCCGTAGATATCTCCACCTGCATACGTCCCATACGCCCACCGATTATCCAGATTAATCGCCCGGTAGAATGCCTCGTAATTCTGAATACTCCTGTACGAGGCGGAGTACGGTGAGCCAAGCCAGCCGTCATCATCGGCATGGCCCGTCTGGGGATAGACATTCAGAACATTCTTCTTGTTCAGCAGATTCACCACCACTGCATAAACGCCGATGTTCATACTCCCCAGCTGAAATCCTGTCCGAAGCTGAATGTCCAGGCTCCAATTCCAGGCGGTCGTTGCACTCCCGACGTCGCCGGAAGGAACAGACCTACGCCGGTCGGTAAGTGGCATGACTCCTATGTTCCACGGCGTTGCCGTACCAAGGCTCGAGGGTTCGAGAATCGGCGTGTAACTGTGGCCGCTCATGATGTTGGCAAATAGCGTTGCTCCAAACGATTCCGCCTCCACATC
The DNA here is from genome assembly GCA_035291905.1 of Bacteroidota bacterium. Classification (GTDB taxonomy): domain Bacteria; phylum Bacteroidota; class Ignavibacteria; order UBA10030; family UBA10030; genus JACPLA01. The sequence goes on from DATDRF010000068.1 coordinate 1,873, forward strand.
CCCGACCAACGAATAGTCAACAAGAGCCCGAAATCTGTGCGGCTGATTGAATTCCGAAACGTAATATTCGCCCGACGCGCTTGATCGCGTCAGACTGTTGGTCGCCGGATACTTCACATCCATTGCAGAAAAAGAATAGCTCAGCTCGGAAGAAATTCCGGGAATCCTCCTCATCCGCGCGCGCAATTCCAACCCCTTCGACCGGGTATCGGTGGATTCGCCGGTCCAATTGTTGGTCAGCTGACCGATCGTCGCTGAAAAGATTTTCACAAACAACGGCACATCGCTAGAAAGCTTGAGATATCCCGACAATTCCAAATCGAGCAAATCTCCCGCCGAATATCCCCCTCCCACTTCAAGATGAGTCGAGGTCTCGGGCCTGATCTTGATGGAAACGGGAAACGGACCGGTAATCGCCGATCCGATAAAGGCGAAGTTCAAAGGCATATACTGCAAATACCTGCCACCCGAAAACCATACCCGGAATGGG
>DATDRF010000069.1:0-4518 GCA_035291905.1 Bacteroidota bacterium
TCCCGCATGAAACCACGGACATTGTCAAAATAGACATCGAGGGCCACGAACCTTATGCTTTGGCAGGTATGAAACACCTGATCTCAAGGAACAAGCATCTGATCCTGTTCACAGAACTTGTCCCTGGATTTCTGCGTCAGGCCGGGGTAGAATGTCAAACCTACCTCGATCAGATCGAAGCCCTCGGATTCCAGATTCGTCTCATCGACGAAGACAGGCGACGACTCGTACCTGTGGAAAGAAGTCTTGTTGAGAAGCAGGACGCATTTTGGCATGCGAACCTCTATTGCGTCAAGGACAATTGACATGAAAGCCACGAAAGTACCTTCTGATCGCAGCAAACAGAAGGAATCATGAATATCGCCGTCTTTCATAATCTTCCCACCGGCGGAGCGCTGCGGGCACTCTACGGCCACATCAAATGCTTGAAACAGGCCGGCCATAATGTCGATGTTTTCCTTCCTTCGACAGGCGAACAGAAGTTCTTCCAGTTGGATCAACTCGTAAGACGGTTCGTTGTCTTGCCAGTTCGTACAACACCCTTGGGAATTGCAGCGTCCATCACGAAGTATGTACCCCCGCTCCCCGGATTTGCCATTTCATTGTCGGATCTTGAGAACGTACAGAAGCAACTCGCACAGGCCATCAATAATGGCAACTACGATGTTGTCTTCGTGGAGCAGGACCAATACACAATGTCGCCGTTCATTCTTAAGTACCTCCTCAAACCCCATGTGTACTATTGTCAACAACCGTTGCGCTTCAGCGAGCGTATCTTTACGAGACTCGTCGATGCTGATGCATCCAATCTGTGGAAGACGATGCGTCGGAGTTATTCCAGAACCCGTCTAACCAGGATTGATTGTGAAAACGCGTCCTATGCAAAGATGATCGCTGCAAACTCGTGTTTTTCAAGGGAAAACATCCTCAGGGCCTACGGCGCAGACTCGTATGTATCCTACCTCGGTGTTGACAGCGATATCTTTCATCCACTGCGGCTTCAGCGTGGAGGTTATGTCCTCTCCGTGGGGGCCTTGAGCCGATTGAAGGGATTCGATTTTATCATCCGTTCCCTCGCTCAAGTAAGAAGAACTCTTCGCCCCCCCCTCATCATCGTCTCCAACAGCGACAATCAGTCCATGAAGTCCTATCTTGAAAGCCTCGCTGCAAGGGTAGGCGTCGATCTGAGCATAAAGACATTTGTCTCTGATTCTGAGCTGGTGGAGCTCTATAATGGAGCCAGGCTTTTCCTGTACGCTCCTTATCTTGAACCGTTTGGACTAGCCCCCTTGGAAGCCATGGCGTGCGGCACCCCCGTTATTGCAGTGAGAGAGGGGGGCGTGAGAGAGTCGGTAATCCATGATGAGACCGGATTTCTCACCGAACGCGACGAAAAAGAGTTTTCCGAAGCCGTCAACGTGCTTCTTCTCAGCGAGAAGAAACGGCGATCCCTGAGTGCACACGCAAGAAAAGTCATTATGGAATTCTGGACATTGCCGTCTGCGGCGAAACGCCTGCTTCGCGTTTTGAACCGCGCAAAGGATACCTGGAAATCGGCTGGCTTATGAAAAAAAAGATTGCCCTCGTCCGCGGCCCGAATCTCAACAACTGGGAGATGCAGAATTTCAATCCTCTACGGGATGAATTTGAGCTCGTAGGCTTTACAAGTTATGGGCACAACTTCCGTGTTTCCGAAATTCCCTTTGAGGTGAAAAAGCTCCTCTCTGTGGGCCAAACGCTCCGAGCTCGTGCGCTTCGCAGTATCATGTCGGCGTTTGTCGGAGATTACCACGATCTTGTCGGCCTCGGCAGAGCTCTCAAGGACTTCGACGTCGTTCACAGCGCCGAGACGGCTTACTATTGTACGTATCAGGCAGCACAGGTACGGGCGAACGAACGGTGGAAGCTTGTGGTGACCGTCTGGGAGAATATCCCGTTTCTCTATCATGCGCCGAGAATGTTGAGAAACAAGAGGAAGATTTTCTCGAATGCGGATCTTTTTCTCGCCACGTCAAATCGCGCCCGCGAGGTCCTCATCCTCGAAGGCGCCCCGGAAGAGAAGGTCCACGTCCAATTCCCCGGTGTCGATACGAACCACTTCGCACCTCGGAAGAGACAGACCGATCTTCTGGGCGGGTTTGGCTGTCAGCCGGACGACACGATTGTCTTGTTTGTGGGAAATCTGTCAAAACAGAAAGGTGTGTTTGACCTCTTGTATGCATTTCATCACGTCCTTCGCCAAACCGGTCCATCAAAGAGGATGCGGCTGCTCATAGCAGGCAAAGGACCGGAACATGACGCTATGAAGAGGCTGATCGGCAACCTCCGCATAGAGCCGTACGTGACTTTTCTCGGCAGCCGCTCATATTCAGAAATGCCGGCCATTCATAACCTTGCCGATATCTTTGTGCTCCCCAGCATCCCTGTTCCCCGGTGGCAGGAGCAATTCGGCTATGTTCTGGTCGAAAGTATGGCGTGCGGAAAGGCAGTGATTTCCACAACCAGCGGATCGATCCCCGAGGTGGTTGGGAAGGCAGGGGTGCTCGTAGCGCCGAACGACTTTGTTTCGCTCGGCCACGCCATCGCAGAGCTGGCCGGAGACAGGAACAAGCTCGCCCGCCTCGGAAAACGCGCCCGCTCGAGGGTGCAGACTCTGTTCAATGCCCAACATGTCTCAGAACAGATGCGGGGCCATTATCAATCGGTGCTCGCACGATGAGGACTCTCGTCCACAGATTCGACATGCTCTTCCCGGCATGACCATGGCACTTCTTTCAGTCGTCCTCGTCAACTACAAAAGATTCGGCGACACCCTTGAGTGCATCAATTCATTGCGCGCAAGTTCACTCCGTGATATCGACATTATCGTGGTCGACAACGCATCCAACGATGGGTCGGTTCAACAGATTCGCAACGCGCACCCCGATCTTCATCTCATCAGCAATACTGAGAACCTTGGCTTTGCAGGGGGAAACAACGTCGGGATCCGACGCGCGCTCGAAAGCGGAAGCAGGTATGTGCTGCTTCTCAACAACGATACCGTCGTCGACAAGAAGGCCCTTGAGGCTCTGGTGAACACGATGGAGCAAAATCCCGACGCGGGAATAACAGGCGGCAAGATTCTGTATTTCAATCAGCCCGGCACAATCTGGTTCGGAGGAGGAAAGTTCAATCGTAACTCCGGCTTTGGCAGGCATGAGGGGATTGGAATGGCCGACGACGGATCATTCGACACCATGCATCCCTGCGATTTCATTACGGGCTGCTGTCTCCTCGCGCGGCGGGAAGTCTTTGAGCAGATAGGATTGCTTGATGAGGATTTTTTCACCTATCTTGAAGATGTTGATTTCTGCATCCGTGCACGAGACAAGGGATACTCAATCCTCTACCAGCCGCGTGCCGTCATTCATCACAAGGTGTCGTCGTCGACCGCCTGGGACAGCCCGCTGTACATCTATTTCAACCTCAGGAACAAGCTTCTCTTCCTCCGGAAGCGGAGCGGCCCGACCCGATGGATTCCGTATATTCCGCAGCTGACGTATTTCTATGTGCGCCAGTTTGTGCGTCTCCTTCTTAAACAGCGGAACATGCAGGCAACGCGTGCCGCGTGGCGGGGACTCATCGACGGACTCCGAAACCACACCGGAAAAAACGGCAGGGGGCATCTTGACGAAATCCTTGGCTGAAGCAATGACGCATGTGCACATTTACAGCCCCTACTGGCACACCCTGGGCGGAGGTGAGAAATACATGGCTCAACTCGCCTCAGCCCTGGCATCGATCCCTGCGACGTCCGTTACGCTCCTGACAACCGAGGCGATTTCGAAGGAAAGTCTGGAACAGTATTTCGGCATTTCTCTCTCGAAAGTCGGGATGGAGCACGTATCAGACGGGACGAGAGGCATCGCCCGACATTCTGCGGGTGCGGACCTCTTGGTCTACATGTCGAATTTTCAGCACATTCGCTCGCATGCGCGGAAGACGGTCCTGTTGCTTCAGATTCCCTATCCAAGCATTACACCTCTGCGAGTTGCTGCGAGATTATTGACGGGCGAACTACGCGAAGGGCTCAAAGATATTGCCCGTCATCGTCTGATGTTTTCGGCTCGATCGACCGTCGACCTTACAATCGTGTATTCCCGGTTTGTCCACGATACTCTGCTCCGGAATTTCGGAATCCGCTCCGCGATCCTCAATCCCCCCATCCAGGACCTCCTTCTCAAGAACATGCGCAAGCGTAATATTGTTCTGAGCGCCGGAAGATTTTTCCGGGGATTATACAATGACAAGAGGTACGACATTCTGACAAAGACCTTCCGTTCTCTCAGCTCATCGGCGTTGAAGGGATGGGAGTATCATGTTGTCGGAAGCTGTTCGAACGATGCCGACTCAACGACCTTCTTGAAGGAACTGCGCCGTGCGAATGAGGGCTTCCCCGTCTTTTTCCATGTCAATGAGACGCACACGGTGCTGCGGCGGCTCTACAATGAGGCGAAAATATTCTGGCATGCGGCAGGC
>DATDRF010000070.1:0-2655 GCA_035291905.1 Bacteroidota bacterium
CCTGACGCAGAAATCCAGGGACAAGTTCTGTGAACAGGATCAGATGCTTGTTCCTTGAGATCAGGTGTTTCATACCTGCCAAAGCATAAGGTTCGTGGCCCTCGATGTCTATTTTGACAATGTCCGTGGTTTCATGCGGGAGAAACTGATCGAGAGCAACACACTCAATCTCCACACGCTCCTTGACAGGGGTGTCTGGACGGGGATACATGCCATGGGAGTCAGACCCCTGATAAATGAAAAGAGTTACGACGGAGGAGCTTTCTCCGACAGCCTTCTGAAAGGGAGTGATATTGTCAATATTGTTCAGTCGTATGTTGTCCTTCAGAAGCTTGAAGTTTGAAGCGGAAGGTTCGAAAGAGTAGACCCTTCCTTGAGATCCGGCGAGCTTTGCAGCGATAAGGGAAAAGTAACCGAACTGAGCCCCGATATCAACAACAACCGCCCTTGGCTTTACGGCCTGTTTGAAGAGTTCTGTAGTATAAGGTTCGTAGGATTGGAGAACATAGTCATGGAAACTCACTGTGTTCGTGTAAACGTACATTTGAATATCATTGCTTCTCGTCAAATACACGTCGTCGGGCGCAACGATTCTCATGAGAAGTCTATATACACCCTTTCTCAGGTATCGCACCAAGGCGGATCTACCTATTCCGCTTCTCTTGAGATAACTGTTCACGAGGAACACGAATTTGACGAGATTGCGTTTCAGCATTTTCTAACCTCGAGCTATTCTCATGAGTGATAACAACTTTTCGGTCATTGAGGCAAAAATCTTCTTGTCCTTTTCATCAAAGACATAGGCCCACGCCATGAACATAAACGTCAGGATCAGCGCAATAACGAGGCTGATCTGCAGAATAATGACTTTCGTCAATGACACCATCAACAGAAGCACAGCAAGGAATCCAAGCATCACAACAGCCCGTGCAAGCCCGTTATCCAGGGCAAAGTGAAAACGGAAGGAAAGCAACTTCGAAGAGAGGAAGAAAAGTATGACGGTTTCTATTGCTGCGCGCACAGCAAAAGAAATGGCTGCACCCACGATTCCCATCTTCTGCACCAGAATCCACACAACGACCACGTTGAGCGGTATTTCTATCAGGTAAAGTTTCGATAGCAGTTCAGGGCGTCCCAATCCTTGCAGCAGAGCACCTGACACCGGCGCAAGCAACCCGATGAATGCACCCAACAGGAGAATTTGAAAAGTGAAAGAGCTCTGTTGCGCAAAGTCGGCTCCCAGCCATAGATCAAGAAGCTGGCTCGAAAAAACCATCAATACGAGAATTATGGGTCCGGTGCTTAGGAGCAAATACTTGATGGATCGCACAAAAACGGCTTGCAGATCCTCTTTACGTGCCATGCCAAGAGCACTGAACGCGGGAAAAAGAGTCATGACAAGACTCCCCGGAATGATCCAAATCCGGGTCATAATATCGAACGGAGCGGAATAGTACGCAACGGTGGTCATAGTGAGGAATGACCCTATGAGAAAACGGTCGAGATAATTGATCACCGGGCCCGCGATGCTCGACACGCTGACCCATCCGCCGAATTTCAACAGCTTCATGAAGAGAGACACGTGGGTGGAGTACTTATGTAATGCAGGGAAGACCCGCAGCGCAAGCATCACCAAGGCAATCAGGGATAGGCATCTCGATAACGCGATGAGAAGTACAATCCCGGGAAGACGATATCCGAGCGCAAGACCCAGAAGGGGAATCAGAAAGGAAAGAAGACTGGACGGAACTCGAACTGCGTTTACGAGATCGAATTTTTGAGCTGCCTCCAATGCCCCGGAGAATGAACTGGAAACCAGGATCAGGGGGACGGAAATCGCGAGTAAGGAGAATGTCTCCTTGGTCTCTTCAATCAATCCCGCCGGAATGTTCAGAATTCTCTCTACAATAACCGGCGTCACGGCGAGAACAATCAGAGAACCTGCCGCTCCGAGAATCCCCTGAACGGTTACCGCGGTCCAAACAATGCCCGGGACCTGATCTTCGTTCCCAATTCCCAGAGCCTCTGCAACGTATTTGGTCGTTGCCCGGCCTAATCCAAGGTCAAAAACTGAGAAATATCCAAGAATGACCCAAGCGAGGGAAAGAATTCCGAAGCGGTCAGTTCCCAGCCCGTGAATGATGAGCGGCAAAGCAACCAATCCCGCCAGCAACGGCAAAACCTGCCCTATGAAATTGAGCAAGGTGTTCCGTGCAAGTGTCTGGGACCGGATTTCCATATTCTCTGGGGGCCTTTTCTGAAAATTCAAGTTGCCTGCCACGTAACGGAAAGACGTGCGCGGGTAGTCACAGTGCCCGCACCATGAATGGCACTGGTTACTGCGAACGTGGACGGAGGAGCATTCTTCCCACTTGAAAAAGAAAATGGATTGGCAACACAAAAGGAATCACTGCCCATTGAAGAGGACTCGCATAACGCGCAACCAGTCGAATAGTGCTCTTCAATTTGTTCCAATTCTTATACCAGGAAAAATGTCCCCCCGCGCTCACCGAAAGTTTGTGCCATATTTTTGCCTTCGGTTCATAACCCAGCCGAAATCCTGCCTTGCACACCCGCAAACACCAATCCACATCCTCGCCGTACATGAAGAATTGTTCGTCCAGATTCCCGATCTTCTCAATGACGGGACGCTTC
>DATDRF010000071.1:0-17199 GCA_035291905.1 Bacteroidota bacterium
TCGGAAGTAGTCTGTTCATCTCTTTATGCTTTTGAGGTGAAAAACGCGGTCAGATGTCACAATCTACAATCAAAAATCTAAACTCTGAAATGCTCAATCCCCCGGATCGGCTTGCTTCGAGATCGTCGTCGCATCGATCCAGTAAACATCGTAAAGTCCGCGCCTCGTGGAACCAAAGAAGAAATACCTGCCGTCAGGTGAGAATCGGGCAAATCTCTCGGAGTACTTCGAGTTGATCTCAGATCCCAGGTTTCTCGGCGGACTCCACGAACCGTCGCCCCTCCGGTAACAAATGTAAAGATCGATGCTCCCTTCGATTCCGCCGGCTCGGCTGGATTCAAAGATCAAATAGCTTTCGTCTGGGGCGATGAGCGGGCCATCTTCGTATCCGGAGGTGTTGATTTCATTGCCAAGCGGCTCCGGAGGCTGGTATTTCCCGTGGACAAAAAGGGAGCGATAAAGATCCAGTGATCCCTTGCCTCCCGGACGATTCGAGGAAAAGTAGAGTGTTCCGTTTTCAGAGGTCGAATGGGCATATTCCTGGCCGAATGAGACAGACGTGTCCAGAGGGGCCGGAATTCCCCAGCTGTCGCCTTTCCGTTCAACGACCCATATCCTCAAGCCTTCACTGCTTAATCTCGGTTGACCGCCGGACCGCAACGGTCTTCGGGAGCTGAAGAAGAGCGTGGTTCCGTCAGACGAAAAAACCGGATAGATATCGTCGTTGGATGAATCTGCGAAGGATGGCCGGGTGGGTCCCTTCCACTTGCCGTCTTCTCTTCGCATTTCGAGAAGAAAGCTGTTCGGATATGCGTTGCGCTTCACCGGCGACCACAGGACTAGGTTACCCTCGGGAGAGAAAGCAGGGGAGCTGTGCTCGATCGAATCCGTGCTGATAACTCCCGGTGCAAAAATGGCTGGAATCATTCCAGGCGGCTTCTGGCCAAGATAGTCCCCCCGAAGATTCTCTTGGCCTGAGATCCACGGGGGAAAAATGAGGATGGCGATGGAAAGCATTGACTTCCACATGAGACAAATCTCACTCTGTCCGAGGTGACGTTCGCGCCAGTTGAGTAATATCCGTGCACCCGAGAATTCTGAGAGGAAAACCCCCCTCGGCAACACGCATCATTGAGCGGCCGACATCCTCGAGCGTGCAGACGTATTTGGGAAAAAGGATCCTCAGGATTGGATAGAGTGGTGCCAGAATCTTGGCAAGGGCTATAGCATTCTTGAGTCCGGGTATGGGTCTTATGAACCCCGGCCTGAATGCGTAGACAGCCTTGAACGGAAGCTTCATGAGGTCGTTTTCGGTTTTCCCCTTCACGCGGGCCCACATGCTTCGGCCATGCTCAGAACTGTCGGTCCCCAATCCGGATACATAGCAGAAGACCATTTCCGCGTTGAGCCGGGATAATGTCCTCGCAGCCGCCATGGTCAGGTCATAGGTGAGCCGGCGGTACTCCTCCTCGGTCTTGCCTACGGATGTTACACCGAGGCAGAAGAAGCACGCATTGTATCCGGTCAGACGATTCGCAAGCGATGCATAATCATAAAAATCCTGATGCAGGATTTCACTCAGTTTCTGGTGTCTCACGCCGCACGATCTGCGGCCGATCACGAGGATCGATTCCACGGAAAGGTTGTTGAGCGCCTCATGGAGAACGCCCTCGCCAACCATCCCCGTGGCCCCAAAGATTATGGCTTTGATTCTCATCCCATCTCCCCAACGGAGTTTTCGTGTTCACCTTGTGTCCAACCGCCCTGTTTGCTTCGCCTTTCGAAGGACCATCAGCCCTTGTTCAGCCTTATGTGTAATGAGGCCATGATGCGTGGCTCTCTCCTTGCCGTACATTGGGATTTCAGATGGAACACGGGGGTTGAGGAATTTAGGGGAGGGGACGATAGGATGCAAGTGCCGCGTCCTCATACAAATCAAATCAGCTGCGCTCCAATGACAATCAGAAGAACGACAACGCACGCCGTGAGGGCCGGGACCATCTTCCGAGCCGAAAATCGCAGAGCGTTCAACGGCTGGTCCGAATCGCCGATCAGCCTCTCATAAGTCCTGCTTGTAACCCACCATATCAGAAATCCGACGGCAGTTCCTCCAATCAGATCAATAAAGAGATGTTGCTTGATCAGGACTGTCGATGCAATGATGAGCAGGGTAGCGATAAGGAGGATCCCCTCCAGGAGCTTTGGCCGCCCCTGACGGAGGCACGCAAAAAAGACGGTCCACGTGATTGCGACATGAAGGCTGGGAAAGTTCTGAGCCCCGGGCAGAAAATCGTGCGAATGGATGTACCGCACAAGCTGTTCCGAAAGGGAGTTCCCCCCGGGCTGTGGTTTTGGAAATGCAATGGGAAGGCCAATGTGGCCAATGAAGCCAATGAGGGTACAGAGGGCAATGCTGAGGAAAGCAATATTGAAACGGTGCCAGTTGGTTGTCATCGGAATGAGAATAAACGGAAATACATAGCAGAGGACATAGAACCAGACAAACAGAGGTACCAGGGGGATTTGCCTGTCCAAGGAAGAGGTGAGGTCCCGGGTCGAGAGCGTTTGAGCCAGCAATCCTTCGAGAATAAAGACGATGACCCAACCAACATAGAACCAGAGTGCGATGATCGTGTACTTGCCTCGGATGGGGTCAGAACTCATTGGAGGCTTTTCTGAAAGATTCGAAATCGTTTGTAGACTGTCCCGCCAACTCTCTCCATCTCCGCTCTCATGAGGGTGTTCGTTTCGAGCTCATGATGGCTGTCCATGTATTCGAATCCGGCATCAAGGGCAGATTTCATGAATCGGTAACCCAACAAGACGTCGACTCCCTTGCCGCGATAGCCTTCTTTGACACCGCCGAGGTATGCGTCGATTTTCTCGGTCAGCCTCCTGGATCTCAAGATCTTGAACGCGCCGAACGGAAAAAGGCGGCCCCGTGCTTTCCGGATTCCTTCGGCAAGGCTTGGAATTCCAATCATGAAGCCAATGATCTCACCCTGCTGATCCGCCACGAGCTTGATGAAGCGGGGATCGACAACAGGCAAGTACCGCCCGGCAAGCTGATCCATCTCGGATTCATCCAGCTCAGAATATCCATAAATCGCCTCGAAGCACTCGTTCATGAGTCGAAACATGGGCCGAATGTACGGCCTGATCTCTCTTTGTCGGCTGAATTCGATGAGCGTAAATTCCTTGTGCCGACAGGCTCTTTCGTACAACGACTTATAGGCTTCCGTCAGCGCATGTTCGAGAATGACCTTATACACAACATAATCCACTTCCTTTGTATATCCCTGTCGTTCAACCATGGGCGGAAGAAACGGGTAGTTGTAGTAGGTAGCGAGGTTGGGAGGATACTCGAACCCATCCAAAAGGAAGCCTTCCGGATCTTCTTCCGTGAATCCTTGCGGCCCGACAATTCTTTGCATGCCGCGCCCGCGAGCCCACTCTTCAACGCTTCGTAACAACGCTGCCGCGACTGTTTCGTCTTCAATGCATTCAAGATAACCAAATCGGGCATCGCTTCTCCGCCAATGGGTATTGTAACGTCGATTGATGACTCCGGCGATCCTTCCGACCGCTTCGCCGTTTGAGTACGCAAGCGCGAGCATGCTGTCGCAATACCGATGTGCCAGATTACGACGAGAATCAAATGTCTTCCTGTCGTCCGAATAGATAGGGGGCACCCATCCCGCATGACCCGTGTGTAGTTTCTCCGGCAGAAAGATGAATTCCTTCATCTGCGCTCTTGTTCCAACCGGATGTACGACAAGTGTCATGAGGTAATCCCCATGATTATGAAAAGCGGTAGCGATGAACCTCTACACGGGGCTGGCGATAAGGGTTTAAAGCGTCGCGCAGCCGCGTGTAATGATACAAAAGGGGAACGACGATGCTTTTCGACCGCTCGTGAAGGGGGATGGACATGGAAGCCTCGATCCGGTCTCGAAGTGTTACGAGATACTCACGCACGCGTTGAGATGGTGCCTTGGCAATTCCCAGGCTCATCAGAGGATGGAATCGCCGGCACATGCGGCGGTGTTCAAGGGCTCTGCGCCGCAAGAGCGGGACAGGGCTCTCCTTGTGTGTTTCATATCCGTTCAGTTGCACCTCCAGGACTCGAAAAATGCACGGTCCGAGTTCTTCATACTCTCGTTCGAATAAACGAAGAATGAGTGATTCCAGTTCAAAGGGAGAAAAATGGGGATGCTTGAAGAGGACATGAAATCCGTCATGGTACTTGTGCGGAACCTGAAGAAGCCTGTTCTGTTTTCGCATCTCTTCGTACAACGGCGTTTGCGGGCACGGACTATAGATCATGAGCTGGGAAAGCGTCGGTTGGATCGAAAGCAGATACTGAAAATCGTCCTCTATGCCTTTCTCGTCATGCCAGTCGTACCCAATGATCATTGATGTCAAAACGCTGATCCCGGCTTTCTTCAGTTTGTGAATGGCGTGGGGAACGTCGATATCCTTCAATTTTGTATATGTGGCCCGGTTCGATTCTATCCCTACCCACACGCCTGCGAGTCCCATTGAAAGCAGCTCTTCCGTTTTGTACTGAGAAAGGCTCTTGAGAGAGGTCAGACACGAAAAGAGTATCGGCTTCTCGAGTTCCCGCGCATTCCACTCGGCCATTTCCATCGAACGGCGCCGATCCATGAGAAAGTCTTCGTCGATAATGCCGACGTCCCTGGACGTGGCTTTTCCAAAATCGGCCGAACAGATGAAATCATGGATCTCTTTGCCGCTCTTCACCAGCGGATGATAGGTGCGCTTGAAGAAATGGCTCGTGCAGCAAAAATCGCATCCCCGCGAACATCCAAGACCGGTTGGAACCACGAGGGAGGTTCCCGTGGAGATCGAGAGAACGCTCAACTGGCGCGTGATGGTGGGAAGTCTGAATGCGGTGATTTCCCTTTCTCCGAGCAACCGCTTGAAGTAGTTAACACCCTCTTCCCGACAAACGAAATCTGCATGGCGGTCGCATTCTTCGAGGACTGTTCCGTACCCCCCCAGCACAATCTTTGTTTTTGGTGCTTCCCGGCGGACCACTCGGCAAATTTCCTGTGCCTTCGGAAACGTGCACATACTGAATCCGATGCCGATGAAGTCATATCCCTTCCCTAGCTCTTTTTCCAGCTGTTTGAGAGTTGGATAGTGCAGAACTGTTACAGGGGCGAGAAGATTCTCCGCAATGAAATCTAATCCCCATCCGGTACAGATGGCGCGAATGCTGAACGGTCCCTGTCGCAGAGTCACTTGCGCATGATACATCTCCGCCTGGATGTTCTTCGTGCAGGTTTCGTTGTCGACACCCAGAGGCTGGTGAATCGTCGTCAGCAGAACCGTTGGAGCCATCGCTACACCGTTTGGTTCTGGATTCTTGGCGCCATGGTCACCGGTCCGCTGAACTTGAGGTAATTGTCCAGCTGGCATGCCGGTACCACCCGGTCCTTCCAGACAGTTCCATTGGGACATCCGTCGCAATGATCCTGTTCTCCGTTTGGAAGAATGTCGATTGGCTGGAGGAGGCTGATGGTCTGTATCGAGAGCTTTTCAAACAAGCGGGATGGCTGGCGAAGCACAGCCCGGAAATAGTTCTTCATTGTCGTCCTCAACTCTCGATCAAAGAAGCTGAACAAGAAGAGGAGTTTTGCCTTCTTGCTCAGCGAGGGTTTTCCGTATGCAAGAAAGCAGCCATTCCACAAATGATATGCATTCTGCATTAGCTCCATGGTGGCCGGTCCAATGTTGCCGAAAGCCTCGCGGTTCGACCCGATGCGGCCCGCCATGCCCCATTTCAATGACTGTGGCAGTGTTGTGCCGCCGATGAAGGAACAGAACCTGAAGTCGGGGAGTGCTTTTCTCACCTCGCGGTACAAATCGAGCGTTGTGAGGTTTTCATAGCGATTCTCGGAAAAGAATCCCATTTGAGCCAGGTCGATCCTGCGGCCTCCCGCATAGTAGTCAAACGGCGTCGCGGGGCTTAGCATCCTGACAGCAATCAGAGTCATGACGCTGACGTCACGGATGTTCCTGCTGGTCCACGAGACAATGTCCGGAACATACTGGAGTGTATCGGGGAAAATAGTGGTATTGAATCCGCAGACAAGGCCGCCCTCCGACCTTGTCATATCCGCATAGCGCTGCCGAAGCTCATTCAGTTCCAGCTCGTTCTTTCCCCTCCATTCCGGTCGCGATTGATGGCTGTCGACGTGGAAGGTGATTCCATAAGCGCCGTTGAGCCGGAGGTCGTGGAGAAGCTCCCGACTGAGGTCCAATCCGTTTGTGACGATTTGAGGCTTGACGTTCCTCTTCTTCACCATCCGGACGACTTCGACAATGCGGGGATGGGTAAGCGGCTCGCCGCCTGCAATGAGGATGGCGTCGCATTTGCGAATGCGGAGGAGCGTTTCAAGTTCCTGTTCGATTTGTTCCAACGGTTTTTGACTCAGGGGATCGTTGATCGCAAAGCATGCGTCGCATGTCATGTTGCACTTGCGTGTGGGCTCAAGCCAGGCCATGGCGTTGTCACTTGTCTTCCAGGGCATGCGGTACAGGTTGCGAATGTCGACAGCGTCGTTGTCCGCTCGTATCGGGGTCGTTTCCATACGTCACGTCATGAAGAGATTCCTGGATGGGTGGAAAAAGATCATGATTCATCTCAAGGAAAGTAAAAGAGGAACACCAATGACAGAACACGCGTTTTCATCTTTCCCCGCCTTTCAAACGGCGTGTCATAGAGGAAGGAAATCGAGTCCCATCCACCCCACTCAGATGTGACTCGTCACAATGTAACAATGAGGGGGAGTGTTGTCAAGAGAAGCGGTGCCGACAATGGGCTACCGGACCTATTTGCCTTTCTCGCCGGAACTCTTATCTTTTAACTAAGCACCCCGAATTCTTCAAAGCTTCTCCACGCCTCCCACCCTCCTTGAATTCCGGCGCTAGAATCCACATTGCAGTGTCCTCATCCCTCTCTCTCCTCTCTTTCTAAGGGAGAAAGGAAGGGATTGGCTTTTAACATTCAGCCAAGGAGTTCCATGAACATTCTCCTCGTCAATCCGGTCTATCCCGACACATTCTGGAGCTTCAAGCACGCCCTGAAATTCGTTTCAAAAAAGGCCTCCTTCCCGCCTCTCGGCCTTCTCACAGTTGCGGCGATGCTTCCAACGGACTGGAACAAACGGCTCGTTGACCTGAATGTCCAGGCCCTGACAGACGCAGACATCCTGTGGTCCGATCTGGTATTCCTTGGCGGAATGTCCATCCAGGAAGAGTCCGCCAGAATGATCATCGAGCGCGCGCACTCGCTTGGGAAAAAGATCGTGGCAGGTGGCCCCTTGTTCACGGCCCGGTCGGACGAGTTTGAAGACGTCGATTACCTTGTGTTGAACGAGGCAGAAATAACTCTTCCGATGTTTCTGCACGATCTTCGGACGGGAACCCCCCGGCATCTTTATACGACCAGTGCGTGGGCCGATGTCACGACAACGCCCGTTCCCCTCTGGAATCTCGCTCGTCTGAAACACTATTCATCGCTCAATATTCAATATTCCCGCGGCTGTCCGTACGACTGTGAGTTCTGCGACATCACGGTTCTCAATGGCCGCGTTCCGAGAACGAAGGCGGTTCCTCAGTTTCTCAACGAATTCGATCATATCTACTCGTCCGGCTGGAGGAACGACGTGTTTCTCGTGGATGACAATTTTATCGGAAACAAAGGAAAGTTGAAGAAAGAAATTCTTCCTGCTCTCATTAGCTGGATGGAAGACCACAGGCGTCCTTTCAATCTTTCGACCGAAGCTTCCATCAATCTGGCGGACGACGAGGAGTTGATGCATCTCATGAGAAAAGCGGGCTTCGATGCGGTGTTTGTGGGGATCGAATCACCGCATGAGGAAAGTCTGGTTGAATGCAAAAAGATTCCCAACAAGAACAGGAATCTTGTTCATTCGGTCAAGAGGCTGCAATCAAACGGCTTGCGGGTCAACGGTGGATTCATCGTCGGTTTCGACAGCGATCCCGTGACCATCTTCCAGAAAATGGTCGAGTTCATCCAGGAGAGCGGCATTGTAACGGCTATGGTGGGACTTCTGAATGCTCCGGTTGGGAGCCGGCTCTACCAGCGGTTGTTGAAAGAGGGGAGGCTTCTTCGTGTCATGAGCGGGGACAACACGGACTGCTCAATGAATTTTGTTCCGGCTATGAATTACGATACACTTGTGAAAGGCTACAAATCCGTCCTGGCCTCCATCTATGCCCCGAAGCAGTATTACGCGCGCGTCAAGCACTTCCTCAAGCACTACAAACTCCCGCATGCGAAGCCCTTCCGTCTGCAGTCGGGATACCTGAAGGCGCTGGCGAAATCCATCATCATGCTCGGGGTCATCGGAAAAGAGCGGGTTCACTACTGGAAGTTGTTCTTCTGGTCTCTTTTCACCCGGCCGAGGCTCTTTCCCCTCGCCATCACCCTATCGATTTACGGATTCCATTTCCGGAAGATCTTCGAGAGCCATATCCTTGAATGATTTTCTCCGTCAAAGAGCCCATTATTGTTCCGGGTTTCAGGTTTCTCCGCCGAAGGCGGATGCGCCTATGGCGCAAAGTTTCAGGACCGCTCACAGCTGACCGCTGCTCTAAATCACAAACGGCACGAACATTTTCGTCCTCTCCATGTATCGTTTGTACTCTTCCCCAAACTTCTCGAGCATCTCTCCCTCTTCCGTCTTCGCCGTAGCGACAAGCGCCCCGATGTTCACGACAGCACAGAACGAGGTAACAACAGTGATGTCTTTGAAGAAGATTCCGGTTCCGAGGAGCATGAGCGATGCGTACAGGGGATGGCGAATATGCCGGTAAACTCCCGTCGTGACGAGCGCCGTTGTATCTTCAAACTGTCCCTTCGGCTTCCCCTTGGAATGAAGTGCACGGAATCCGTAGACGGGAAGTGGAATCGATGCCAGCAACATCGCCCACGAAATGAGTTGATTCCAACTCCATGGATTTACGAACCAGACTGGTGTGCAGAGGAGGAGAAGGAGGAGAATGCTCTCAAAAGAAAGGAATCTGTAGACACCATGGTAACGTCGTGGTTTGATGGAAACGTACCAGGAAACGACGAGATTGGCGACGGTCAGAATTGTGAGAAGCAATACAAATTCAACGGTATTCAAGGGCTCTGCCTTGTCTCCTTTTGGAATCAACTCTATTTCAAGAGAAGAAGTTTTCCTCCTCTGCGAAGACCCAAGGTTTCTACGACATAGAAGTACGCACCTGTCGCGAGTTCAGAAAAATTCACCTGCAAGCTGTGGTATCCCACGGTGAGTTCCTGCTGCACGGACGGTCTCACTTCGGCACCCAGAATATTAAAGAATCGAATCTTCACAAGTCCTGGTGCAGGCATATCAATGTCAAAGATGGTCGCACTATTAAATGGGTTTGGGTAGTTCTGAGAAATCCTGAAACTTGTCGGTACCTGTGATGGCAAGCCCTCAAATTGAACGATTAGAGATGAGTGTTTTTCCTTTCCATCCGGGTAGACCTCTTTGATTCGATAGAGATTTCTGCCGACAATTATTGTAGTGTCAGTTATTTCAATGCTTTTCGGGATTGCGGTATCAAACTCGACTTTCGCCACCGGCCAGAACTTATGGGGGCCTCGTCCACGCTCAAGCTGAAAACTTACCGGAGCTTGCGCGTCCGACGGGGTCGTAAAAGACACCCTGGCATGTCTACCCGAAGATGTCACGGAAAGCTCGGAAAGTGGCAATGAGAACGAATAGTAACCCAATTCCACGGGCCCGAAAGGATTGTACACGTGCATGCCGGAATTTGTGCCAATCCAAATGTTATTTCTGAAATCCACTGTCACCGCATTGACGGATGACTTCAGAGGGCTGTTGTTGGGGCCAAAGAATTCAAACGTCGATCCGTCATACTTCAGCAGACCCCCGCTCGTTCCGATCCAAACGTTCCCAAAGTGATCTTCGGCGAGTCCGTTGACAGAGAGAAACCACGGCTCCGCTGAATGAAAGATCTTCCACCTGCTACCGTCGAACATCGACAACCCGCGGTTTGGGAACCATTGGTTCGTGGCGAACCATACGCGGCCTCTCGAGTCGGCAAAAACCAAATCATAGCTGTAGTTCAGAAGAGTTGAATCACTCCTCGGGAAGAGGTGCCAGGTACCGTGATCGTACATCACGGCCCCAAAGTACCAACTGGCGGCCCAAACGCGATCGTCTCTGTCCGTTACAACGTCCATGAATTGCGGCCGATAGTAACCGGGCGGAGTATTGATTCCCACAACCGAATCCGTGAAAACGGTCTTGCTCGGTCCTGGCCATTCGTACTTCGTTAAGGGGTAGGTAGTCCAGAGGTTGCCATATCCATCGAAATCAAGTCCCGTGACATACCCAGAATACGAATCTCGATTGGAGTAGAGATCCCCGTGATTCGTGAACAACGCGCCGCTTCGGGAAAAACGAAAATCCTTGTTCCAGCTTCTTACTCCTGTTGTGCCATCGCCAATTGTGTACCAACCTTCTCCGTCGGTCCGTTGAGTGTACGAGGGGGTCGAAACATAGACCTCGCCCATTGGCCCGCAACCCAGCCCATAGATCATGTTTTCGGACAGACTAGAAGGAATGCGGTAAGTCATCCATTGTGAACCGTTGAACTTGAATAGTCCGCCGGGACCAACAAAGAACTGTATGTTGCCATTGATGGCGTCATGGGAAAGTAATTGTCCGTGCAATCCCTGAACCTCGGTAATACCTAACGCACCGCCCATTCGCTGATCGATGTCGAGACGATAAGGGCCATAACTGGTTCCCGAGAGCCATAGTCCGCCTCTCGGGTCGTTCCAAATATCAAGCCAGAGGGCGTTTCCAAGCATTTCCTTTTCCCGATCTACAACAGTAACCCATTGATGGTTTCTGTACTTCACCGTCCGCATACTCGTTTCCGCCCACAAACTGTCCTGATAGTCAACTGCGAACGAACTCAGTGTGTAAAAGGGCCAATCACGAAACAATTTCAACTCTCCGCCGGCCAGCACATAGAGAGAATGCCACGAAATCCAAATGGTGTCGTTGTATTCGATCATTGCTTCAGGAGGACCCAGCGATGTGTATACATATGGAATCGTATATGTAGTCCACCTTGAACCATCAAATACACATATTCCGCCTTCTTGCCAGCTGTCACCGTTTAGAAACCAACCGCATGCTGCGATTGTCCTGCCAAGGCTGTCGATGATCAATTCATAGATGGGGGCCTCTGGCAATTGGGAATTCGTGTGATCGATGAGAGAAAAAGTCCTTCCATCATATACAGCGATCCCCTGGCTGGTACCAATCCAAAGGCGATTCGTTTTGTCGAACTCGAGGGCGTAGATTGACGAAAAGGGGAGCCCGTTCGTTTCATCGAAGGTTTGAAATGTGGAGAGTACAACATTCCATCGCACAAGGCCAACGCTGGTGCCGACCCATACGATACTGTCATTCTCCGCCGCCACGGCCCGTCCCTCATTCCAATTCTTGAAGCTCTTCCATTGGCCAACATTGTTGGAATTCGGCTTGGCCTCGACGAATGTCAAGGGGACAGTCGGAGCGTGGTCTACCTTCCCGGGAGAAACGCGTGGGTCACCGCGCTGAAGGCGCATTTCCTGCGGATGCAGAGATGCCGTGCAGATCAGATTGATGATAAGACAGGGGAGGATTTGTCGTGAACGGGTTCGCATCGATGACAATACTTCGAAGTATCAGATCATTGACTCCAATCTATTGATCGGATGAACTGACCTTTGTTGCATTTGCTATCGCACCAGAAGCATCTTCAGGGCCTCAGAATTCTGATCGGTCAGCAATCGCAGCAAGTAAACGCCGCTTGGATGACCCTGTGCATCCCACTTCGCTGTATGATTTCCCGGTCCAAGCTTTGCATTCACAAGTTTTTCAATTTCTCTCCCAAGCACGTCATACACACTTAACCTCACATTGCTGATCGCTGAGAGTTGATAGCTGATGACTGTCGTGGGATTAAACGGATTGGGAAAGTTCTGTTCCAATCCGAATCGAAACGGCAGGCGCGGATTCTCATGGCCCACCGACAGCACCACGTCATTGGCAGCCAGTCGCCACGCACTCATGCCCCCTTCAACAACCATGTGAGTCTTTGTCGTGGCCATCGTTTCGATGGGGCTCGTGCTGGGACTCTGCATCGATTCCCAATGCAGCCCCAGATCACCCGACATATAGATTCCGTCATATGTGGTATAAACAAAAAGAAGGGAGTCGACAGAACGCAGAATCACAGGCTCCGCGTTTTGCGGAAGCCCGTTATTGCGCGAAAGCCAGGTTGTATCGCTGCCGCTGTACATATAGACCCCGCCGGCAAGGGCAAAAATATTTGTGTCGACAGCCGCAAGCGATCCTTGCCACGTATTCAAGCCGATTCTCTTCCAACGAATCGTGTCCGTGGCTGAGACATAAATGCCTTTTGCAAAATACTTGATTACGTAGAGTCTTGAACTTAGGTACGCAATAGAAATCGTCCCGTTGGAATAGCCCGCCGGAATCGCCGGATCATATCCCAGTCCCAGAGTGTCTATCAACCACGATTCACCGTGATTTGCTGAATGATAGACACCCCAGTCGGTCGCAGCGTAGAGGATGGTATCCACATAGGCAAATCCCCAAACCCGGGGATCGAGCAAACCGGGTTGGTTCCAAGTGATCCCGTCGTCTGAGGATCGAAAAAGGGAATTCACTCTGTCGGCACTGGCAAAGATGTACCCGTTTCCGGCCCCGAGGGAGAGGATTGTGTCGATGGAGATGCCGTTTCCCCAAACGCTTGTCCATGTGGCCCCGTTGTCGATAGACCTCAGCAAGGTGCCCATCTGTCCGCCAACGAGAATCGTACTGTCGCCCACCGTGACCATGCATGTGACAGGAACATAGGCGAGATCGGGAATCTGGTTCCATTGGGAAAGGATTTCGTTTCCGCCTGTAGAAAAGAGAAGGATGATGAAGCAGAGAACGCGCGTCTTCATTGTTTCCCCGCTTGTCTTGATTGATTCGAATGAATTCTTTCAATCGGCGTGTCGAATCGGAAGGAATAGGGGCCTCATCCACCCACATGGATCAGGCTCTTGATAAGGTAACGACGAGGGAATGTGTTGTCAAGAGAAGAGGGACGAATGACGGGAACGATTGCTATGGTGGCGAACCAAGAGCGCCGGAGCGCCAGAGAAACTTGTCCGAATTGCTCAATGAGTACGAAGATGCGAAACCATTTCCCCATCATTTCAATGGTACGAATCCGCGAGAATCCCTGCCTGCGTGCCGGCCATTTCGTTGTCCTTGAAATTAGACGGAAGCACTTCGGCAGGCAGGCGTGACTATCAGCGGAATCTGCGTTTTTTTACTTCACGAGCACCAGCTTCCTCGTCTGAACAAACGTCTGCTTCTGCCCCCCGAGCGACTCGGCCTGAATCCGATAAAAATAGACCCCGGTAGCCACCGGTGCTCCGTCATTGTTTCTTCCGTGCCACATGAGAGAATAGCGGCCGGCGGATTTTTCTTCGTTCACCAGCGTTACGACTTGTTGCCCCAGCAGATTGTACACGGCAATCGTGAGCCTGCTTTGCCACGGGATATCAAACATGATGGTTGTCGAGGGATTGAACGGGTTCGGAAAGTTCTGGTAAAGCTCAAACGAAAGGGGAAGGGTGGCTTCGTTCTCCACCGCCGTCACACCCGACTGGGTTGTGAGTCCGGGTAGAAAGCCCGTCCCTATCCATGAATTCCCATTCTGCGAAAGTCCAATGAACGATTCGCCGACTGAAGAGGCGAGGGCCGTATTCCCCGACTGAGAGATTGCCGAAGCTGAGCCGAACGCGGACCAGCGAATCGCACTGTTCTGAGCGGAAGAAAGCCCTGCACCGAACATTGCAATCAAACTGAGACTGAAGAGGGCTCTCATTGTCTTTTCTTCCTGTCAGATGAGCGCAAGTTTATACCACGATGTACCGTCGCAGAGGAGCGTGACTGATTTGAAAACGGCGTTGAGGACAAACGTCTCTGCCCCGTCAATGAGCTCGCTGAAGGCGCCGTCTATCGTCAGGTTTGAGAGACCTTCCACCAACTTAAAGAAGTAGATCCTCCCTTTCGAGCTCGAGGCGGATGGGAGCGTGATCGTGACCGCGCCCCCCGATGTGTTGACAAGGTACACCGATTCTTCACCTGCGGTGATTGATCCGGTAACGTTACTGAATTTGAGGCCAAGAGATCCCTGGACATCAAGCGTTGAACCCGGCGTTGTCGTGCCAATCCCAACGCGGTTGCTGACCTTGTCGACAATAAGAGAGCTGTCGTCGATCGCGAGCGATCTTCCCTTGAGGTCGTTTTCCTGGTTGCTCAGACTTACTGCGCTGGAATACGTTCCGGCCAGGCGTGAATCCGGAAGAGTACCTGAAGCAAGATTCCCTGCGTTCAGATTCGTAACCCCCGCTCCGTCTCCGCTGAAGCTGTTGGAGGCATTTGAAAGGGTCAGGGCATTGGAATATGATCCCGAAAGAACGCCGCTGGGAATCGTCCCGAAGCTCAGCTCGCTGGCATTGAGGCCCGTAAGACCCGAGGCATAGCCGGAAAGAATGCCATTCCAGGCAACCCCGAACAACGAGGTCGATCCATCCTGGGTGGTAACGGAAAATGCGGGGGCCGGCGTTTCAGAGCCAGCCGAATTCCTACGGACGGTAAGCCCCGTAACGTTCGTCGTCGGTGAAAACACCTTGGCTCCTTGCACCGTGTCGTCGTCCGCCAAAAGAATGAAATTGCGGTCCAGTGAGCCGGTCCCCCCGTTGCCGACCGGGAGCACCCCGATGAGTTTCGAGGCGCTCATCCCGGCAATTTTGGCGTCGGTGATCGCGTTGTCCCGCACCTTGCCGGAGGTAACAGCAGAATCGGCAATCAGGGGATTGGGGAACGATCCCGCCAAATCCCCGCCGGCGGAGCCGCCCGGCGTCGAAGTGAGCGCTGTAAGGGCAATCGTGGCCGTATCGGCCTTCGAAACAACGAGGTTCGAAGAGATGTCGGCCGTCGTAATAGTTCCGTTGGCGATCTTAGCTGACGTCACCGCATCGTCCTGAAGAGCAGATGTGGAAACTGTATTGCTTCCAATAAGGGCGGCCAACGCGTAGTCCGCCGTGTCTGCCTTTGGGGCTTTGAATGAGGGAACAACATCTGCTGGTGTGATTGTCCCGTCCGCGATTGTTACCGCCGTTACAGCATTGCGCGCCAACTTTGATCCATTGACGGCACTGTCCTGGATTGCGGACGTTCCAACGGCGCCGTCGCCGATCAGCGCGGCCAGGGCGTAACTGGCTGTGTCCGCCTTCGGTGCTATGAAGGACGGTGCGATGTCTGCAGTAGTGATCGTTCCATCTGCAACCTTGGCGGAGGTAACGGCATTATCGGCCAATTCCGAGCTTGTCACTGCCCCAGAGGCGATGTCGGGATTCGGGTACGATCCCGAAAGATCGCCACCTGCTCCGCCCGATGGGGCCGACGTAAGGGCTGCCAGAGCAACGCTTGCGGTGTCTGCTTTGGGAGCTTTGAAATTCGCGGCAACGTCGGCGGTTGTGATAGTACCGTCTGCGATTTTCGAACTGGTCACCGCATTTGCAGCAATCGACGGATTCGGGTACGATCCCGAAAGGTCTCCCCCGGCGGTTCCCGTCAATGTCGAGGAGAGGGCGAACGTTGCCGTATCGGCCTTTGGGGCTTTAAAATTTGACGCGACATCGGCAGTGACGATCGTTCTGTCAGCAATCTTTGCCGAAGTCACCGCGTCGTCTGCCAACTCCGAACTTGAGATTCCGGGCGAGATCGGACGGGCCACGCTGGCGGCCGTTGAGACAAACTTCGCTGTGTCGGCGTTGATGGCCCGAATTGCATATCCGACGGCTCCAAGTCGTATGCGGGGTGCCAGCTCGTCGGTTCCCACCTGCACACTGAGCCAGTACGGTTCCTTGAAGGTCACACTGTCGGGAAATGACGTCTGATCACCGAGCATAGTAGAGAAGAGTCCCCCCTCCACCGGGAGAGACTTGGTCTCCGACCAAATGGCGGCCCCTCCCGAACCGGATTTGTAGAAACGGAACGTGAAGTCGTACATTCCATTGGCCTTCGGAGCTCCCAGTGTATCGGTCAGGACACCTTGGTACGAGATGACTCGCGGGACCTGGGCGATAGCCAGCGCAGGAAGGAGAAAGAGAATGAGAAATGCGCGGAGAGATGCAGTAAGCGAAGTTCGCATAGGGCACTCTTGGTATGTGTGGATGTGAGAAAGCTCGAATTCGGCGTTGGAGAGGAAACAGGAGGGGCATTGCAGCCTCCCCTGCGTAGTAACTATACCGCAAGCCGTACAGAACGGGTGTGCGTTAACTCACATCCCGTCTATCACACCGGCGGTCCGGCGTCCGCGTGTATCAGAATGAGTCAGTTGACAAATGAATCGGTAATCCGATCATCCGATGACCCGATCATCCACTTCACCTCCTTTTTCTCTCTAGCTTCTTGCCCCCCCTTTTTGCATACACGACCTTTAAATCATCCACTTGCAGTTTCAACGGGAGTTCTTTCCTGTCCAGGGCTTTGGAACACTCCTGACGAAACCATTCCAGATCGAGTCCGTTCTTTTCCGCCGTGGACCGCAGCCATTCTTCTTCTGAAGGGTGAACTACTTCCCGATCGGAGAGTGAAAGCACTAGACCGTCTCTGATGAATCTCATCGCGAGATCTTTGTTCGAGAATTCCGGCGGCGAGTCGACAATATAGGCATTCTCCAGGACATCGCGAACCGCGTTCTCACAGAACTCCTGTTCAAAGCCCAATTTCTTTCCGATGCGGGTCATCATCTCCGTCTCAGGTTCGGAAACTTTCATGTCTTTTCTCACAAGCAACAGTAGCCCTTTGAAATAATTGCTCCCATCGATGACGCTGATGTTCATGATTTCTCCGGTGTTGAAGTTGTAGGAAAACAGAATGAAGAGGAGGTAATAATGCCGGCACGATCAGGAGGAAAAGCAGATTGAAAACAGGACAAGAGGAAAAACATCCAAGATATCAAAACGATTCCTCCTATTTCACAAATCAACAACCGGTGAATAGTAATGAAACAATA
>DATDRF010000072.1:0-3515 GCA_035291905.1 Bacteroidota bacterium
CGATCCCGGAACCATTTGACTGGCTCTACTTCACTCCTTCACTGTACAGCATCTATAATCTCAATGACAGGAGTTTCCTGGTCTCTGCCTCTCTGAGCTATAAGCCCATTACGAATGTCGAGTTCATTCTCTGGCCCACCATCCTCACCGGCACTGAGACCAGCGAGTTCGGGGGAAAAATGGTTCGGCAAAGAATTGAAGCGTGGCTGAGGGTCTATTTCTGATCGACGGGTTGATATTGTCGATCTTCCCACCTATATTTGTCCCGGCGATGGAGTTCGCCTGAACCATTCCAGACCATTCCGGAATTGATGACTCCTACACTGAAGCGGAAGCTAAGGTCGTAGGAGTTTTGCATTCATAGGCCAAGACGCATGACATTGACCGCAAAAAATCTGCTTTTCGTATTTCTCGGGGGCGGCTTGGGAGCCGCTGCACGATACTGGCTGTCGGGTGCCGCCTACAATTGGCTGCCGAGCACCTTTCCGTACGGGAATCTCGTCGTGAATATATCGGGGTGTCTTCTCATTGGCATCCTTATGGCCGTGATGCAGGGTCGCTTCCTGGTCGATCCGTCATTGCGGGTGTTCCTGGTCGTCGGCATTCTCGGCGGCTTTACCACGTTTTCCTCTTTCAGCTACGAGACCATCGCTCTCGCCCAGGACAGGGAATACCTTCGTGCCTCGGCCAATGTCATTGCCACGGTCTTCGGATGTCTTGCGGCGACAATGCTCGGTGAACGTCTGGCTGCTTACTTCTTGTCATGAGAAAGGAATAACAAATGAAACTGGAAGGAAATGGCAGGCTGCTGCGAATCTTCATAGGTGAAACCGACAAAGTAGATCACAGGCCACTCTATGAGGTTATTGTGTTGAAGGCCCGTGAAATGGGAATGGCGGGCGCCACCGTCCTTCGGGGCGTTCAGGGATATGGGGCCGACAGCCGAGTCATACACACGGCGAAAATCCTTCGCTTGTCTGAGGATCTTCCGATTATCGTGGAAATGGTGGACACGGAGGAGAAGATCAAGAACTTCATCAACGTTGTCGGTGACCTGCTGGAACGGGCCGGTTGTGGGGGGATGATCACAGATGAACTCGCTCACATAGTTCAGTACAGAACGGGGAAATAATATCCCCGAGGCGGGAGCACCATGACGGGTCAAACCCCTGTAATCCCTCTGCGCCGCATGAGCTGAAGTCCGAGTTCTTCCCGGTTACGCTCAGCGGATTTCGGACTTCGATTTGGATGGCTTGTGAGCCAGATGTAGTCCTCAATCCTTTTTCACCCGCCATTCCCCTCTTCAAACCTCTTCACGATCATCCTGTTCTGATGATTCAGAATATTCTTTCCTTCCGCGATCAGGGCATAGTCGATTCGCGTCTGGTAGAATTGTGCAATCTTTGTCCGCACCATCTTAAGGGTACTGTTGAGCATCCTGTTCTGTTCGGTGAAACCCTCTCCAAGGACTATTAATGCCGAGGGAAGCCATCTCTCAGGAAATGCCCCTTCCCGTTTGTTTTCTTCGCGATAACTGTCAATTTCCTCCTGCAACAATTTGAGCGCTGCCTCCTGGCCCTCCGGAGTACGGCAACTCAGCTTCTTGTGTTTGAGCCATGAGAGGAGAGCATCCTTGTTTGGCACTATCAGTCCGATTGTATAGGCGGAATGATCATTGAACAGCATCATTTGATCGAGATAGGGCGAATGAGCCACGATGGCCTCTTCAATTCCCTCCGGGCTGTACTTCTCTCCGTCAAATCCGATCAGGACGCTCTTCTCGCGGCCAAGAACGTACAGGAATCCGTCTTTATCGAGGTAACCGATGTCGCCTGTGCGCAGCCATCCGTCGACCAATGTCTCCTTGGTGGCGCGCTCGTTTTTCCAGTACCCCACCATGACATTTTCTCCCTTCACCCGGATCTCGCCCTTCTGACCCTGTGGCAGTGCGTTCCCCTCGTCATCCGTGATCATGATTTCCAGGTTGGGCAAGACGCGCCCTGAAGATCCGAACTTATGCATCGACGGAGTGTTTGCCGAGATCACGGGTGCAGCTTCCGTCAGCCCGTATCCCTGATACATGGGGATTCCGATCGCGTTGAAGAACTTCTGAAGCTCGATATCAAGCACTGCAGCGCCTCCGATCATGAAGTCAACCCGCCCGCCGAAGCTGGCGCGGATCTTCTTGAAGATCAGTGCGTCGCAAAGAAAAAACAGCGGGTGCATCGGCTTTCGTATTGGCTTTCCGTCGTTCCATCCGTCTCCGTAATGCTCGCTGGCAATCTCGACTCCCTTTCGAAACAATCCTTCGATGATTCCCCCCTTTTCCGAGATTCCCTTTTCAATATTCTTTCGAAAATTCTTCGCCAACGCCGGGACGCTGAGGAGAAAATGAGGACGGATCTCCCTGATGTTTATCGGTATGTTCTTGAGCGTTTCCATGGCGGTCTTGCCGGCCTGCACGGATGCGATGGATGCGCCGATACTCATGAAGAGATAGACGCCGGCGGTGTGCCCGAACGCATGGTCCCAGGGAAGGATAAGCAGGGTTTCGTAATAGGAAGGAAGGGAGAGATGATTGTTGCACTGCTCGACGTTTGAAGTATAGTTTCGGTGCGTGAGAATGATTCCCTTCGGATCGGCAGTCGTTCCGGAAGTGTAGCTGATGGTGGCGTAGTCATTCCCCGAGATCGAAGTCCACGTCTTTTCAAATGTCTGCCAGTGTGATTGGAGATATTCACTCCCGCGCCTGAGCAGGTCGGGAAATCCGATTTCATCCTCGGCAAGCGTGCCGGTTGGATCCAGCAACACGATTGTCTCAAGATCCGGCAGGTCTTTTCGGATCTTCATGATCTTCTGAACGTGAGCGGCGGAGACAATGACCATCTTGCAGCCGGAGTGTGCGAGGCGAAACTTCAGCTCGGAGAGTTCTTCGATCTTCACCGAGAGCGGTACGCTGACGCCTCCGGCAAAGAGAACACCAAGCTCGGACACCACCCAATCGTTCCGTCCTTCTGACATCAACGCTACGCGGTCGCCTTTCTGAATGCCCAGATGAAGAAACCCTGCTGCACACTGATGCACGAGGGCCTGGATCTGTATGAAGGTCGAACCGACGTACGCGGTTCCTTTCTTCTCCACAAGCATCGTCTTGTCGGCGAAACGTTCAACGCTTGACTGAAACAATAGAGGAATGGTACTTGGAAGAGTCGTCATGATTGTTATCCGTGATAATGTGGTGAAAGGGAATCGGCTCATCAGGAGATCGGGCGAAGCTCGTTTTTTGAGCGCAGTCTTACTCATCTACTGAGAAAAAGCATTACACGAACCTGCCTGCCGGCAGGGACCACGAAGTAGACACGAAGTTCAAGAAGAAAACTGTACACCTTCGTGTCTCTTCGTGTACCCTTCGTGTTCCTTCGTGTAAGTCTTTTTTCAAGGGGACTTCGAATATTCCGCTACTCCAGTACTCATCCGTGCCGTCGTCAACAAATGCGGGGCAACTGCTCTCCGGA
>DATDRF010000073.1:0-11918 GCA_035291905.1 Bacteroidota bacterium
CCCCCCCCCCCCGCTCCCTCGCTTGCTTCTCATTGCTTGGAGAACTCTTCCAAAATGTGAAATTCTCAACACCGGCGTTTCCCCGATTTTGTCCAAAAATCCATAATTTACTTCTACTCCTTTGTGCAATTCATGGCATATAACTTGCCCCGTCGCTACAGACCATTGAAGGGATATTGCCATGAGCGCAACTGCGGTCCGACTGGAAGACAACGCCCCCGGAAAATTCTACGTCACCAATGCCTGCAACGGGTGCGGAATCTGCTTCTCCTATGCCCTCCAGAATTTCATGTACAGCAACGATGCATCGTACTACTTTATCTACAACCAGCCGACCGACGAGCGGGAGGAGGCCGACATCCGAAGAGCGATGGACGTGTGCCCGATGTGCTGCATCAAAGATGACGGCCAACTAATCTAACCCCGGACTCCCATGTACCCAATTCTCAAAAAGGAGTTTCTCTCCTCCACGGTGGCCCGCTTTGTGATCAAGGCTCCATTCATTGCGCCGAAGAGGAAGCCCGGCAATTTCGTTATTGTCCGCGTGATCGAAACAGGGGAACGCATCCCATTGACCATTGTCGACAGCGATCCGGGCGCAGGCACCATCACGCTCATCGTTCAGGGGATCGGCAAGACCACGCGTCTTCTTCTTACCAAGGAGGCCGGAGATGTTCTGACGGACGTTGCAGGGCCTCTCGGTAATCCCACGGAGATCCTCGAGAACAAAACGGTGGCGTGCATCGGGGGAGGCGTTGGAACGGCCGAGTTGTACCCCATCACTCAGGCCCTGAAAGCCGCCGGAAACGAGATCTATACCATTGTTGGCGCCCGCAACAAAGATCTCATCATACTTGAGAACGAGATGTCAGCCTGCTCGCACCACTTGTTCATCACCACCGACGACGGTTCTTACCAGAGGAAAGGTCTTGTGACCGATGCCCTGAGAGAATTGGCCGATACCGGAATCCTCTTTGACGCTGCGTATGCCATCGGCCCGCTCCCGATGATGAAAGCGGTCGCCTCGGTCACGAAGAAATACCATATCAAAACATTTGTCAGTCTCAACGCGATCATGGTTGACGGCACGGGAATGTGCGGCGGGTGCAGGGTCACCATCGGCGGGAAGATGAAGTTTGCCTGCGTCGACGGTCCTGAATTCGACGGCCACGCGGTCGATTTTGACGAGCTCATCATGAGAAACAGGACGTATGTGGACTTCGAGAGAATCGCCAACCAGCGATTCGAAGAGTCACACGTTTGCGCGAAGGAGACAACGGTATGACGGCTCTCAATCCGTTGAAACCCTCCGAGCGCATGAAGATTGCGCGCCAGGAATCTCTGGAGCAAAACGCGGCCGATCGGTCCCGGAATTTCCTCGAAGTCTCCCACGGCCTGAATGAAGAACGTGCCCTTCTGGAGGCCCGGCGCTGCCTCGAGTGCAAAGACCCTGTCTGTACGCAGGGATGCCCCGTCTCAATCGATATCAAATCCTTCATTCAGCTGATCCTCGAAAAGAACTATGTAGGGGCCGTCAACAAGATCCGTGAGGCCAACTACCTTCCGGCAATTTGCGGCCGGGTCTGTCCCCAGGAGGAGCAGTGCGAAGCGGTGTGCACCATGGGGAAGAAGCATCCGTCCATCGCGATCGGGAAGCTCGAGCGGTTTGTTGCAGACTTTGAATTGGAACACGAACTTTTCACTCCCCCACAGGTCAAAGAGAAGCGGGTGGAGAAGGTGGCAATCGTAGGCGGCGGCCCGGCCGGATTGACCTGTGCCGCCGAGCTGGCAAAAATGGGGTATCAGGTAACCGTTTTTGAAGCTCTCCATGCTGTGGGAGGCGTCCTTCGATACGGAATTCCCGAATTCCGGCTCCCCCGGGCGATTCTTGACCTGGAAACGGAGCGGATCAAGGCCCTCGGTGTTCAGATTCATACGAATTTCCTCGTCGGCCGAACGGCCACGATCGATGAGTTCTTCGACGAATGGGGATTCAAGGCCGTTTTCCTTGGAACCGGCGCCGGGACTCCCCATTTCATGGGAATTCCGGGCGAGAGCTTCAGCGGGGTTTACTCGGCCAACGAATTCCTCACCCGTGTCAATCTCATGAAGGCGTATCAGTTCCCGGATTTCGATACCCCCATCAAGGTGGGCAAGAGTGTAGCGGTTATCGGCGGTGGAAATACCGCCATGGATGCGGTTCGAACGTCAAAACGCCTCGGTGCAGAGCATGCCTATCTGATTTATCGTCGATCCCGTGAGGAGATGCCGGCGAGACAGGAAGAGATCCATCATGCCGAACAAGAGGGGATCGAGTTTATGTTCCTCACCGCCCCGACGCGCATCCTCGCTGATCAGAACAACTGGGTGAGAGCCATTGAATGCCAGAAGATGGAACTTGGCGAACCGGATGATTCGGGGCGGCGGAGACCCGTACCGATGAAAGGATCCGAATTTCGGCTTGAGATCGAAACGGTGATTGAAGCGATCGGCCAATCGCCGAACCCCATCATCCAGGCGACAACTCCCGGACTTGATACTGCAAAGAAGGGAACGGTTGTTACCGACGAGCGTCAGCGGACGAGCAGGCCCGGGATTTTCGCTGGAGGAGATCTGGCGCGCGGCGGCGCAACCGTAATCCTGGCGATGCGCGACGGCAAGACCGCCGCGGCAGCCATCCACGAGTACCTCACTGAGCAGTCGCATGCTACGTGCGACCTGAAACCTTGCGCTGAAGGCGCATCCGCTCGACGAGTCGAGTCGTCGACCTTTGGCGGAGAACCCGCTCCCGCTTAACCTCGTCACCTCATGAGTGTCAAGCTCTGTCCAAAGATCATCCTCGAGGGAACCCGTCTTACCCTCAAGACGGAAATCGCCTTCGCCCTCAATGAACACCCGCAGATCGTCGGAGAGCGAAAGTACCGCTACCACTCCCCCATCATTTCCGCGGAATGGTGTTCCTTCACCAATTTCCCCTGGGGTCGCGGACTCATCAACTTCGAGCCGCAGGAAGAATCCCGCGCAAGAGAGACGTATGAAACCTGGGTGAAGCTCTTCGAACTCCAACGCTACTATTCGTGGATCATCGATCGGTTCCATCTTTCCACTCAGGTCTACCAGATGATCAACCGGGGGAGGGACTATAATTTTTCCTGGCTCGAAGACCGCTTGCTCCCGCTCGGCTTTCATGTCATTCTGTGCACGCGAAGCGCCGAATCGATGGCGGAAGCGCGCGAGCAGCGCCTGAAGGTTTCGGGAAATCCGTCGCAGTACGGAAATCTGCAGCGATTCGTGGACGAACAGGAGCTGTTCCGTACCATGATCAAGCATTCCAAACTCCCCTGGACCGAGATCGATGTCTCCGACAACAACATTCTCAGAGCCGTGGGAGCAATTACGGACTGGATGATTTCGGTCGGCGGGTTGTGGGCGAAGGAACCAGCAAAAGCCCCATAAAAAAGGTGGCGAGTGAACTTGGGGGGAAGTTACACTCGCCGGTGTACCGTACCTGGTGGGGGGAACCAGGTAGGACGTTTTAAAGTACTAGGTTAATACTTGTCCTGCAAGAGAAAACCAAACTCTGAGGAAATTTACGAGTTGTTGAACCTTTTTTTTCCGTTCCCGTTCCGCATCAAACACCTCGCAACGGCCTCTGTCATCTCAAAACATTTCGTCGTCCCCTGATCGTTCCTGAAAACGACGCACTCGAAGAGGGTCCTTTCCCAATCCGGACAATATCACACCCTTTCATTCGTCATTTGTTTAGCGAGGCTGTCCAATAATTCAACGTCGAGCTGTTTCATCGGTGGAACGCACCAGATTTGCGAATCGACACTTATCGCTTCCCGTATGCAATTCACCGAAAATCGGCACTCTTTCTGCAACCTTCTTCCCCCTTTCTTCGTGATGAATAATCATCCTCTCCCTGTCCCCCAAGCGGGCTTTATGTAACGAAGTGGTACACCCAAAAACATTAAGAAATATTCACTTTTTGAATATGAAACTATTTGGTATACTTATGCGTATTAAATGACCATAAGTCAGAAACCAAGGGTAAATCAATGGGAATTCACGAAAGAAAAGAGCGGGAGAAGGAACATCGGCGAGAGGAGATTCTGAACGCCGCGCAGAAGACCTTTTTTGAAAAAGGACTTCAGAGCGCAACGATGGACGAGATCGCAGAAGCCGCCGAACTGAGTAAGGGAACGTTGTATCTCTACTACAGCAGCAAAGAAGATCTTTATTTGGCAGTCATGATGAGGGGATTTGAGGTCCTGCGCGGAATGATGGTTGAAACCATAAGCAAGAGTTCCTCCACCATTGAAGCAATATGGGAATTGGCAAGAACCTATCTCGACTTTTCGAAGAAGCACACGAACTACTTCAGGATGTTTCACTTCTTCCAGAATCCGTCCCTCCATCGGCAGGTCTCCGAGGATATGATGGCTCAGTGCAACACACGGACGGGACAACTCTGGAGCGTGTTTGTCGAGGTCTTCCAGAAAGGGATCGATGAAGGCGTGATTCGGCCGGACCTGAATCCGATGGAATGTGCGGTGATCCTGTGGTCCAGCTCGGATGCAATCCTTACCCGTATGGACTTTGAACATGAACGATGGAAAGAGCAGCTCAACGTGGACTTGACCCGGGTCTTCTTCAGGTCGAACGCTCTCTTGCTCCAATCGATGTTGACCGAAAAGGCCGGCAAGCAATACAGCTCGGTTCTGGAATCAGACTCCATTCCTCAGTTTTCATAGAACAGGACACTTCAGCATGCGGAAGATTTTCATATTCGTGGTCGTCGGAATCATTGTGAGCGGAATCGCATTTTCACAGCAACCGCAACCGCGGACCATTACCCTGGAACTGGCGGTAACCGTCGCTCTTGAAAAAAACAAAGACCTGAACACGGCTCAGCTCGAAATTGAGAAGGCGGACGCACGGGTCAGCGAGGCGTGGGGATACGCAATGCCTTCCGTCGATCTCTCGGCAAACTATACGCGTTCACTTGAGCGGCCGGTGTTCTTCCTTCCCGACTTCGCAAATCCGGGGAGCAACAAGACCGTACCCGTGAAGATCGGTACCGAACATTCATGGGGCATGACCCTCTCCGCCCGTCAGACCATTTTCAATTCAACCGTCATTATCGGCGTCGGCGCGGCACACATCTATTCTGAAGCCGCCCGCGAACTTTACCGTGCCAAAAAACTCGAAACCGTTTCAAACGTTCGGAAGACCTTCTACGCAGTGTTGCTCGCGTCGGAAGCCCGCGACCTCATGCGTGCAAATCTGAAGAACGCCGAGGAGAACCTGGGAAACGTCCGGACCATGAGCAAACAGGGGCTGGTATCAGAATACGATGAGCTCAGAGCCACGGTGGGCGTAGAGAATCTCAGGCCCGAGGTCATTCGCGCCGAAAACAACTATCTTCTCGCTCTCGACGGCCTCAAGAGTGCAATGGGAATTGATGCGTCGGAACAGATTATCGTGGACGGAACGCTCCAATTTCAGCAGGTTCCGGAAGACCGTGTTGTCTCCGCCGTCGACCAGGTCAAGGAATCCAATGCCGGCCTGAAGGCTCTTCGCCTGCAAATCGGTGTCAATCAGGCTTTCCTGAACGTCGAGCGCTCCAACTATCTTCCCATGGTGTCCGCCTTTGGAAATCTCCAGTATCAGGCGGCAAAGAATACGTTCAATATTTCGACCAATGATTTCTTCCGCAGTTCCCAGGTGGGGCTCAGTCTCTCGTTCAGCGTCTTTCAGGGTTTCCAGACAAACGCACGCGTC
Organism: Bacteroidota bacterium; assembly: GCA_035291905.1. GTDB lineage: Bacteria > Bacteroidota > Ignavibacteria > UBA10030 > UBA10030 > JACPLA01. Next base: position 5,788 of record DATDRF010000073.1, read on the forward strand.
GATCAGGCCAAGGTTGAAGTACGAAAGACCGAAGAGCAAGTGGCAAACCTCGAGAACAACCTCCGGACAGCCGCCCATTCGCTTGTTCTGCAGCTGAGACAATCGCAGCAGCGGATTGAGGCCCAGGGAAAAACCGTCGAACAGGCCGAACGGGGATACAAGATTGCCACCACCCGATTCCTGAGCGGCGCTGGTACTCAGCTCGAAGTCAATGACGCCCAGCTGGCACTGACGCAGGCCAAAGTGAACCGGATTCAGGCCGTTTATGATTATCTGGTGGCATCAGCCGATTTTGACAGGACACTCGGGTATTTGCCCGCTTCCACTCAATAGTGTAACGCATTGATCAATTCAACGAGGATCGTTATGAACAACATCAAATTACTTGCCGGTGCATTTCTTCTATCCGGTCTGGTTCTTGTTCTCGCAGGGTGCGGCCAGTCGGACGCCAAAACGGAGCCGGGCGGGGGGCAGGATCCCCCCTCGCAGTCTGTCACCGTCAAGGTTCAGGAAATCCACCTCTCGCCGTTCACTGACGTTATTCAGACGACCGGTATAGTCAAGGCGCAGGAAGACGTCATGCTCAGCCCCGAGGAAGGCGGCGTGGTGAAACAATGGCTTGTCAGGAAAGGCGAAGCCGTGAAGAAAGGACAAGTGCTTGGAATCCTGAACGACGACGTCATCAAGGCGGGCTACGAGGCGGCCCAGGCGCAATACAACACCGCCCAATTGAACTACGAGATGCAGAAGTCTGTCTACGAAGAAAAAGCCATCAGTGAACTTCAGTTCAAGAATTCGCAGTACGGGCGCGACGCCGCAAAGGCGCAGGCGGACCTCATGAAGGCCCGATACGAAAGAACCCGTATCAAGAGCCCGATTGACGGAGTTTTTGATGAGAACTACTACGACGAGGGAGAATTTGCCCCGCCGGGCCTGCCGATAGCCCATATCGTCAATGCCCGCTCCGTGAAGATCTCTGCCGACGTAACGGAACGTTATGCCGCCATCGTGAAGGTTGGCGACCTTGTGCGGATTATTCCCGATGGAACCCCTGGAGATACGCTCGAAGCGCGCATCAACTACGTGGGGGCATCCGTTTCGGCCAGCAATCGAACGCTTCCCGTGGAAATCTTCATTCGGAATCCCAACCTCCGCCTCAAGCCCGAAATGATCGCGCGGGTCAGCATCATGCGGTCTGAGCGGAACAATGCCATCCTGGTCGATGAGAGCATCGTTCAGCAGATCGACCGGGACAAGATGGTGGTGTTTGTCGAAAACAACGGCGTGGCGGAGCAAAGGATCGTCAAGTTGGGCGCACGCCAGGGAACTCTGCTCGAAGTCGTCCAGGGATTGAAGCCCGGCGACCGCGTCATTGTATCCAACGTCCAGAAACTGGTGAACGGTCAGTCTGTTAACGTGAACAGTTAATATCCATTGATGTACTAAGAGAAGAACGCATGCGCATTTCGAACATCGCAGTCGACAATAGGGTGGCCGTCTATATCCTCGTCGCGGTCATCGTGATCATCGGTTACAGCACGTATTCCTCCATGCCAAGGGAATCGGCACCCGACATCACCATTCCGCTCGTTATCGTCTCAACACCGTATATCGGCGTTTCTGCGGCCGACATCGAGGGATTGGTGACCCAGCCGCTCGAGCAGGCCTTGAAATCTCTGAAAGACATAAAACAGATAACTTCCGTTTCGAAGGAAGGCCTTTCGACGATCCGCGTGGAATTCAACACCGGCATCGACATGGAAGAGGCGCTCCGCCGGGTCCGGGATGAGGTGAATTCCACCCGCTCCGATCTTCCGAATGATATTCTTGATCCGATTATCTCGGAAATCAATTTCAGCGAGTTCCCCATTATGTTTGTAAATGTCGAGGGGGAGGTGGGAATCGCGCGCCTCAAGAAAATTGCTAAGGATCTGCAGGATAAAATTGAAGCAATCCCGGGCGTTTTGCGCGCCGACCTGACGGGCGGATTGGAACCCGAGGTTCAGGTGAATGTCGACCTCTACCGCATGAACGGTTACCAGGTGAGCTTCAGTGAAATTGCAGACGCTGTGCGTGCGGAGAACCTCTCGCTTCCCGGGGGGACCATCGATGATGCAGGCAAGTCATTTGCCGTTCGCGTGCCGGGTGAATTCAAGGAGGTCAGGCCGTTGGAGGATATCGTCGTCAAGATCCAGAACGGCAAGGCCATCTACCTGCACGACGTGGCAACGGTTGACTATTCGTTTGAGGACCGGAAGACGTATTCGCGGCTGAACGGCAACGAAGTTGTCTCTCTTGCCGTCCGAAAAAGGGCGGGAGAGAACCTCCTGCGCATAGCCGGCGAAGTCAAAGACCTTGTAAAACAGGAAAAGACTGTGCTCCCTTCCGGGATCAACCTGGCTGTATCCAACGATCAATCGATCAGTATTCAGCGTTCCGTACACGAACTCGAGAACAGCATCATGACCGGGATGGTCCTTGTCGTACTCTCCTTGTTCATGTTCTTCGGATTCAAGAATGCGATCCTTGTGTCGACGGCGATTCCGTTCTCTATGTTCATCGCGTTTGTGATTCTCAGTGCTTTTGATGTCACATTGAACTTCGTGGTCCTTTTTGCCCTTGTTCTCGCGCTCGGCATCCTTGTCGATGATGCAATCGTGGTTATCGAAAACATCTATCGGCATCAGCACGAATACAAGAAGCCCCCTCTTCAGGCAGCGAAGGATGCTACGCAGGAAGTCGCTATGCCCGTTATCTCCTCCACGATCACAACGATAGCGCCGTTTATTCCCCTGCTCTTCTGGCCCGACGTGGTGGGCGAGTTCATGTGGTATTTGCCCATTACCCTCATTTCCACCCTTGGGTCCTCCCTGTTTGTGGCTTTTGTCATCAGTCCTGTCCAGGGTGCACAATGGATCGACTACCAGAAGGAAATCAAGAAGGCGAAACAGAATCTCGAACATCCAAGCTGGTGGAAGAAATACAACCCTTTGACCTGGCTGTATCATAAGAGCGATGAGGTGCTGTTCCCGTGGCTTCAGCAGCAGTATGTCCTTGCGCTTCACTGGGCGCTTGCCCGCAAGCGGTTAACGATTGCAGGAGCAGTGGGAGTTCTTTTCCTCACGTTCGTGCTTTTCGGGCTGTTTAACAGCGGGGTTGAATTCTTCCCAACCACCGAACCGATCCGCGTGACGGCAAACATTGAAGCTCCGCTTGGTACCTCGCTCGACGTTACCAACGCGATCGCCGAAATGACCGAGGAACATATCAATCAGATTCACGGAAAACCGGATGTTGAGTTCGTGGTATCTTCCGTCGGAACATCCGATGACCCGTTTGACTTCGGGGGCCAGGGAACCTCGAACAAAGCCCAGGTCGCCATCAACTTCTACGAGAAGAAGTATCGCAACCAGAGCACGTTTCACACCCTGGAAGAAATACGGGAGGCCGGCGCACTGGTCACCGGGGCAAACATTCGGGTTGCCAAGCAGGAGATGGGACCCCCGGTCGGAGCCCCCGTCAGCATCGAGATTACGGGCGAGAACTATGACCAGCTCGCCGCGCTGAGCGCCACAATTCGCGGATTGATCAAAGACACTCCCGGATTGTTCGATCTGAAAGACGACTACAATGTCGGAAAACCTGAAATAGAGGTTATTGTCGATCGCGAAAAAGCAGGGCTCCTTTGGACCAACACCGGGCAGATTGCCAGCACTATCCGCGCGGCCATAACCGGAATCGAAGCATCGAAATACCGCGTCGGGGAGGATGAATACAAGATACGCGTGCGGCTTGAAGAGAACCAACGAGAGTCTTTCCGTGATCTTCAAAATGTCCGCGTGACGTTCATGAATCGCCGCGGCCAGCTTCTTTCCATTCCCGTCTCGACCGTCGCAGAGATCAAACACACGTCGGGGGTTTCCGACATCCGCCGGAAAGATCTCAAGCGGGTCATCACCGTTACGGGCAACGTGGAAGGAAGAGTAGCGTCGGATGTCCTCAATGAGGTCCGCGAACGGCTGGCGGATATGGAGCTTCCTGCCGGATATACCATGAAGTTCACGGGAAAAGACGAGGAACAGAACAAGGCCCAGGCGTTTCTGGCGAAGGCATTCGTCATCACCATTCTGCTGGTATTCCTGATTCTCGTGTCGGAGTTCAATTCGGTCAAAGTTCCCTTCGTCATCATGCTGTCCGTTTTCCTCTCTCTTATCGGCGTGCTCATGGGATTGATCATCACCCAAACGCCGTTTGTCATCATCATGACGGGGGTCGGCGTCATCGCCCTTGCCGGCATTGTCGTAAAGAACGCGATTGTGCTGCTGGATTTTGCCAAACGAAAGGTCGATGAAGGGATGCCGCTCGACGAGGCGCTCGTAGAGGCCGGACGCACACGGCTACGGCCCGTGATACTCACCGCCGCAACAACAGTACTGGGGATCTTCCCGCTCGCGACCGGATTCGACTTTGACTGGAGGGAGTTCCATTTCGTTACGGGAGCAGAGAGCGCCGCGTTCTGGGGCCCGCTGGGCATTGCGGTCATCTTTGGGCTTTCCATTTCCACATTCCTCACCCTCGTCATTGTCCCGACATTCTATTCGCTCCTCGAGGAATGGTCCAACAAGGTTGCCGCATTCTTCAGGAGGGTGTTCAAGCTTGATTCCGAAGACGCAGAAGCCGCGGCCGACGAAGTACCAAAACAGTAGTCTTCTCCGGACTTGATCGAATTCACACAAGGGAGACCAACGTCTCCCTTTCTTTTTACCGATTCCCCGCGACTTTTCAGCCATTCAGCCGTTCTTCTCTGGTCAGCACAGTCACCCCATAGACCCTGAGGAAAAAAATGAAACGCCCGGAATTCATCACAACCGCTCTTGCCGCAATATTCATGAGTTTACTCATCGGATGTTCGAGTGCCATAGAAATGACCAGCTCATGGAACGACAACGCGGTGATTATTGACGGATTGAACACAGAGTGGGGGCCTTCCCTCAAGCCCCTCTCAGACCCTCCCGTCGCCATTGGAGTCCGCAACGACGAACAATTCGTCTACGTTTGTCTCTCGACCCAGGATCCATTTTACCAGGCCCAGATTGTCAACGGCGGATTGACAATATGGTTCGATGCGAGCGGCGAGCATGAAAAGAACTTCGGGATACGCTTTCCGAATCACGGCGAAGACACGCCCCGCTGGAATCCCCGCGAACCGATAGCAGCCAGTTTTCCGTTCCTTGAACCTTCCTTTCGCGAGCTGGCGATCCTTGGACCCGAAGGACAGCAGGAGCTTTTTTCGATCCTCGAAGCGAAGGGCATCAAGGTAAAGATAGGGGCGTCCGAGGACGGTCTTGTGTACGAGATGCGGGTTCCGCTGCGGTCTACGGCTGAATTCCCCCGCGCGGCAGGAATCGGAGAGAACGGAATTACCGGAATTGGATTTCAAACCGAGGAATTCGGTTCAGACAGACTGCAGGGACCCTCGGGACGCGTTTCTGCAGGAACTCGAGGCGGCGGGAGGCGCGGCGGCCGGGGCGGAGGAGGTGCGGGCCCATCGTTAGACGGTGCCGGCCGTCCTGAAGTCCTTGATATCTGGACCAGCGTGTCGCTTTCTTCCCCGCGATAGGAGTCACATGAATCACTCAATACTTACACATATTCAAAAAGGATTTCCTATGAAACAGCGATGGATGTTCATCCCGATTCTTCTCGGGCTCATGGTTCTCACCCACGCAGCGATTGCACAGGGCATGCGGCGGTCCCCCGAAGAGCGGGCGAAGCAGTTGAAAGAACAGCTTTCTCTCAATGACGATCAGACAAAGAAGGTCACGGAGATCTATACAGAATCGCAGAAGACGGTGATGGAGAAGATGCAGGAAGGGATGGGAGACCGGGAAGCGATGCGCGGGTTCATGACGAAACAGACGGGAAAGGTCGACTCGCTGATCACAAAGCTTTTGACGAAAGAACAGGCGGCAAAGTACGAGGAAGTCAAGAAGCAGCGCCAGCAGATGCGGCGGGGACCAAGAAACTAATCTCAGTCAGAAATCACGTGACAAGGAGAGGCACTTGACGGTGCCTCTTTTTTTCAGTCGATCATCCCTGCGCCTTCTCAATAGCTTCCTTCAGAATGACAA
>DATDRF010000074.1:0-2557 GCA_035291905.1 Bacteroidota bacterium
TGGAAAAATTAGGTAGGGTGGAAGAGGAAGTCAGAATTAGGAGCTGGAATTTAGAATCCAGAAGTCAGAAAACAGAAGGCCACTGAACTTCACAATCGAAATTCTCGACCGCAAACTCAACCCGTAACGCGAAACACGTAATTCGGAACCGACAGCTTCAACCATCCGCCACAGGTGTCCTATGAAAACAATTCTCCTCCGTTCCTTAGTCATCAGTCTTGCCCTTGTCTCCGCCGTCCTCTTCATGGATGTTACAGCTGACGAGGGGATGTATCCGATCAGTGAAATCCATAAGCTCAACCTGAAGGTGAAGGGCCTCAAGATCGATCCGAAGGATGTCTACAATCCCAGCGGCGTAAGCCTGATTGACGCCATCGTGATGGTCGGCGGATGTACCGGATCGTTTGTCTCACCCGACGGGTTGATTCTGACAAACCACCACTGCGCCTTCAGCGGAGTTCAGGCAGCCAGCACAAAGGAGAAGGATTATATCACGGACGGATTTATTGCCCGCACCCGAAACGAGGAAATTCCGGCACGCGGGTACACGGTGAGGATCACCGAGTCGTACAGAGGTGTGTCAAAGGAGGTTCTCAGCGTTGTGAATGACAAGATGGAGCTTGCGGAACGGACGAAAGCAATTCAGAAGAAGATCCGTGAATTGGTTGAGGAGACAGAAAAGGAAAAACCGGGCAAGCGGATTGAAGTCTCGGAGATGTTTGCGGGCAGGAATTACGTCCTGTTTGTATACGCCAATTTTCGGGATGTCCGGCTGGTCTATGTTCCGCCCCGCTCGATCGGTGAGTTCGGCGGAGAAAACGACAACTGGGTGTGGCCCCGTCACACGGGAGACTTCTCATACCTGCGTCTCTACGTTGCACCCGACGGCTCCCCCGCGGACTATTCTGAAAACAATGTTCCCTATCGCCCCAAAAAGTATCTGAAGGTTCAGGCCGAAGGAGCGAACGAAAAAGACTTTGTCTTCATTCTCGGTTACCCGGGAAGCACGTTCAGGCATCGGTCGTCGCACTACCTGGCTTATGAAGAGACGCATCGAATGCCGGCCGTTGCGGATTTGTTCGAGTGGCAGATCAAGACGATGGAGGATCTGGGAAAGAGCGACCGCGGCGTAGCGATCATGCACGATGCGCGGATCAAGGGTCTCGCAAATGTGATGAAGAATTATCGGGGAAAACTGAAGGGAATGAACCGGCTGCAACTTGTCCAAAAGAAACAGGCGGAAGAACAGGAGCTGCAGAATTTCATTTTGGCCGATCCCCAGAGGAAAGCCCGATACGGAACGGTGCTGGAAGAACTGGCCGCAGTGTATAAGGAGATGAGCGATTGGGCGCCGCGCGAAATGGTGCTCAATACCCTTCCGCAAAGTTCTCAGCTCATGAGACGGGCATACGCCCTCAATGATGCAGCCATTGAGCGCCGGAAGCCCGACGGGGAGCGGTCAAGCGCTTATCAGGACAAGAATTACGAGAATACGAAGCGCTTCATGTCGCGGCCGCTAAGGGACTATTACATCCCGACAGAAAAGGCGTTTCTGAAGGAAAGGCTGATGAAAGCAGCAAACCTGCCGCAAGGGCAACGGATCAATGCGGTCGATGAATTATTGAAAGGAGGGGCGGCAGAGGAAGCGATTGCTGCATTTGTTGATCAGGCGTTCGCACAATCGAAGCTCGCGGAAGAAGAGTATGTCACCGCCCTCTTGAACGGCGACCCTTCTGCGGTCGTCAACTCAGACGATCCCCTGATCGAACTTTCAAAAGGGTTAAACCCCCTTTTCAAAGAGCTGAACGAGACGCGTGCGCGGCGGGACGGAGCCCTGAACAAACTTTCCGCACTCTACGTGGACGTGAAAGAGCAATTTCTCAAAAAGAGTTTCATTCCCGATGCAAACAGGACGCTCCGGCTGACATACGGATATGTGAAGGGATACAGTCCGAGCAACGCCACGTGGTATTCACCCCATACGACCTTGACAGGAGTAGTTGAGAAGACAACCGGGATTGAGCCCTTCAATACTCCCTCCAAAGTGATCGATCTGGCAAAGGCGAAACAATACGGACGATTTAAAAATGCAAAGTTGAATGATGTTCCCGTTGCGATTCTCTACAATCTTGATACGACAGGCGGGAATTCAGGGAGTCCTTTGTTGAACGCCCGCGGAGAGCTCGTCGGGGTCAATTTTGACCGTGCATATGAGGCGACGATCAACGATTACGCCTGGAGCGACACGTACAGCCGGTCCATTGCGGTTGATATTCGGTACGTCCTGTGGGTGACGAAGTACGTGGGGGAGGTGGGGTACTTGTTAAAAGAGATGAAGGTGGAGTAGGGGTCGGAATTCAGAAGTCAGAAGTCGGAGGTCGGAGGTCAGAGGTCAAAGTCAGAAAGCTATCAGCTTTCAGCGGTCAACATGAAACTTGTTCCCGCTTTCGCGGGAGTTCAAACCCGTAACTCGTAACGTGAAACTCGAAACAGTGAGGCATTATCTCCATCCAGTCATCTACTGCTTACCATTTCTGTTTACGGTCTTCTTCGGCGT
>DATDRF010000075.1:0-12194 GCA_035291905.1 Bacteroidota bacterium
CGCCGCGAAATACCCCAGGTGATTATCTCGCTTCGCGTTGACGAAGGATCACGCATGGGAATCGTAACCGACATTCAACAACAGCTTCGAAAGGGCGATGCCCTACGTATCAACTACTCGGCCCTCCAGAAGCTCTGACAACAGTGAAGGACAATGTTCTTTCGAGGCAGTCTCGTGATACGGGATTGCCTCGTTTCATTTCACGAGAGGAAGCTCCATGACGCTGAATGAACGCATCACGGAAGATATGAAAGCGGCAATGAAGAGCGGCGAAAAGCTGAAACTCGAGACCCTTCGCACCGTGCGTGCCCAGTTTATTGAATTTTCAAAACGCGGATCCGACAAGCCAATAACCGCCGACGACGAACTGTCGATTATGCTCGGAGCGATTAAAAAGCGCAAGGAGGCAATTGACCTGTATCAACAAGCGGGAAGGAAAGAATTGGTAGATCAGGAGAGCCGCGAGCTGGAGATCCTCCGGACCTATTTGCCGAAACAGATGGGAAAGGATGAGGCGGAAGAGATCATCAAGACCATCATCCGCGAAGTCGGTGCTTCGTCGCCACAAGACTTTGGCAAGGTCATGGGAAGGGTGATGAAGGAATTGAAAGGAAAACTGGAAGGAGCGGCTGTCCAGGATCTCGTGAAAAAGAACCTCGGAGGGTAGGATGGTACTTGACCTGCTGATTATTTTCATCGTTCTCACACTGACAGCACTCGGTCTGAAGGACGGGATGATGAAGAAGGGGGTAGCGTTGATCGTGACCCTCATTGCCATTGTGGTTGCCCATCTGACCATGGACGATATGGCAACAGCGTACGTCGATGAATTCGACATCGACCGCAGCACCGCCGTCTTCTACGGCTATTTTACGGTGTTCTTCGGATTGATTCTGCTGCAGTCTCTCATATTTCGGCTTACCGCCCACAATTACAGGATCGGAGGGATTGCGGACAGGGTTGTCGGCTCCTTCCTGGGGTTTGTTCAGGGTCTCTTTATCGTGAGCGTTGTTTTCATGATGCTTGTGCCGCAAGACATCCCTTCCCGAAGGTATCGTATAGATTCCAGGCTCTACGGAACAATTGTGAATATTGCGCCTCAATTTCTGGATTTCACGCTTACAACGGTTCCGCAGACGGGTGAGGAGATTAAGCAAGAGGCAGGACAGCGAATCAACGAATACACCAAGCCGGAGGAAGTCGTGAAGAAGCCCTCAGCGCCCGAGAAGAAGTGAGGAATATGGGAAACTTCTCTCCCGCTCTTCAAAAGCTGGAATTCGAAAAGATCATACGCCGGATTATTCAACTGGCGACTTCGGAGCCGGGAAAGACCTCCTGCAGTCAAATCACTCCGCTCACAGATCTCCCCGCCATCACCCTGGAACTTGACCGCGTCACTCAAATGAAGGAGCTTCTGATTATCGAGGGCTCACTGCCTCTGGACGGCCTGAAGGACGTCTCCGGAATTTTGAAAAAGTGCGGCATCGAGAACCATTTGCTGACGCCCGGAGAATTACTCGACGTGGCGTCGGCCCTCAGGGTCTCGCGAACAATGGCCGGCTTCCTCTCGCGCAGAAAAGAAAAGATCCCCGCGATCCAGCCGCTTGAATCCGGACTGTTTGCCGACAAGGTTGCAGAGTTCAACATCCAGGAAGCGATTGACGAAAACGGCCGCGTTCGGGATTCTTCGAGCAAAGAACTTCGCCTCGTGCGCCAGGACATGGCTGCGATAGGGGAGCAGCTGAGAAAGAAACTCGGATCGCTCGTTCGCGAAATTGCGGAGAAGGACCTGCTGCAGGAGGATATTATCACGACCCGGGACGGACGGTTTGTCATTCCGGTCAAATCGGAATACAAGCACAGGGTCCCCGGATTCATTCACTCGGCCTCGGCGAGCGGAGCAACAGTGTTCATTGAGCCTGCAGAAACCCTCGAGTTGAACAATTCTCTGAGAGAGCTGCAATTCAGGGAACAGAGGGAAATAGAACGAATCCTCAGAACTCTCACGGCACAGGTTGCGGGAATCAGAGCCCCTCTCGAACAAAGCATCAAGATCCTCGGGATTATCGACCTCATTTCGGCAAAGGCGCGTTACTCGATCGAGATCCTTGGAACCGCCCCCCGGATGGTTGATAGCCCCTCAGTCAATCTCAGGGAGGCCAGGCATCCGCTGCTTCTCCAGTCCCACCCGAGAAATTCGGTGGTTCCACTCACATTGAAGCTGGGACAACCGGCCCTTTCGCTGTTGATCACGGGCCCCAATGCCGGAGGAAAAAGCGTTGCGCTGAAGACCGTGGGAATACTGGCCTTGTGCGCTCAATCAGGACTCCATCTGCCGGCCGGTGAAGATTCCGAGCTCTCAGTCTTCGAGGACGTTTTTGTGGACATCGGAGACGACCAGTCAGTCGAGAATGATCTGAGCACCTTCAGTTCGCATCTCTTGAATATGAGGGAGATCCTTGGCGGCGCGGGGAAGAATTCGCTCGTTCTGATCGACGAAATTGGCAGCGGTACCGACCCGTCCGAGGGGGCAGCTCTTGCCGCTGCGGTTCTGGAGGAACTCTTACGAAGGCAATCTCTCACCATCGCTACAACCCATCACGGAATGCTGAAAGCGTTTGCACACCAAACCGACGGGATGGAGAACGGATCGATGGAATTTGACCAGGAGACTCTGCGCCCCACATACAGGTTTCGATCCGGTATTCCCGGCAGCAGCTACGCTCTTGAACTTGCCGATCGTATTGGATTGGAAAAAGAGCTGCTGGCAAAGGCCCGAACCTTCCTGGGATCAGACAAATGGAAGGTCGAATCACTTATTGCCCAGCTGGAACATGACGTGCGGAAATACCGGGAGCAGCTTGCGGGGATATCCGGCGACCGTGACCACCTGAGCAGCCTCGTTGCGGAGTATGAGAGAAGAATAGGAGATGCCCGGAACGAGATCAGGGAATTGAAGAAGCGGGCTACAATGGAAGCGAAGGACCTTGTGTCAAATGCACAAGGTGCGATAGAGAGACTGGTGAAGGATATCCGTGAAAGCGCGGCGGCGAAAGAGACCATCCATGCCGCAAAGAAGACCCTGGACCAGCTTCGCACCGGCGCCGAACAAGTGTCTCCTGCCGATGAGCTGCCATCGGATCCCACACTCCGAGTGGGCGATTATGTCCACTTGAAGGATGGAACTGAAACAGGAGAAATCGTCGAGCTGAAGGGATCCAATGCCGTTGTGGTGTGGAAGAGCGGCAGAATCAAGGTCAAGGCTCAGGACCTGATGAGGACGGCGGCAAGCGCCTCCGAGCGGTGGACGCTTCCCGCTCCGGCAGACAACTCTCATTTCAGGAATGAACTTGATCTGAGAGGCCTCACTGGCGAAGAGGCAATTGCAGAAGTGCAACATTTTCTGGATGATGCACTTCTTTCAGGCGTTCAGCGTGTCGATATCATCCACGGAAAGGGGACAGGAGCATTACGGAAGCGGGTAACAGAGTTCCTCAAAGGTTATCCACAAGTCAAGAGTTTCCGTCTGGGCGAATGGAATGAAGGCGGATCGGGAGTTACTGTTGTGGAATTGGCAGATTGAAATGAAAACGACCCGAAGCATCAAGACCATCCTTATTGCAAACCGCGGTGAAATTGCGGTCCGGATCATCCGAACATGCAAGGAACTCGATATTAAGGCCGTGGCGGTCTTCTCCGACCCCGACAGATCGGCATTGCACGTCCAATATGCCGACGCAGCATTTCGGCTCCCGGGAGCGAGGGCGTCGGAAACGTATTTGAATCGGGAATTGATTCTTTCGATCGCTAAGAGAGCCAAGGTTGATGCAGTCCACCCGGGGTACGGGTTTCTCTCGGAAAACCCTGATTTTGCGGCGCTCGTCGCACGAGCAGGAATTGCGTTCATTGGCCCGTCGGCCGATGCGATCAGACTTCTGGGTGACAAGACGGCTGCCCGAGCGGTGGCCAGGAAGCTGAAGATCCCGACAGTTGCCGGGTCAGAGAATGCGCTCAGTACCGAAGAGGAGGCAATCCTGATTGCCGGGAGGATCGGTTTTCCCGTGCTTTTGAAAGCAGCAGCAGGGGGTGGGGGAAAGGGGATGCGCATTGTTCGGACAGAATCGGAGTTCCGACAGGCTTATCAACTGGCCAAATCCGAATCAAAGAAAGCCTTCGATGACGACCGGATTTACATTGAGAAATACATAGCGAATCCGCATCACGTAGAGATACAAATCCTTGCCGATCAACACGGAAATGTAGTGTATCTGGGAGAACGCGACTGCTCGGTTCAGCGGAGGCATCAAAAGGTCATCGAGGAATCACCCTCGCCGGCCATCGATGATACCACCCGGAGAGCCATGGGAGCAGCGGCAGTTCGATTGGCGAAGGAGGCAGGCTACACAAATGCGGGAACAGTGGAATTTCTCGTTGACGATAAGAAGAAGTTCTATTTTCTTGAGGTGAATACAAGGCTCCAAGTCGAGCACCCGGTCACAGAGGTGATCACCAGCATCGACATTGTGCGTGAGCAGATCCGAATTGCGGAGGGGAACCGTCTGCCAATGCGGCAGGAGACCATACATCGTTTCGGACATGCTCTCGAGTGCAGGATCTATGCCGAAGACCCGGAAAACGATTTCCTCCCGTCGACAGGGCTCCTTACACAATACACTCCTCCAACAGGACCAAGGACACGGCTCGACAACGGAGCACAGCAGGGGGACGAGATTCAGGTTTACTATGATCCCATGCTCTCAAAGGTCATAACCTGGGGAGAGACACGACGTGATGCGATCGAGTCAATGAAGAGAGCTCTGCGAGAATTCCGCATTCACGGAATTCAGACTACGATTCCGTTCTGCCTCTTTGCCTTGAACCATAATGTCTTTGTTGAAGGAAAACACAGTACAAGCTTTGTTCCTCAATACTTTTCCCAATCTCACCTAAGGAGTCAGGTCGGGGCTTCCCATAGGATCAAAGCAGCTATAGCGGCCGCCCTTTTCATGACAAGAACGGCAGGAGAGGGACTACCGCGGGCGACGCCGAATAGCAAGGACGGGCATTCGGCCTGGAGGACAAAACGACTTGAGAATCAACGCTAGATCATGACAGAGAAAATTGATGTTACGATCGGTAGTGAAGTGTTCACGGTGTCTCTTGAGGACGGCGTAGCGACAGTGAACGACCGTCAGTATGCCATCGATGCAGTCTTCACAGGGTCAGGGAACGTCTCATTGTTGGTTGATGGTGCCGTCTCGTACGCCTGTATCGTAGGCGTCAGCATCCATCCTCGGGAGTACCACTTGGCTGCTGGTAAGCCGTTTCAAATCAACGTGGACGGGCATACTCACGACGTGTTGGTTGAAGATCGGCGGTCCCGGCTTCTCAAGTCGCTCAAAAGGGCGGCTCCGACATCGTCGGGCTCTTGCGACATTGTTGCCCCAATGCCGGGATTGGTCGCTAAAGTCCAGGTCTCGGCGGGCGCCCATGTCAAATCAGGCCAGGGCGTATTGATTCTCGAGGCGATGAAAATGGAGAATGAGATACGTGCGCCACAGGGAGGACGAATAAAGGAGATCCTGGTTCAGCCGGGACAGGCCGTAGAGAAGGGACAGCTGCTTGGGCAGATTATTAGTGACTGAGAGAAATAGTCGCACATAGAGAAGTATAAACAGTTTAATAATGGGAAGATAACACCGATGAGTCAATCTGCAATCTATGCTGAGCCGGTGGTTGATCTTGGGCTCGCAAGGGAACATGGGCTTACCGAGGAGGAGTATCAGCGGATTCTGGAAATACTTGGCCGGGTGCCGACTTACACGGAGTTAGGTATCTACAGCGTCATGTGGAGCGAGCACTGCAGCTACAAGAATTCAATCGCGGTTCTCAAGACCCTGCCTCGGAGCGGCGGACGTTTGTTGGTGGCAGCTGGCGAAGAGAATGCAGGTCTCGTAGACATTGGTTCGAATTTCGCCGTGGCATTCAAGATCGAGAGCCATAATCACCCGTCAGCGGTGGAACCATACCAGGGTGCAGCCACGGGTGTCGGCGGGATTCTGCGGGACATATTCACGATGGGGGCTCGCCCGATAGCGGCCCTGAACTCCTTGAGGTTTGGTTCACTTGAAGACGCACGGGGTAGATACCTCTTCAAGAACGTTGTAAAGGGGATAGGTGATTACGGCAACAGTTTTGGTGTTCCCACCGTCGGGGGAGAGGTTTACTTTGACGAGTGTTACAGGGATAATCCCCTGGTTAATGCCATGGCTGTGGGGATAGTCGAGCATAACCAGGTAGCACGGGCTGTTGCATCCGGAATAGGGAATCCGGTATTCATGGTAGGTTCAGCCACCGGCCGGGACGGGATCCATGGAGCAACCTTTGCTTCGGAAGAGCTTTCCGAGGACTCTGAATCCCGAAGGCCCTCAGTTCAGGTTGGTGACCCCTTCACTGAAAAGCTCCTTTTGGAGGCAACGCTCGAAGCGATTGGAACGGGCCACGTTGTCGGAGTGCAGGACATGGGAGCAGCCGGACTGACGTGCTCAAGCACGGAAATGAGTGCGAAAGGAGGGGTCGGGATGAACCTCTATCTTGAGCGCGTGCCGGTCCGGGAAGAGGAGATGACAAGCTATGAGATAATGCTCTCCGAATCGCAGGAGAGGATGTTGATGGTGGTCAAGAAAGGACACGAGGAGACGATCCTTAAGATATTTACCAAATGGGACTTGCCCGCAGTTTGTGTAGGTGAGGTGGTAAGCGGAAATCTAGTGAGTGTATTTCACAAAGGAGAGTTGAAGGCGGAGGTTCCTGCACCGTCACTCGTCTTGGGTGAAGGGGCGCCGGTGTACATTCGCGAGGCGAAGGAGCCTGAGTACCTCCAGCGGACACGGATCTTTGATGCACGGTCCTTACCTGAGCTTGGAGACTACAACAGAATGCTTCTGAAACTTCTCGGGAGCATTCGGATTTCGTCGAGGCGGTGGGTCTACGAGCAATACGATTCGATGGTTCGAACGAACACGGTCGCAGGCTCATCTGGTGACGCCGCCGTTGTGCGGATCAAGGGAACAACGAAGGGAATAAGTGTGGCAACGGATTGCAATGCTCGGTACGTCTTCCTGGACCCTAGGAGGGGAGGACAAATTGCTGTAGCTGAATCTGCCAGAAACGTTGTGTGCACTGGGGCTAAGCCTGTAGCGATAACGAACTGCTTGAACTTCGGTAATCCATACGACCCTGAGGTGTACTGGCAGTTTCGGGAAGCTGTGGCTGGAATAGGTGATGCTTGTCGGGCATTGGATACTCCGGTGACAGGCGGAAACGTCAGCTTCTACAACGAAGGACCTGAGCATGCGGTCTATCCGACGCCGGTGATTGGCATGCTGGGAATTCTTGATGATGTGAATGCAGCTGTCGGGATTGGCTTCCGGAGGGCGAATCATGATCTCGTCCTCTTGGGAAGTCCTAAAGGGGAAATCGGGGGTTCGGAATATCTCTACCTGGTGACCGGCAAGATCCTGGGAACGGCCCCGGTAATGGATCTGGATTACGAGAGACGGCTTCAGGCGTCGTGCTTGGAGATGATCAATCGGGGATTGGTGGAATCAGCTCACGACGTCTCCGAGGGCGGAATAGCGGTTGCACTGGCCGAAAGCTCCGTATCCAACGGGCTTGGCGTGAGCGTTAGGGCTGACATCTTTGGGGGCGTGCGACCCGATTTCTGGCTGTTCGGGGAGACGCAGTCCATGATCACACTCAGCTGTGATCGCTCTAATTCCAATCGTATCATTTCCATCGCGAAGGAGCACAATGTTGACGCTCAGGTGATTGGACATACAGCAGAGCATGGAAGGATTCGCGTGGGACAGCTGATGGATGTTTCGGTGGGGGAAGCGAAGGGAGCTTACGAGTCTTCAATCCCGTCGCAGATGAATGGACGGTAGATTGGCTACTTCACATAACACATATTATACAACAACAGGTTAAATCTCGAATTCACCCTCAAACACCGTTTCCGCCGGCCCCTCGAGCGTCACATTGACTATCCCACCATCCGCACCGACAACAAAGTCAACGAATAGATCCCTATGGCCCTTCGGGACAACCTTCACGGGAGTAGCCATCCCGAAATCCAGATACGCTACGATTCCTGCGGCTATCGCTCCTGTCCCACATGCTAATGTTTCAGCTTCAACGCCTCGCTCGTATGTCCTTATTCTCAAAGCGCTACTCCCCTGCAGCTCAACAAAATTCACGTTCACACCTGCGGGTTTAAACCGCCTATGAGAGCGTATTGTCCTGCCGAGTCCCTGAACGTCGACGGCGTCAAGACCCTTTCTCGTGACCTTTGAAGCCAGCACTACCACATGAGGCGAGCCTGTGTCGACGAAGGTCATCGGTAGACGCTTTCCTTCCACCGGGAGCACAAAAGACCTCTTCAGGCCTGAGGGGTCCTTCATCCTCAATTTCACCGATCCTTCCTCGACCTGGGCACTGTAGACATGGTCCAACGCATCAAATTCATGTTTCGGAGGCGCAATCCCTTTCCTCACGGCATAATCGGCCATGCACCGCCCACCATTGCCGCACATACCGCCATAACTCCCGTCCGCATTGAAATACGTCATCCTGAACGCCGCTACGGTGCTTTTCTCTGCCAACAGAAGCCCATCAGCACCAACCCCCCAGTGCCTGTCGCATATCTTGCGGGCAAGAGCGGCCCCGTCGCGAACTTCCCCATTGCGGTTGTCCACCACGACAAAGTCGTTTCCTGCGCCGCTCATTTTCTCGAATCGTATCTTCATAGACAACAAGAGCCTTTTTTTGACGGCTCTATGATCCTCAATTTCTTCGTGAAGTTCAAGACCCGTCTTAGATCTGCTCGTCGGCATTGTGCTTGATGATTCTGGCGTTCACGAGGAAGATCACGTCTTCCGCAATATTCGTTGCATGATCGGCCAGCCTCTCCAGATGTCGCGAAAGGATGACCACGTGGACAGCCGGCTCGATCAGGTCCTTTGACCCCTTCATTTTGCCAACCATCAGCTCAAACATCTGGCGATCAATGGAATCGATCACATCGTCCGAAGTCAAGACCTTCTTCGCGAGGCCCGGATCGTTGTTCACAAACGAGTCAATAGCCGCCTTTACCATTTCCCGTGCAGCCGTTGCCATTTCGCGTAATCTGGTCTCCTTGACGAACGCCCTGAATGGCACGAGGGCTTTCACACGTTCAGCCAGGTTAACAGCTATGTCACCGATTCGCTCTAATTCGTTATTGATTTTGAGTGCAGCCATCAGAAGCCTCAAATCGACCGCCACGGGCTGCGTCAATGCGAAGATTCGCATGCATTGCTGATCGATCGCGTTGTCATACTCGTCAACCTTCTTATCCCGCTCGATTACCAGGGCTGAAAGCGACTCATCCCCGTCGATGATCGACTTCACTCCGCAGTCAATCTGCTCCTCGACAAGGCTTCCCATTCTGATCAGCATGGTCCTGAGCTGATCGAGTTCCATTTCAAAATGTCTCGGCATAGTCCCTTTCTGTTTTGAGCCTATCTTCTGGATGAACAAGGATCATCCAAAGCGGCCCGTAATATACTCTTCCGTCTGTTTCTTTTCAGGATTCGTAAAAATCTTTCGCGTCTCCCCGTGCTCGATCAATTTTCCCAGGTAAAAGAAGGCGGTCGAATCGCTCACGCGGGCTGCCTGCTGCATGTTGTGAGTCACAATGACAATGGTGTAGGCCGATTTCAATTCATGGATCAATTCTTCGATTTTTGCCGTAGCGAGGGGATCAAGAGCGCTGGCAGGTTCATCCATAAGCACAACCCGTGGATTGACGGCAAGCGTCCGTGCTATGCACAGTCGTTGCTGCTGACCGCCGGACAGACTGACCCCCGACTTGTCCAACTGGTCTTTCACTTCATCCCAAAGAGCCGCCTGTTGCAGGCTGCGCTCGACGATGTCGTTGAGTTCGCTCTTTTTGGCCAATCCATTGAGCCGCAATCCAACCGCAACGTTGTCAAAAATCGACATCGTTGGGAACGGGTTTGGCTTCTGAAACACCATCCCGACCTTCCTTCGCACGCTCACGGGATCTGCCTTGTAGATGTCCTCCCCGTCTAAGAAGACCTCTCCACGCATGCTCCCGCCGGCAACTTCATGCATCCTGTTCAGGCACCTCAGGAATGTTGATTTGCCGCAACCCGAGGGCCCTATGATGGCAAGGACACGATGTTCGGGAATGTCCAGGGACACATTATGAAGCGCCTGGACCTTCCCAAAAAATGCATCGACGCCCCTGGCAGATATCTTTGGCGATGTAAGTGACGATGGCATCAGGATTTCCTTCTTGTTCAATACGGGTGCAGCAACGTCCATGACCATTCTTATTTCTCCGAATAGCGACTCCGTGTGACAAATCGAACGGCAAAGCTCAATACCGAGATCATGACAATAAGAACGAGAGCGGCGGTCCAGGCCTGGTTGTTCCAATCCTCAAACGGGGCCTTGGCATAATCATAAATGAAAACCGTCAGTGACCCGATGGGCTGATCGATTTCCGTAGACCAGAACCGGTTCCCGAGAGCTGTGAACAGGAGAGGCGCTGTCTCCCCTGCCACACGGGCAATTGCCAGAAGTATTCCGGTAACGATCCCGCGAAATGCCGTTCGGAGGACTATTTGAAGCGTCGTTTTCCACTGGGGAATTCCAAGTGCCAGGGCGGCCTCACGGAATGAGTCGGGAACAAGGCGAATCATCTCCTCGGTTGTCCGGGTGACGGTCGGAATCATGAGTATGGCCATTGCCACGCCGCCAGCAAAGGCAGAAAAGTGCTTCATGGGAATAACGACAAGCGTGTATGCGACGACTCCCGCAACGATCGACGGAACGCCGCTCAACACATCCGTCATGAACCGAACCATGAATCCGAACTTGTTGTTCCCGAATTCGGCCAGATAGATACCGGTAATGATGCCGATCGGCAGCCCGATTGCGCTCCCCAGGCTCACGAGGACCATAGTCCCTGCGATGGCGTTGGCCATCCCTCCCCCGCTCTCCCCCACCGGCTTTGGCATTTCGACAAAAAACTCAAGATTCAGGTACCCCGCTCCCTTGCTGATCGTATAGACGAAAATAAGAACCAACGGAATGAGTGCAATGAGCGCACTGGTGAAGGAAAGAGATAACATCACACCATTTCTCACTTTGCGGCGCAAAAAGAGGGATTGGTCTTTTTTTGAGATCGTGCTCATGCTGCCTTCTTTGTCACACTCCACACGAGGATTCTGGCGAACATATTGATGATGATCGTGATGGCAAAAAGGAGAAGCGCCACATAGATCAACGCGCTGACGTACATTTCGCTCGTCGCTTCGGTAAACTCGTTCGCAAGTACGCTGGCCATCGTATAGCCCGGATCGAACAACGAAAGTGAAATCGAAGGTCTGTTCCCGATGACCATTGTGACAGCCATTGTTTCGCCGATTGCTCTGCCAAGGCCCAATAATGTAGCCCCGAAAATCCCCGAACGTGCATCGCTCAGGATAATCCGTATGGTCTCCCATTTTGTTGCTCCGATGGCGAGGGCTGCCTCGCGTTGGCTTCGGGGAACGGCTTTCAGGACATCCCGGGAGATTGATGTGATAATGGGAAGAATCATGATCGACAGGATGATACCGGCCGAAAGCATCCCATATCCATACGGAGCTCCGCGGAAGAAGGGGAGAAAACCCAGATTGTCCGACAGGAACGGTTCGACGGTCGTTCGAATCCACGGGACCAATACAAAAATACCCCAGAGGCCGTATATGATGCTGGGGATCCCTGCCAGGAGCTCCACCAGAAAGGACAGAGGACGCTCGAACCATGAGGGAGCAATCTCGGAGAGGAACACGGCTACTCCGATACTCAACGGCAGAGCGATGACCAGTGCAAGGAAGGATGAAACAAGCGTCCCGTAGATAAAGGGCAATGCTCCATACTCTTCAAGGACCGGATCCCAGTTGCTTTCGGCAAAAAACTTCCACCCAAACTTTTCGATAGCGACCTCAGCGCCTCGGTACATTTCGTACCCCATCAGGACCACGAGAAGCAAGACTCCCGTTGCAAAGAGAGCAGTCAGATACTTAAAGACAAGATCCGCCAGGTTGGATCCCGGCGGATTTGTTCCTGAAACCAAGTGC
>DATDRF010000076.1:0-7736 GCA_035291905.1 Bacteroidota bacterium
AAGCCGTTCCTGTTCCTGCAACGAGATACCCAGTTTCTCGTACGTCTTCAGGAGCTCCGGGTCGACCTCGGAAAGACTCTTCAGGCTCTCCTTCCGCTTGGGTGCGGAATAGTAGATGATGTCCTGATAATCGATGGCTTCGTAGCGTACGTTCGGCCATCGGGGCTCTTTCATTGTCAGCCAATGCCGAAATGCCTTCAGCCGCCATTCGAGCAGCCACTCCGGTTCATTCTTTTTCAGAGAAATGAAACGGATAATCTCCTCATTGAGGCCTTTGGGCGCAGTATCGGACTCGATGTCCGTAATGAAGCCCCACTTGTATTCCTTATTAGCGAGTTGTTCTATGGCGTTGGTTTCGGTGCTCACGAATTGCAGTCCTCTCTTTGCATTCTGCTAGACCTGTCCCGTGGCCGCGGGTGTCGCGGTCGTTGCCGGAGCCGCGGGTTTCGGGGCGGCAGGTGCAGCCGGTTTCGCCGGAGCTGCAGGGGCTATCTTGACCGGAGGCTTCTTGAATTCCGGATAAGTCAAAGTGAACGTTTGGTGATCAATTGCACGCAGGATTCCTCTCGTCTGCAGGCCCTCCACAATTTCGCGGGTCAGCCGTTCGGCTTTGTCATAGCGTAACGCGAGTTGCTTCATCTCGAGATATGCCATGACGCCATAATGGATGTCACGAAAGAAGACATTCGATAAATGAAAGAGATTCAGCCTGCTCTTGAGGAAGGCCAGGAACTCCTTTTGCTCGGTTTCGAATTTCTGTACAAGTGTTTTCATGGTTCTTGTCAGATAATTTCCTGAATGGTCATCTCGTCGAACAGGACATTCAGTGAACGCTGAATCTTTCCAAGAGGTTTTCGAATGGTGCAGTTGTCAAAGATGGAGCAGCTGTCAGGCCCCTCGACATAGCATTCCGCGATCATCGGTTTCTCTTCTTCGATGATCCGAATGATGTGAGATACCGAAAGCATACCCGGAGGTTTTGCCAGCGCATACCCGCCCTTCACGCCCTGCGTTGAATGCGCAATCCCCCCCTTGGCGAGTTTTTGGAGGACCTTGGCAAGGAGCTCATAAGGGATCTCGTATTCCTGCGCGAGTTCCTTGGCCGTGAAGACCTGGCCCAAAGGCTTCATTGCCATATGCCGAAGGGCAATCAGTCCGTATTCGACTTTTTTTGAGAGTTGAAGCATAAATCCGACTTGATGAGTCGTAGATTAGTCCAAAAAGAAAGGGCTCACAATGCGCCCTAACGGATATGCCCAATATACGGATTTTCCAGCTATTCTGTCAAGTGGATTTTAGGAATTATTCTCACTTTTGCCTTCTGCCTTTCCTTCCCTTCATCTTTTTCGTATCATCTCTCTCCATGAATCATGTCGAAGTCACCAATCTCAGCAAGACCTACCGAACCGGAATCTTCAGAAAAAGGCAGATCCAAGCCCTTGTCAACGTATCGCTGACGGTCAGCCAGGGAGAAATATTTGGCCTGCTCGGCCCCAACGGGGCGGGAAAGACGACCCTCATCAAGATCCTTCTCGGCATTGTCCACCCCACTTCCGGTGACGCCAGCCTTCTCGGCGAGAATCACGCATCCGTTCCACTCCGCCGCCGCGTCGGTTACCTGCCTGAGAACCATCGGTATCCCAGTTTCCTTTCGGCTCGCGACACTCTCCTTCATTTCGGCCGCCTCCACGGAATACCACGCGAACAGCTTTCCCAGAGAACCGAGTCACTCATCGAGACCGTCGGCCTGAAAGACTGGGCAAAAGTAAAGATCAAAAGGTTTTCGAAGGGGATGCTCCAGAGACTTGGCCTTGCGCAGGCACTTCTCAGCGATCCGGAGATCCTCTTTCTCGACGAGCCGACCGATGGGGTGGATCCTCTCGGGCGAAAAGAGATTCGTGACATCCTCAAAGCGCTTCGAGATCAACGCAAGACCATCTTCCTCAACTCCCATATGCTTTCCGAAGTCGAGGAAATCTCTGACCGGGTTGCCATTCTCAACAAAGGTGAGGTTCTTCGAACCGGCACAATAAGAGACATCACTGGAACGAACCTCGGCCATGACATCGAGCTCCAGGAGCCCGTGACGGAAGAACTCCTCCGTTCACTCAGGGTGATTCTACCCGACATTGAGGGATCGGGCACACGACTTGCGATCGCCACAGCGGACAAATCGGCCCTCAACGCGATTGTGGACAAGATTCGTGAGACGGGGTTTCACATAGAATCTCTCGGAGCCCGCAAATCGAAGCTTGAGGATTATTTCATCAAACTCATAAAAGAGGATGAAACATCGTGAAGGGACTCTGGCTCGGCCTTATGACGATTCGTGAATCGATCCTTAAGGGGACTCTTCTCTTCTTTTTCTTCTTTGGCAATGCCATCATTCTGCTTTTCGCATTTGCCATCTCTTCCCAAACCGAAGGCGAAACGTTCGCGGTTACTTTCTTCGGCAACCCTATCCCCCCGCCGCCAGCCGGCACGATAGGCCCCGTTGAATTCATTCTTTATCAGCTCTTTCAGACCTCAACGCAATCTGCGATGTTTCTCGGCATTTTTGCAACGGCAGGGCTTATCCCGTCAATGCTGGAAAAAGGGACCGTCGAGCTCTATCTGAGCAAGCCGATCTCGAGGATCGAGATCCTTCTTTCGCGATCGCTCGGTGCATGCGCCGGAATCGGGGTGAACCTTCTGTACTTCGCTCTTGGCATCTGGCTTGTCTTCGGATTGAAGGCGGGGGTCTGGCATGGCGGTTTTCTCCTCGCCACCCTCGCATCGACCGTCGTGTTCACATTCTACTATTCACTTGTAGCATTCACAGCTCTCGTTTCACGCAGCAGCGGCTTTGCCATCATGCTCGCATTTATCTACAGCTTTTTCTCGGGCGCCCTGGAAATGCGGGAAATGTCCCTGTTCCAATTGTGGGACAATGTGGTCTACCACCGTTTCCTTGATGCCATCTATTACTGTACGCCGCAGTTGTCCGCCATGATGGAGAGCAGCGCCCGTCTTATCGCGGCATTCCCAATCCCACCGATGATGACAGAGCCGGGGGAGTTCACTGCCATGCCTTTCCTCTTTTCCTTCCTCTCCGCCTGTTTGTTCTACGGTTCGGCGGCCTGGTATTTCTCCCGTCAGGACTACTAACCGGGAACCTCCTTAGCTTGTTTTTGTTCTTCCGATGCACGACTCTGAACACAACCACAGAGGGCACAGCGAAGGCACAGAGGACACAGAGGAAGCATCGACCCCGATTTCTTGTTTCTTCCTGCATTTCTGCGTACGTTGCAAGTGTACAAAGGAGCACAATCGTGAATATCGGAATTGCGTGTTATCCAACATATGGAGGGAGCGGCGTCGTCGCGACGGAACTCGGAAAAGCGCTGGCCAACAAGGGGCATTGTATTCACTTCTTCAGCTATTCGATGCCCATGCGCCTTGATGATGGGTATCAGGACAACATCTTCTACCATGAAGTGGAGATGACGAACTATCCGCTCTTTGACTTTCCACTGTATTCACTTGCCCTGGCGAGCAAGATGGTGGAGGTCTCCAAGTACGAGCCGCTTGACGTTTTTCACTGCCATTACGCAATTCCCCATGCTGCAAGCGCTTATCTTGCAAAGCAGATTCTTCACAACTCCCGCACGAAGGTCATCACGACCCTTCACGGAACAGATATCACCCTGGTCGGACTTGAACCGAGCTTTCTGCCCGTGATGAAATTCAGCATCGAGCAAAGCGACGGTGTGACAGCCGTTTCGCGTTTTCTCAAGGAAAAGACCCTTACAAATTACGGAATCGAAAAGGCAATAGAGGTTATCCCGAACTTCATCAATACGTCGAAATACCGAAGGCTGTCAGGGTCCGAACTCGGCCACTTGAGCCTCCCAAAGGGGGAAAAGATCATTGTCCATACGTCGAATTTCAGACCCGTGAAGCGGGTCCCTGACGTGATCAGGATCTTCCACGAGGTACAGAAGAAGGTCCCGAGCATGCTCCTGTTGATCGGGGACGGGCCCGACCGATCCCAGTGTGAGCTGATGGCCAGGGAATTGGGCATCCATGAACATGTCAGGTTTCTCGGAAAGCAGGCGGATCTGGTCAACATCCTTTCGGCAGCGCACCTCTTCCTCATGCCCAGTCAGTCCGAGAGTTTTGGACTCTCCGCCCTCGAAGCAATGGCATGTGAAGTCCCGGTCGTCTCAACCAGCGTTGGCGGGCTTCCCGAACTTCAGGTGCACGGGCAGACGGGCTACATTGCAGAGATCGGCGACATCGACCGCATGGCGCGTTACGCAATCGATCTCCTCACAAATCCCGCAAAACACTCCGCCTTCTCTGCTGCAGCAAGGAAACGCGCTCACGAGTTCGAAATGGACAAGATCGTTGCCCAGTATGAACGGTACTACGAGCGCATCGTTCAGGGAATTGAGGTCACTTCCGACTAGCTACGCTCCCGAATGGACCGGAACGATAAACATCAGCGCCTGGTCGAGGAACTTGTCACTGTGTTCCAGCAGAACGGCTTTGAGGTGCTCGCAGCAGATAATGTCTCAGGATTTCCGTCTCCCAACCGATTGTCAAACGACGGGTACGGCGATCAGGAACCCAAATCCCCCGACGTCTACGCATTCGATCCCGCGACTATGAGGTACATCATCGGCGAAGCCAAAACGGGAGACGATGATCTGGAAACGGAACATTCCCTGACGCAGTACAACGTGTTCCTGGATCAATTCGACGAGAATACGAGCAGGCAGGCAAGACTGTACATCATCCTTCCTTCCGATAAAGTCGCGGAGTTCAATACACTCATCACCCACTACATCCACCGCGACTACTGGGGCAGCATTGTTATCGTGCAATCCAGGGACGTTCGGGAATAGCTCAGGCAGGCTTGAGGCGGGCGAACTTCAGAATCAGATTCTTGACACCATACTCGTCAAAGTGAACGACGGCTTTTTTTGCATCCCCGCTTCCTTTCACTTCGATGACCTTTCCCCTTCCAAATGTTTCATGCACCACGATCGACCCCCGTTTCACCTCCAAGACCTCTTGTGATTCGGATTCATAGTCCGGAATCGGATCTTTAAAATATCCCTCGTCGTCTCCCTTCGCTTTGCCGCCCCGGGGCGTCCTCTGGGGGCGCTGGTCGAAGCTATCACCATTTGAGGGTTCGAATGCTCTCCTGCCGCCTTTGCTCTCGACGAGCTCGACATTCTCCGTGCCAATCTCGGCAAGAAACCGCG
Organism: Bacteroidota bacterium; assembly: GCA_035291905.1. GTDB lineage: Bacteria > Bacteroidota > Ignavibacteria > UBA10030 > UBA10030 > JACPLA01. Next base: position 5,253 of record DATDRF010000076.1, read on the forward strand.
AAGAGCTCGGGAATGAGGGTTCGCCGAATCTGTACCGCATCCTCGCGTGCATGAGATACAGCTTCTTCTGCGCGCGCGTCACTCCAACGTAGAACAGCCTCCGCTCCTCCTCAAGGTCCGCCCTGTCGATCGTATTCGAATAGAACGGAAGAAGCCCTTCCTCCAACCCGGCAATTGTCACAATGGGAAACTCCAGCCCTTTTGAGGAATGAAGGGTCATGAGCGTCACGGCGTTTTGCGTCCCTTCCCAGGTGTCGATATCGGAAACCAGGGAGACTTCTTCAAGAAACTGTTCGAGAGTCGCGTCCGGCCGGGTGTCGTGGAATTCTGAAATCGCAGACAGAAGCTCCTGCACGTTCTCCCAACGATTCATCGACTCGACACTCGCCTCCTCCTTGTATTGCCGCAGAACTCCCAACTCATCCACCATGGAACGCGACAACTCGGAAAACGACATCTGTTCCTTGAGGCCGAGGTATTTCTGAACGAAAGCATGGAATTGTCTCAGGCTTTTCTTCGCCCTATCCGTGAGTACCTCCAAGGAGGCCGCCTCCCCCGCTGCGACAAGGAGGGGCATATCCCGCCTGGCGGCGTGGTTTTTGAGGTGATCGAGGGTTGTGCTCCCCAATCCTCTAGGCGGATAGTTGACCACCCTTGAAAAACTCTCGTTATCCCGGGGGTTCACGAGGAGTCGAAGGTAAGCCAGAATATCTTTGATTTCCTTGCGCTCATAGAATCTGATCCCCCCCACGATCACATACGGTATTCCGCCCCTTCGAAGCTCATCCTCAATCGACCTGGATTGGGCGTTCGTGCGATACAGTATTGCAAAGTCCTTCAAGGCGAACTTTTGATGAGCGGATTCGTGCTGGATGAGCTGGACGATCTGCCTCCCTTCGTCGCGATCGTCGGCGCACTCTACGTGCGTGATCGGATCTCCCTGGATGTTCTCAGTCCACAGCTGTTTCTTGAACTGATCGACATTGTTCATTATCAACCTGTCTGCCGCAGAAAGGATCGACTTGGTCGATCGGTAGTTCTGCTCAAGCCTGAACGTCTGGCAATCGGGGAAATCCCTCGAAAAATCGAGGATATTGCGGATATCGGCGCCGCGGAAGGAGTAGATGCTCTGTGCATCATCTCCCACTACGCTGATGTTCCTGTATTTTGCCGAAAGCAACTTCGTGACCTGATATTGGGCCCGATTCGTATCCTGAAATTCGTCCACCATGACGAACTTGAAACGATGCTGGTATCTCTCGAGGACAGCAGGGTACCGGGTGAAGAGTTGGATCGGCTTTACCAGGAGGTCGTCAAAATCCATGGCATTGCTGCGTTCCAGTTGTCGTTCATAGATGCGAAAGACCTGGGCCGCCTTTTCCTCGGTGAAATCCCGGGCGCGTTCTTCGAATCCCTTGGGAGTCAGCAACTCGTTCTTCGCTTTGCTGACAAGATTTCTGAGGAGGTTTGGATGGATCTGTTGCTGGGAGATCCCCAGCTGGGCCATGGCTTCGCGAATGACACCGAGCGAATCATCCGTATCGTAGATTGTAAACGATTGAGAGTAACCAAGCACTTCACACTCACGCCGAAGGACGCGGGCGAACATCGAGTGGAAGGTTCCCATCCAGAGTTGCGAGGCCTTCTCGCCCACAAGACGAACTATCCGCTGCTTCATTTCGTTGGCGGCTTTGTTTGTGAAGGTGAGGGCCAGAATTTCATGCGGCGGGACTCCGCATGCAACCAGGTGGGCAATCCGGTACGTCAGCACGCGGGTCTTACCGCTCCCCGCGCCAGCGATGATCATCACCGGCCCGTTCGTTGCTTTGACGGCGTCTTGCTGTACAGGATTAAGATCGTTAAGGAATGACATGGTCCCTGATCATGAATCGTTGCAATGGCGTCATCCATGATAGAGAATATTGCGTGTGAAGGCAAGAAGTCTCTCGCGCAGAGCGGAGAAGCTCAGCGAATTTCCTTGACACGAATTTCACAAACATCAGAGAAGCAATGCTCCTTCAAGACGAAGGAGGAATTCTTTCATTTTGATTCCGCCGCCGTAACCGGTAAGACTATCGTCCGCACCGACAACGCGATGACATGGAACCACCAGAGGAAGTGGATTTGCCGCGTTCACTCTTCCTACGCTTTGGGATCCCCGCGGCACTCCCACTCTCCTCGCCAGTTCCTTGTAACTTATCGTCGTACCGTAGGGAACTTTCAGGAGCTCCGTCCATACCGTTTTCTGAAAATCGGTCCCGATCATATGGAGAGGAATACTGAACGTCGTCAATCTTCCCGAGAGGTACTCTTTCAGTTCCGAAACGGATGCCCTGTTTCTTAACTCTGACTCGATGATATCGTGATCAGGGAGGTACCGATGAAGCCAGGGAACGAAATCCGATCTCCTGTAGCCCCGAATGCAAAGCTTGCACATCCCTTTGTCTGTTGAGGCGAGGGAGAGCGGTCCTACGGCAGATTCAA
>DATDRF010000077.1:0-4876 GCA_035291905.1 Bacteroidota bacterium
TGTGATCGATTTGGGAAAAACCGAAACGATCTCAAAAGTTTCACTCGGCATCGTCAACGCCGAGGCAAGCTGGATCCATCCGCCAAAGAGTGTGAGTGTGTTTGTTTCGAGTTATGGATCGGATTTCATGCTCGCGAAAGAGCTCTCCGCGGATGAAATACTGTCTCTTGGTCGGGTCCTTGTCATTCCTTTCGAAGCCAGGTCGGCCCGCTATGTGAAGGTGATCGCACGGAACTCGGGAACGATTGCGGATGGAAAGCCGGGAGCAGGCAGTCCCGCATGGGTGTTTGTGGATGAGATTGCGGTGGAATAGAGTTGGGGGAGGAGAAGAGGGTGGGGAAGGGGCTAGAATTTCTTAGCGGAGAAGTGTTTCTGCAAGTATTGCTGCACGGCCGGAATATCGCTCACTGTTGTCAGGTCAGGAACGTATTCTGCGCGTCGATAGGTCTTCATCGAATGGGGCTGTTTCGCAGCCATTAACCTCACCGCTTCGGGGAGCTCTTTCTCCTTTCTGGCCGGATGTAGAGGAACGACCTGCAAAAACGGGAGGATGTCTTCATAGACAAACCGAAAGATATTCATGCTTACCCCCACTCTCCCCTTCAATTCTTCCAATTCTTCTTTTGAGGGTTTCTCCAGAATACTCTCAAGGAATCCGTCGTTATCCGTTCTCAGAATCGCGAACTGAAAAATTCTCTCCCCCGGGAATTGCAGTCCATCAAAATCGTAGTCGATCATCGAATTTCGTTCAGGTGACTTCATCAGCAGCGAGAGGGCCTCTTGGGTGTAGAGATTGTCGCTGTTGCAGACGGTGAATTGTTTCCCCTTCCAGTCCAGCCTCGCTTCGAGGACACGCAACACCGCGTCGGCAGTCCCCAGGGGCTTCGTCCTTCCCGGGGGGATCGGTTGAACGATATATGTCAACGAAAGCTTTGAAAAAGCCTTCCTCTGTTCTTTCTCGTCATAATATCCTCTGATCGATTCATCCTGCTCTCCGATGAGGAGTACGACGTCGCGATATCCGCTCTCCTGTATGTTATAGAGCAGATAATCGAGGAAGGGTCGATGGCCGGCTCCGACGCCGATCATCGATTTCGACTTCGCAGCTGCATCTTCGACGAGTGATAGTTCGATCTCTTTGGCAGATTGAGCCGATTTCTTCATCCGAGACGAGATTCCGCCTGCAAGAATGATGATGTTGGGTTCGTTCATTTCAGTTTTCTAATGGCTCCTTGTATGTTCCCCTATCGATTTCGATTGTCATTGCATCGCCGAGTACCCGGACCGCCTCGGCGACCTGCTTTGTGTTTTCGGGAGCGTACGCAAACATACACCCTCCTCCGCCTGATCCGTTGATCTTTGCCCCTAAAGCTCCCGCCTTCAAGGCAGCCTCGATCATCGAATCTATCTTTGGTGTCGAGATTCTCAGAACGTCACGCAATCTTGCCTGATGCTCATTCAGGAGCGATCCGACCTTCTTTCGGTCAATCATGGAAGATTGGAGGATCTTTCGCGCCTCGAGGGTGATAGTACGATTGACGAACGTTGCTTCAAGAAGATCATACTGACGTTTATCAAGCCGTTTCCTGAGATCAGCGAGTTGTTCGGGCATTGTGCGGTGAAACGAGAATTCCGGGTACATTTTCCGTGCCGCCGCAGCCGCTTCGGATACCTCAGCTTTCACGCGGCCGAGAATACCCTTTGTGTTCTTGTTTTCTCCGGAATTGCCCAGGACAAATGCTCCAAGCGCGCCCTCAAGGGGAGCGATCATCATCTGGGGATGGGACTCCAGATAGATCAAACCTCCGAGTGCAGTACTATAGTGATCCATCATTCCGCCGGGTTCGGAAAACTCCAGGACCTCTGCTTCGTGTGCAAGCTTGCCGATGTCCTCCTGCGACAAGGCCACCGGATAGTCCGATACATAAGAAAGGAAATGAATCCATGTTACGACGAGGGCGGAGGAGCTGGACGTTCCGGCGTTGATCGGGATATTGCCTCGTACCGTGCAGTCATATCCGTGCGAAAAATGGTGGCCATGCTTCTGAAGGACATTGATGCAGCTTCGAAAATAGTCCCGTTCCTCCGCGTAGGGCAACGCTCCCCCGAGTGAAAACGAGACTTCGGAGCCGATATCGGGGAGCTTCAGAACCATACGGTCATCGGAGCGGCGAGTGCCTTCGATCGAAATCCGCCGCGAAATGGCCGCCGCGATCACGGGAAGCCCAAGGTAATCCTGGTGCTCCCCAAAGAGGCAGATACGGCCGGGGGAGGAGACGGTGAGTGTGGCGGGTCCCATAGGGTTATGACGAGTCAACGAATCAACGAAACAACGTGCGATAGATCAGAAAATCAATAATCATTCAGTCTTTAAACGCCCTCATTAATCCTCCCGCAAAATAAACGATCATTCCTCCAACGGCAACCATCGAGGCGATGGGAGAGCCGGCACTTCCGAGCAACACCCCAGTAAGGAAAATCCCGAAACCGAAGGCAAGGATTCCGAGTCCGAATCTCCCTGTAATCGTTCTTGGCAAGATGTTGTAGCTGCTATTGCCGGCGACCTCCTCGTCACTTGTTCGCTTTGCTTTCCAAATCAGGTCAATGTGATTGCTCTGTTCATCGCGAGTCAGAAGGCTGATCACGGGCGTGAGGATCAGGGCAACACTGGCCGTAATAAACGTCGTGACGTTGAAATCGAGCCTGTAGTAGAATTGCCCGATCGCCCCGACCGTCGATCCGGCCAGGTAACCGCCGATTGCCCCCTGCCAATTGGCGCGCTTCCATAAGAGTCCGTACACAACAGCAATGATGAACAGCGGCATATCCATGATCGCGATGATGGTCAGATAGGCATTCACAGCTCCTCCCATCAACGGAACGAGGTATGCAAAAACAATCATGAAGACGCCGATCGCAAACGTCACGATGCGCGCGACCCGAACGACCTCCTTCTGAGAGGCATTTCTATTGATGACGTTCTCGTAAATATCGCTCGTGAAAATGGTCGCAACGCCGTTCAGGTTTCCGGAGATCGTCGAGAGCTGTGAAGAAAGAAGTCCGACGACCACCAACCCAAGAGCGATATTCGGGACGAGGGAAGCGATGAGCGTGGGGATCGCCATGTCGGCGTTGGCGAGGTCGGGGTACAAAACCCGTGCTGCGAGTCCGGGTAAGTTCCAAAGGAGAGCAAACGGCGTGGTAATGATCGCCGCCATGACGAGGCCGCGGGCAACCGAGCGCGTATTCTCCGCCCCAAAGGCGCGCTGCAGGAGACCCTGGTCAACACATGACCACTCGATACCGAGCAGGAAGATCGCCAGGATGAACTTCCAGTTGTATGTCCCCTCCTGCTGGACAAGCGTCAAGGCGCCTTCGGGAAGCGAAGATTCCAATCCGGGCCACCAGCCCACCTGGTACATGGCGAGCGGGAGCACAAGAAGAGCGCCGGCGAGCATGAGGACAAACTGAATGACGTCCGTCAAAGCGACGGACCACATTCCGCCAAGGACCGTGTAGACAATAACGACGACCGAAAATATGAGAATCCAGCCTGTGAACGACTCGAGTCCCGTGATCGGTTGGGCAGCAATGACGGCCGTGTAGAGCACAACGCCGAGCCAGAAGGAGAGACGCAGGATCCAAAGGACGGCGACGAATGTCCGGACACTCTTGCTGTAGCGGAGTTCCAGAAATTCGGGGATCGTCCTGATGCGAAGCCGGCGGAAAATCGGAATGACAAAGAGGCCCGCAAAGACCATAGCCATATTGCCGGTCCATGTCTGCCAAATGATCGGAATTCCGGTCTTGTATGCGATCCCCGCCTGGCCGATGAAGCTGTAGAGGTTCACGTTGGTAGCGGCAATGACGGCCGCGAGGACAAACGGAGTTAACTGGCGGCCCGCAAGGTAGTAGTCGTCCGAACTTCCGATCCACCTATAGAGCCGGGAGCCGACATAGAACATCAGCGCCATGAAAACGAACACGATGGCGTAATCGGCGTAGTTCACGGGTTGTCACCCCGCCCTTCAGAACGATGCTTCCTGAGGATCTTTTTGAATTCCCGGTACGGAACAACAATCCACACGACGAGGATGATGAATCCGACAAGCCAGATTGACCATGTTATCCAATCAAACATCAGTCTATTCCCGGTTCATTGTTGATCGAGTGGAAGAGCCTGTTGACAAGGGTCGAATCGGTTTCGCCGCCTTTTTGAACTCCGGTTGCTACGTGAAGTTCCTGCACGCCTGTCTCCCTCAGCAGCATGCGTGCATTGGACTCGTTGACGCCTGCTCCGGCGAGAATACGAATTCGCTTTTCGGCCCGCTCAACGAGCTCTCGTATGAGCTCTATTCCCTTCACAGCCGATGATTCCCGGCCGGATGTGAGCAGAACATCGGCTCCTGTTTTGATAACGTCCTCTAAAGCAAGAAAGGGATCCGGCGTCTCATCGAAAGCCCTGTGAAACGTCACACTCAGGGGATAGGCGAGAGAGACCAACTCTTTTGTGCGTTCAACGTCGATAGACTTGTCCGGATGAAGTATTCCCAGCACCACTCCATTTGCACCGAGCACTTTTGCCTGCTGAATTTCTGCCCGCATGGTCTCCATTTCTTCTTCCGTGTAGCAGAAATTTCCCGGACGCGGTCTTACCATCACCCGAATGCTGATCTCAACTGCCTCGCGCACTCCTTTGACAAGAAGTGTGGACGGGCTTATTCCCCCTTCGGCAAGATTCACACAGAGCTCAAGCCTTTGAGCGCCTCCTTCTGCCGCGGCAATGGCAGATTTGGCGGATGAAACAACGACTTCAAGAAGTGGGGAATTTGGCATTGGATAGTGTAAAGGGCTGAAGCCCTTGGCTGTTTTTGGG
>DATDRF010000078.1:0-30376 GCA_035291905.1 Bacteroidota bacterium
TGTTCCACCGTCTTGCCGTGTCATCGAATCTGGTTTCAGAGTCGGACTAATGTCCGATATTCCGATTGCCTGATCGCTCGGCGTTTTTGATTTCTGCGGTGTTTCGGGCGACTACTTCCCGAGGAAGATCAGGACGCCGGAGCCGATCCCAACGGCAAATCCCCCAAATGCTCCTATCAAGAGTCCTATCAACGTGCGTGAACCTGGCGGGAGAATCATTCGATGAAGTTACATAACTAACAGCTAAAACTGAAGATTAGAGATTGAATATTTGAAAACATGGTCTTTTCAAAAAAAACGCCTGATTGCTCAGAGCGTTTCTCGTTCGTCAGACTCCGTGCAATTCAGGAGCGCTGGTACCTAAGCGTCAGAATCGTAATGTCGTCTGCCTGCGGAGCACCATTCACAAATGCCTTCACATCCGCAAGACTTCCTTTGATCAGTTCCTGAATCGTGGAGCCATTCCTCGCTTCGAGAAATCTCTCCAGCCGTTGATCATCATAAGGATTCATCTCCCCATCCATAGCCTCGGTAACACCGTCTGTATAAAGAAACAGGGTGTCTCCCGGTTCGAGCTTGAGCTTCGCAGTATCAAATTCGATCTGCCCGATTTTTCCCAGGATAAAACCGCCTGTTGAGGGCAGTTGTTGAACACCACCCGATGACCGAAGCAGATAGGGAGGATTATGCCCTCCGTTGCTGTACTGCACCTCCCCCGTGCGAACGTTCAAAACCCCGTAGAAGATAGTCACAAACGTTGCTGCTTCACTTTCCGGAATCAACAGTGTGTTCAACTTCCGCAACACCTCACCCGGATGGGCAATCTGATGCGCAATAGCTTTCAGGAGCGTGCGGCTTACCGCCATATAAATGGCTGCCGGAATCCCCTTCCCCGAAACATCGCCAATCACAAACGCCAGCCGATCCTCGTCGACAAAGTAATAGTCATAGAAATCTCCCCCAACCTCTTTTGCCGTCAGCATTTCGGCATACAGATCTACTTCCGGCCGATTTGGAAAAGGAGGAAATGTGCTGGGAAGAAGCGATTGTTGGATCCGTGTTGCTATGGTGAGATCCCTTTGAACCGCAACCAGCTCGTCCCGTGATTTCAGGGCGCTCTTGATAATCTCAAGCTGGTTTGTCGTTTTCTTGACTGTGACATCGAGATCGTTGAAATCGATCGGCTTCGTAAGAAAATCGAACGCACCGCGGTTCATTGCCGTCCTGATGTTTTCCATATCTCCGTATGCCGAGACGATCACGGATTTGAGGACGGGATTGTTCATTTCATCAATCTTCTGCAGCAACGTCAGTCCGTCCATTTCAGGCATATTGATATCGGACAGTACCACGGTGATGTCGGTGTGCTCTCCGAGCCGTTTGAGGGCCTGAACGCCATTCTGGGCAAATTCGAAATGCAGCTCATGATCCCGAATTTGCTTCCGAAACTTCTGCTTGATCAACAGCTCCAAATCGGGTTCATCATCAACGACGAGAATCTTGTGCGGCATGAAGGTTCCTTTTTTCTCAATCAACGTGCTGCGGTGAATCAGGAAAAGTCAAATACGTCCTTCTTGACAAGGTCGAAATCGATCGGTTTTGTAAAATAGTGTTCCGCTCCCGTGGTCATTGCAGTCTTGTAGTTCTGGTCGTCGCCGTAGGCCGTGATAATCGACACTCTGATCTGCGGAAAACGCTCTTTGACAATTTTCAACAGCTCCAATCCCGTCATCCCGGGCATGTTGATGTCCGAGAGAATGCACACCACATCTGGTGGCTGAACGCTGCTGAGCATTTCCAGGGCTTCGTCTCCGGAGAACGCATAACACAATTCCACGCGTCCTTCCTTCACTTCCTTTCGAAAACGCTGCCGGAACAGGACTTCAATGTCTTTTTCGTCATCAACGATCATGACCTTCATCATCCTTGCGGCCCTCCGTTGCTCTCTGCGTTTCTGGGTATTCTGATAATAAACTCGGCGAATTCCCCCTCCTTGGTATCCACATCGATCTCACCCTTGTGCACCTGGGTGATGATATCATACGTCAGAGAGAGCCCGAGGCCTGTGCCGATGCCGGCAGGCTTCGTGGTAAAGAACGGGTTGAACATCCTGTCAAGAACCTCGGGGGGAATTCCGTTGCCGTTGTCGCGAATTCTGATTTCGACCTTGTTGCCGAGGTTCTTTGCGGAGACTTTGACGATCGGACTGAAACCATTCTTTGCGTTTTTCCGCTTTTCATTGGCCGCGTAACAGGCATTGTTGACGATATTCAGAAACGCGCGGCTCAAATCCTGCGGTACGACCTTCATCTTCCCGATCGAAGGATCCAGGTCAGTTTCGATCTTGACGTTGAAAGACTGATCCAGCGCCCGCATGCCGTGATAGGCGAGGTTCGTGTATTCCGCGAGGAGGGCGTTGACATCGGTTTCCTGTTTTTCCCCTGGTTTCCCCCGCGAATGAAGCAGCATCCCTCGAACAATACTGTCGGCGCGTTTTCCATGCTCGTTGATCTTCGTAACATTTTGTTCCAGATCAGCCAGGATTTCCCCGATTTCCTTTGCCCGTTTCGGATCGACGAGTTTCTTTTCAGCAGCAAGTTCTGTGCGCAGATCTTTGGCGAGATCCTGCGAGAGAACAGCAAAGTTCGTGATGAAATTGAGCGGATTCTTGATTTCGTGGGCAATGCCGGCTGTCAGCTGGCCCAACGAGGCCATCTTTTCGGAAAGCACCAGCTGGTTTTGTGTTTCTTTGAGATGATCCAGTGTCTTTTGCAGCTCAATTGTCCTCTTCTGCACAAGAGACTCCAGCTCCGCTGCCTGTTTCTTGACACTTTTCATGCGGATGTAGTAGAAAGACGGTCCTCCGGCGAGAAAACCAATCACTACAAGAGTCAGAAACCACGTTGATTGATAGAAAAAGGGCATCATCTCAAATTGAACTGACGTTCCTTCTTCGTTCCATATTCCGTCGCTGTTTGCGGCAATCACGCGGAACGTGTATCTACCCGGACTGAGACTTGTATAATAGGCGTCGCGGCGCGGTCCGGCATCAATCCAGTCCTTGTCCTGACCTTCGAGTTTATACTTATACCGGACTTTGTCCGCTCCAATGAAGCTCAATCCGGCGTAGTGGAATTCAAAACGTTCTCTCCCGGCCGGAACATAAATGAGGGTGTCCGTTGGCTGTTGAGCCCCCTCGACAACAAACTGGTCAATAACCACCGGTGGCGAAATCTCGTTCAGTTTGATATCGGCCGGATTGACAACAGCCGCTCCTGCAACGGTGGTGAAGGCGATTCTGCCATCCTTCATCTTCCAGATATTCGGCCACCCGAGCGCGTTGGTCTCGCCTGATTTCATCCCGTCCGCCGTGCCATAGGTGCTGTAGGAGTAAGAAGGAGCCTTTCCATCAGCGAAATCATCAAGATTCTTCTTCTCGATCCTATATACCGCTTTGTTCGTGCCAATCCAGAGATATCCGGCATTGTCTTCCATGATCGAACCGAGCGTGTATTCAGGAAATCCATTCTCAGGAGTGTAGCTGAAGAATACTCCATTCTTGAAACGATAGAGGCCCTCGGTCCCACTCGCGATCCAGATCGTCCCCTCGTGATCTTCGAATTCGGAAAAAGCTCTCGCGGAGGGAAATCCGTCTTTTTTTGAATAATGGATCAATTCGCCTTGCTTCAACATGTGCAATCCGCCATTGAACGTTCCGATCCACAACTGTTGTTTGGAGTCCTCCATCAAACTGCTGATTCTGCCATTCACTAATTCCTTGTTGAGCAGTGTAAACCTTCCGTTGTGAAAACTGAGTACGCTATCGTCCAGCGCGACCAACACCGAACCCGATTTGCTGACAATCAGGGTGTATGCGTTGTCAAAGCTTATTCCAGGCTGGGTATACCGTTTCACAACACCATCACGGATAGTAAAAAGTCCCGATACCTGTCCATTGAACGTCGTCACCCACATCGTCCCCTGGTGATCTTCACCGATACTGAGAATCCATGACGGAAGCTTGTCTTTTTCATCAAACACCCTCACCGATGTTCCTGACATTTTCGCTAGTCCGCCATACCTGGATCCCATCCAGAGATTTCCCTTGCTGTCCTCAAACACCGAGGTCATGTCTTCACCTCTTAATCCATCCTCCTTTGAGTACGTAACGAACTTTCCTTCCCTCAGCCGGTGCAAGCCATTCCCGTCCGTGCCAAACCAGACACTCCCTTCGGGATCAATGAGTAACGAACCGATGTTATCATTCGCCAATCCATTTTCCTTGCCATAGTGGTCATAGATTCCATCCGCGAAGCGCCAGATTCCCTTGTTTGTGGCAATCCAGATTGCATTGTCTTTGCCGACGGCCACGTCATTTACATTTTCAGCAGGAGTCTTGTTTTCGTATGAAAGAATCTTCCCGCCCGCCATCTTGTTGATTCCACGAGCTGTTCTTACCCAAAGAGCACCATCCTTGTCCTCGAAGATCGGGAGGGCTATGTCGGCCAGGAGTCCATCTCTTGTCGTGAAGACTGTCGTTTTCCCCTCGCTCAAACGAACGAGTCCGGAGTTCATGGATATCCAGATATTTCCCTTGCTATCTTCAAAGATTGTTTCGATGCCGCGGCGCCCCAAGCCATTAGCCCTGTTGTCGGGAAAGCCGTTTTGCCTGGAATAGACGGTAAACGCATGATCGTCGTATTTCGCGATTCCATTGGGAGTGTTGAACCACAAGTTACCCTTCGAATCCTCCGAAACTGAAAACACCGAGTCGGCCGGAAGCCCATCGCTCTTTCCCCATGTCTTCATTGTTCCGTTGAGGTATTGTGTCACACGGAACGAAGACCGGTCGAATATCCAGACACTGCCGTCACGGGTCGTCCGAACATAGCGGACGTTATTACTCGGCAATCCATCCGTTGTGTCGACCGTGCGGAGAGCCCCGTTCACATAATGGCCAACCCCTTGGTTTCTGCTGGCGTACATCATCCAAATGCCTCCGTTCCGATCCTCTGCAAACGGGAGCACCCAGTTGTTCTTCATCTCTTTGCTGTTTGTCCGATCAAAGACCTTGAACTGATGGCCGTCAAAACGGACCAACCCCTCCTGAGTGCCAAACCAGAGATAGCCGTCGCTGGACTGGAAGAGTGTATAGGCGCTATTCTGCGGAAGTCCTTGCGGCACCCCCCAATGGTCGTGCACGTACTGCCGGAGCGGCCTTCTGCCTTGTGCTAATGCATTCGGCGTCTGAACGTTGAGAAGAACTGCCACGGAGAGAAGAAGAACCGTGCGAAATGGATGAACGCGTGTTGGCTCAGCGGATAGTATTCCCATGACAATCCCTTGGGTGATTTGAAGGAATGATGAGCCGGCACTTTGAAAAGCGGCGTCATCAGAGAAGCTCTTTGAGAACCATTCCTAATTAGCGATTTGACAAGAAAACCACTTGGCTTGCAGAGCATGTCGGGCTGTGGATCGTTCACGAGTTGTACTATCTCAGCGTAAAGGGAGGTGAGTGAATATAGACGATTGTAAGGTCGCCTGCAAGGGAAAACCATGGCAGGCCATTTCGCATGCCGCCGTATCGGATGGAACCGCCGGCTACCCTACTCACATGGTTGCAGCGGTTATCAAATGTGTATTTTCTCAACAGCTATCAACGCGAACGCAAGAAAATGCGGGCATTGAGGTGATAAATCAGGCGTCTGCGATTCTCGTTGCCCCATCTCTGATTCTTGATCGGAAAACGGTCAGGATGGAAATCATGACATCGCCCACGTCTGGCAAAAGAAATGCCTGATGCTCAGGCGTCCTTCATTTGGGATCAGGACGCGGCAGTGCGACTACTTCCCGAGGAACAATCATCACTCTGCAAGACAGCACGGCCTCTCATTATGGCTGTTTCATGGCGTGAAGAAGTTCGCTGAGTCCGATTGATGCAAAGCGGCTCGATTGATCCGAGAGAGCATACGGAATGACCAACGTTCCGTTGTGCGCATCTGCACCACACGTATAGACAACATTCGGAACATATCCTTCGCGTTCGGTTTCATCCGGCTCTATCAGCGGCTCCTTGAGCCGGCCGATCACCCTCGTAGGATCTTCAAGATCGAGGAGAACCGCTCCAATGCAGTATTTCCTGACGGGTCCAACACCGTGGGTCAGCAGGATCCACCCTTGAGCAGTCTCGATAGGCGATCCGCAATTCCCGATTTGCATGAACTCCCAGGGATATTCCGGTTTCAGCAGCGTACCCGGCCTTTGCCAGCTGTACAACGTGTTCGAAAAGACGCAATACAGATTCTCCCCATCCTGGCGCGAAACCATCACATACCGACCCCGAATCTTTCTCGGGAAGAGCGCCATCCCTTTGTTCTTTGCCGCTTTTCCGCTCAATGAGCGGACGCGAAAACGCCGAAAATCTTCCGTCTCAAGAAGGAGCGGCATGATTTGCCTGCCATTGTACGCCGTGTACGTGGCATAATATCGCACGGAGCCATTATCGACAAAACGGACGAACCGGGCGTCTTCGATCCCGTTGCTTTCGAACAACGAAACCGGGAAGATGACGCTTTCAGACAAAGCCTGCCTTTCCGGAAAACTGATTTCGTAGTTCAGTTCCGAAAGCGCTTCGAGGTACTGAAGAGCCTTACTCCGTTCCGTGGAAAGGTTCCTGTTTTTCTTTTTGACTTTTGTGACTGACGCCAGGAGTTCAGACCGCTTGAACAATTTCGGAAGCGATCCAATGACTGCCTTGGTGGTGGCATTCAGATAACCCTCGTCCTTTGTCTTGACGAGGAATTCGTCTTTCTCGTATTGCGGGTCCTGTTCGACTTCGGGTGACACGGCAAATCGTTCGCGGGGGTCGAGCTGAACGATGCCCCCGTTGCTGATGGTTCCGGTTCGAAACTCAATGGACGAAATGTGGCCCTCTCCCGTCGCGCGAAGGCTCATAATAAAGCGAAGGGACCCCTGCGGAGCTCCGCTTTGATCGGGATGAGGTACAATGGAGGGATTGAAGAGAGCTGCTGCTTCGAGAGAGTATTCACAGGTAAAGTATGCTCCGATGAGCATTTGCATCTGGAGCGAGGGGTCGTATCCCCTCCGAAGGTACTTTTTCATTTCATCGAATCTTCTGCGAAAAACACCCTCAAGATCGCGATGACGACTTCGGAAACTTTCAAAGACCTTCGAAAGCATCTCTGCCGCCTCTTTATCGTTCATTTTCATGATTCGGCCAAGAATCGCCTTGATTCTCGCCGTGGAGCGGGGGCGGGGGACAGAGGATCGCATCATAACTCGTGATTTGTCTGATGTGATAATTGGGTCGTGACGTTGTACTCGTAGCTCTGCGTTGACCATTACTGTTTCATTCTCCTCGCTGTCAATTGTTTGTATCTCCTAATCAGTCCCAAAGTGAGCGAATCCGTAGCATTCTCTTCAGCCGGTCCAAAGGAATATCTGTGAACAATCTGGTTGTTTTTGTATCGCCCGGGTCGACGTCAAAGTAGTTATCTTCTATTTCAACCTCTGCCCCCTCGGTATCGACTTGAACATGTCTGACAAGCATCCTCGATGTAATCGATACTTCATAAAGATTGTCTGCTTTCTTCGAGACCTCTGCCTCAATGTCACTCGATCGTGCCTGCATGTGTTTCGGTTCAGAGAAGAAATACCTGTTGTCGAAGACTTGCGTTCCGGTCTGAAGCAGAGCGCGAAGATAACAGTGCGAATGATCAGCCCCTGCAAATCTGTTTTTCGGGATTCGCGTGAACACTTGGGAACTATTGACCGGCACCCGGATGTGTTTCACAATTGTCCACAATTTGGTGCCATCGAACAGGGTAAGGATCACGCGCAACTCACTTTGGAGCGCCACGAGGGAATCGTTGGTCACCCACACCTCGACAGAATCCTTTGTGGCGCGGAAACTCACAAGAACGGGCGCGAAGAACCTCCTCGCGTAGTAGTATGACGCTTTCGGGCGCAATGCCGAATCAATAAGAGACCAGCTCGAAACAGGCCAACAGTCGTTGAGCTGCCAAATCAGTGATCCGGCCGTTCTGAACTTTCGCCGCCGCCAGTGCTCCACGGCCGTCTTCATCGCTTCTGCCTGTACGAGTTGACTCTTAAAAACGAAGTCCTCGATATCGCCGGCCACCTTATAGTGGGCGGCCTGGAAACGAAAGAGCCGCTCCGTTCCTTCAGGAAGTTTGTTGTGGTGTTCGAATACCCTGCTCTGCGGATGACGGTCGATCGGCAACATCACCGTCTCCATCGTTTTCATTGTCGCGGGGGCCTGGAAACCAAATTCAGTCACAAACCTGGGGCGAACCTTTTCATAGTCACGGTAATCCTTCCAGTATCCCCATACATCCCATTCATGATGATTGCCGTTTGACTCCTCATTCGGAAATCCGTTGCCAAAGGGAGAACTCCGCCAATACGGTCTTGTTCCGTCCAATGTCCGGCATACCGAAGGGAGGATGTCCCGGAAAATCACCGCGCCGTTCATCTCGTCCGGCTTCTTCCCGGGATTCTCTCTGCAGAAGATCCATTCGCACTCATTGTTCCCGCACCAGAGTGCTATACAAGGATGGTTGCGCAATCGGACTACCGCCTTCTCTGCTTCATTCTTCACCTGCCTGAGGAACCAGGCATCTTCAGGGTATTCGCCACAGGCAAACATGAAATCCTGCCATACCATCAGTCCAAGACGATCGCACAATTCGTAAAATATCCCGTGTTCATAAATGCCCCCGCCCCAGACACGGACCATGTTCATGTGCGCGTCGCGCGCAAGCGTGAGCAGGCGTTCATAGGTTGAGTTGACAATCCGCGGGATGAAGCTGTCCGAGGGGATCCAATCGACCCCCTTGCAGTACATTCTCACGCCATTGATTTCGAAGATGAACGACCTTCCCTCTTCATCCTTCTCCTGGAGTAGCCGAACTGTGCGTATGCCAAATGACGCCGACCTGGTGTCGCGTTCGATACCACCGGAAACAACAGTAACGCTGACGTTATACAGATGTTGCTCCCCGTATCCGTTGGGCCACCATAGGCGCGGATTGGCTATCCCGACAGTTACGGATTTCCTGTTCCCCGCCACATGAAATGATTTCCGGTATTCATATGCCCCGTCTGAAACTGTCATCCTGAGGTCGACCGGACCTTGCCTCTTGCGGTCGATGATCACATCGACCCTGACAACCGCGCGATTCCCCACGATCTTGACTGTCCGCGCAAAAATGCTTTCAACACGACAACCGGAATACGCTTCCAGGTAAACGGGCCGCCAGATGCCGGACGTTGCGAGTTTCGGCCCCCAATCCCAACCGAAGGAATATTGAGCCTTTCTGGCGTACACACGGGGGGACTCATGGGACACCTGCAAAGTCCCGTACTGATTCTCCAACTGTTTTGCCCGGATCGTCGGAGAATCGAAGGATATTTCGAGAACATTCCTGCCCGGTCGGATGAACCGCCTGGCATCAAAGCGATGCTCGACAAACATGTCGGCAGACTCACCGAGAACTTTTCCATTCAGCCTGATGCGGGCGAAGGTGTCCAGCCCTTCCGCAATCAGATCAACCGCATCATGAGCTACGAATTCACTGCTGAGGGTAAACTCTTTGCGATAGAGCCATTGCTCAGCATCAACCCATTGCACATCAAGCTCATTCATCCGGTAGAATGGATCGGGGATCTTACCTTCGGCCAGGAGATCGGTGTGCACCGTCCCGGGGACCGTAGCAGTCATCCATTCGGAGACATCGGGCTGTACCTGACTGACCTTCTTCCTGCCTCTCACAGCCCGAAACTGCCACCTGCCGGTGAGATCGTATCGTTCCATTCGAGTCCTATTTCAAAAGAATCATTTTACGGATCTCTGTGCCGAGCGATGTCGTGAGTCTTGCATAGTACACCCCGCTCGGCCAGCGCCCTCCGTCCCAAACAACCGTGTGAACACCTTGCTCGAATTCTCCCGTCATCAGTGTTTCCACCTTCTGACCAAGGATATCGAACACTTCCAGCGTTCCACTGATCCGGAACATCTTTGCGGGTATGCTGAATCTGATCATTGTTGAGGGATTGAACGGGTTCGGATAGTTTTGACTGAGAATGAGACCGGGCATAACCGCGGGCTCCGATACGTCTGCCACTGCTGTGCTCGGATCATAGATGCCCACAATCTGAGAAACAGGAAGCATATAGTTGTAGATCCGAATGTCATCGAGCACTCCGTCGAAATCATAGTTGTCGTTGCCGGGGAGATCCTGGCCGATTGTCAAGTCGTGCGTGGTCGTCGCCATAAGACCGGACCAGGTGGCGAAAGCATCCAGAGCGCCATCCAGATAGATTTCGAGGTCGGAGCCATTGTACGTGACGCACACATTGTAAAGGCTGTCGAGTGACAGCTGTGTTTCCGAATCGAGATCCTTGATTCCGACAGCGGTCTTCATTGTCCACCGGATTCGCTTATTTGTTACCGACACCTTCCACCGATTTTGCCAGCTTCCATGAGAAATCGCGTAGCGGTCGTCATTGTAGAACCCGTTCACCTTCATCCAGAACGCAATGGTAATCGCATCCCGAAAATTCAAGCTTGTATCGTTCGGCACGCGAATCGACGAACTTGTCCCGTTGAAGGCATAAGCACCATTGGCATTTCCAAAACGGTCGTTCACAGGCTGCGCATTGTAGACCGTACCGTTGTGGCCATTGCCGCTCGAATCGTTTGCATTCCCGGCGAATGGAAAATACGCCACAAGGGAACCGGAAGGCCAGGCGGAAAAATCCCTCACTTCCAATCCGATGCTGTCTCTTGTCACTCCTCCCTGTCCGTCGTCAATTGTGCAGGCAACATAGTAATTGCCGGCAGCCGCGGGTGCGCGCCATGTCGCCAATGAGTCGCCTGCCGCCAATGAGCCGCTTGCCGCCGACCAGGCGTATGTGAGTGCACTGCCATCAGGATCATAAGCAGCACACCGCAAGACACTTGTCGCTCCCAAATCAATTTTCCTCGGCGATGCTTTCAAATCCCTGATCACCGGGAGTTGATTGATGAACTGAACAACTGTGATTGTGTCCGTATCAGATGCTTGCCCGCCCTGGCCATCATTGACGGTGCATTGAATGTAATACGTTCCTGTCTCATTCGGCGCAGTCCACAGGATCGTGGAAGCGTTCCCGCTGATTGTTCCCCCGGAGGCCGACCAGGCAAACGACAGCGCGGCGCTGTCAAGATCGGCTGCGGTGCAGTAGACATAGATTGAGTCGCCGGTAACGACCACGCTCTGCCCCGGAGCAAGACTCTTGATGCGCGGAGGATGATTCGCAACGGGCTGGCCGGAGTGGTAGTCCACGACCACGCTGTCAATTAACATCTTGTCCTGATCGTATGTCACCGTCCCACCCCCCGGTGCATTGACGACAAGAATTGCAGAGTTCGACGGGACAGGAACCGATACAGGGCCGGTCACACCGTGGAGAATGAACGAATGGCTGACCGCATCGTACAGGTCGTGCAGCCCCGCTCCCGCGTCGAACGTGAAGAGGCGCTGTACTGAATCCGGATTGAAATAAAGATATGTGGGATACGCGGATTCGTGGAAGTAATCGGTCTTAAGAACATCGAGACGGAGGATCATGGGGACGTCCGTTGTATCGATGATCCCGCCGAAAATCCCTACATGGGAGGATCCGTAGAGTGCGAAATTTGTGGGATTGCCGTTCTGTATCGCATCTCCGGTGGCAAAAGGAGTGACGGAACTATTCCCCGGTTTGTATTGGCGCATCGATTCATGCGCAATAACGGAATTGGGATCATACTGATGCGACCATGCGGCCGAGTCCTGGTTTCCATCCGGAAGATAGTTTGTATAGAACAACCGGGTGGCGTTGGCGGCATTGAGGACCCACTTGCCAATGGCTCTTGCGAACCTTGAATCGTAACGCACCAATGGAACGAGTGCACCGACTTGTTCGAATGTATTCATGGTGAATGGATAGCCGTTTCCGCTCCCATAGCCGGTTTCACCAATAAGACCGCTGCAGTCGTATCCTCCCCAGACGCCGACCGTCACGCCCCATAATCTGGAATTGTCGCTGCCGTCCGAGAAGCACCACGCCACAAGTTTCTGTATGTCGAACGATGTTCCGAGTTCGGCATTCATTCGCGCCGCAATGTATGCACCGTACGGCAACTGGAGCTCATAAGACGGATTCTCTGCGGGCGGATATACGAGGAGCGATTCCATTGCCAGCTCGGCCGCAATTCGGTAGCGGGAATCCCCGGTCTTCACGAATGCATTGTAGAGAAGCCATGCAATGGCACCACCTGCCTCAGGCTCGACCCATCCCGAGTTTGTGGGAGTCATGGTTGCAAGATTCCATGCAGTGTGATTGAGATTCGCCAGGCCCCAGGGGGCCGTGGACGCACCCATCGATTGAAGGGCTGTCCGCCACCGTTCTGCCACCGTGGTAAACTGGCTCCCGAACACACTGGCTTCAGGATAGATGCAGTAAAGTTGATAGAAGAATACATTTGGCATCACGTCGTACCACCAATCGCTGCCGCTTGTACCGCCGGGGCTGTTCAAGTATACGTTTTCCCCGGGGCTCGGATTGTACCACGTCTGGCATTTCGACACCCAGTCACGGCCGTACTGATTTGTTTTGTCGATACCGACAAGACTTGCTCCAACGACTGCCGGAAGGCAATTGATGGCCTCTTTTGTCAACGAGGGAGCCTGCCCCACATAACTTGACAAGCCAAAACCCGTCTCATCCGGAGCGACAAGCGGGAGATATGTCCCGGTCGCCAACGGATCGAACACGAGCGAATCATACTTCTGGGCCACTTCCCTCCAGTTTCTCATCGCATATGGGGTCGGATGATTCGGCATTGCTTCAATTCGCGGAATCGCAATCTGCTGAGAGCGGCAGAGTCCCCCCACGGCCAACAGTAACGCAACGGTCGAGGATATTCTGCGTTTTGCTTCATTGTTCCCGGGCATCCTATTTTTCCTTGCCATGATCCCGTGCATCTACTCTCCCGGTTTTCAAGTCTAACGCGAGTTCAAGCTCATCTCCTGTGGAGCTCCTGAATATGCCGATAAGCTCGTCATCGGTTAAGCGTGCAGAGTGTTTTCTGTAACTCAAATACCGGATCGCCCCGGGATATTGTTCGATTTCGAGAAGAGTGTAGAGGGCTTCAATCGTCGATTCTGCTCCTGAATTCCGGTTGAGGCGCGTTGAATCCGTTATGCCGTCGTAACATCGCCCGGTGGCGGCATCGTACATCACCGTCCCAAGAACGTTGTTGCCGAAGAGCCAAGACGCCGCAAGTCCCGCCATCTTCAGGTAGAGATCCTTGCGTGTTGCATCGTACAGGCGCAACAAACCCACGGCCATTGGCCGAACGCCGTATGCGATCTGTTCGTACTCCGTTCTCTGACGAGGATCTGCAAAATCCCATTCTTTCAACATTCCTTCGATCAACAAACGCGAGTAGAAGCCGCAGGCTTCACGTTCAGCCGATGCAATCATGACAGAATCAGTCAAGACATTTCCCGCATAGGCCAGGACCTGCGTTTGGCTGTTTCCCCATGAATGCCACAGAGTCTGCCATGAACGGTGAGCGCCGTACGGAGAGGTCCGTTCGTTACCCTGCTGCATCATCATCAATCCGTCAGCAAGCTTCCGTATATAGCCTCCAACGACCGTGTCGTGCGTTGTGCGATAGAATTCGATGAGGCCAAGCAAAAGTTCTGAAGTTGCATCGGCTCCCGACTCATACAGCAACCATTTCGGAGTCTTAAAACCCTTCACATCCTCCGTCACGCCATAGGTTTTCAGCGCCCTCTCCACATTGGGAAGAGACCGGCGAACCCCGTCATCCAGGGTCTCAGCAAACCCCGGATCGACATTGGCCATGATCCTGGAGCCAAGGGCCATTGCCCACACGGCACGGCCGGCCCACCAGCCAAACGATTTGACGCTTGTCTTCCCTTCACGGTTGATGGTAAGGTCGTCTTTGATGAAGTTGTAGAACTGGCCATCCCCGGTTTCCATAGCGAGAACAAAGTTAAGCAGGGACTTCGCTTTTGAAAGCCGCGACAAATCTCCCCCAAGTTCGTACGCCCTGAGGAACACAACCGCAGCGCGGGCGGCGTCATCCACGCACGCAATTCCCTCCACGCCGGCATCCGTCCATTTGTACGACGGATAGTCGGCATAGATGTGGACAATGCTTACCGGCTTGCCGTCCATCTGAATTGTCTCCATCAACCCGTCGAGGTGAGAATAGTTCACCAATGAAATCGAGCGCGGCGGCCCGCATGCAACGGCAAGCAGTACGAGGGGAACAACAAGAAACTGTTTCACGGATTTCGGATTGACCCGGATTTGATGGAACATCATAATCCCGGCACGATGAGGCTTTTGATCGTCTTCCCTTCCCGTAATGATTTCAACGCCTCGTGCACACCGTCCAGGGGATATCGTTGTATGGCAAAATGATCGGTCATAACCTTGTTCTCCGCCAGCAATGCAATCGAGCGGTCAAATGTATGAGGATTGACGTACGAGCCGACAATTGTCAGTTCTTTGAAATAGACACTGCTGGGTTCGAACGGGATCTTCGTTCCAAGGGCGCATACACCGAACAATTCCACGGTTCCGCCCCGTCGCACAAGTTCGAACGCAAGTCCAACGGTCTCCGCCTTGCCGACACACTCGATCACCACATCAGCACCAACGTGTGTTGTATCGTTCACAAACTCAACGATATTCGTTTGAGCGGGATCGAGAACGTTCTCCGCTCCGACCTTTGCCGCAATGGCGCGCTTCCACTCCAGCGGTTCGACAAGAATAACACGCGCAGCCCCGGAAATCCGGGCCAACTGCAGCACAAGGAGGCCGACCGTCCCGCCTCCAAGGACAACAACGTTATCTCCGGAGCGAATTCGCGCCCTGTCAATTCCGTGTACGACACAGGAAAGCGGCTCGACAAATACAGCCTTCTCAAGCGGCAGCGATTTCGGAAGTCTGTAAACCTGGCCCGCCGGGACAATGCACGATTCCGCCATTCCGCCATCGACGTCCACCCCAAGCGCCCGGAGATTCTCACAAAGATGCACCTCTCCCCTCCGGCAATAGAAGCACGATCCGCATGAAATGTTCGGATCAACAGCCACCGCCTCTCCGACAGAGTAGCCGTGAACTGCGGGCCCGACATCGGTGATGGTGCCGGCGTATTCATGGCCAAGGATTACCGGCGGAGAGGACCGCGAGCTCCCATCAACGATATGAAGATCGGTGCCGCAGACACCACAAGCGGCGACATCAATCATGAGCTCATCGTTTCGAATGCCTCGAAGGGGTTTCCGTGTGACTGTGAGATGATGAGGTTTCTCGAAGAGTACTGCTTTCATTGCTTGTCTCAATACTCTAGAATAATACGTTGTCTGTTGCCTGAACCCGTGAAGCGAACCGTTGTCGAGCGCATACGGGCATCAAGCCGATGGGTCGTCATTGTTTGTTGCACCTTGCCGTCAATGCTGAGTTGCCTCGGCGCCTGTTCTGCCTGAATAACAAGAACAGTTGAATGCCCGTCGAATGATGAGACTTCACACAACAACTGCTTCATTGAGAAATCAAAGGAGACCGAGTACACGATGGCATTTGCATCAACAAGGACGGGAGTCCCCCGCTCATCCGCCGCCATCGACCAATGACGCTGCCCTTTCAGATCGACCGGGAGGATCCGAGAAGGCAGGCTTTTTCCGTCGACATGTAATTGTGCGTTGTCGTTGCCGGTGCGTCCGATGGTCAGCGTGTTCAATCCTCCGAACGTCACAGAACACGACACAGAGTCCACTTGCGACGGCAGCTTGTTGCGAACACGAATATTCCATTCATTCTCGTCGATTGCGAGCATCCTGTACAGTACCTGCAGATACATCCCTCCCGCCCAGAGAAATGACGGTTTATCAATTGTCCCAAATGCCGGCGATTGCTTGTCCGAACTCCTGTATTCATACATTGCCGGCAAACCGTTCGGACTGTTCGCCGTTCCATCGATTGTCATTGTCCGTTTGGCAAAGTCATAGGCCTGGTCCCGACTGCCGACATTGTTCAACGCCATTGCATACCAGGCATTGCCGTGCGGCCACACCCCCCCATTTGCATAGGAATAGGGTGGCCCTGCCTCTTTTCCCGCGAACTTGAATTTCGCTATTACAGATTCACTGTCGAAATCGGGCGGCATGGCGATGCGTACGCCGATTCGTTCGTCGACCAGCTGCCGGCCGGCCGTCGAGACGAGGTCCTGCGCATGATTGCGATCCAACAAATCATAAACGACAGCAATCAATGAGCCTGCGTAATAGTGATAATCCTTCTCGCCGGCATTGTAGTTCATAAGATACCGATCTGCGGAATCCCAGAGCTTGTCCACAAGCGCACGCTGCATCGAATCGGCCATTCGTTCAAATCGCAGGAGATCGTGAGTTTGTTTTTGCAGAAACGAGCTTATGAAGAGAAATTCCCTGAGTGCCCTCACGACAAGCGCCGTGAGGTAGGCACGTGGTCCTTCAATGTGCCCGATATCCCACCAGTCAGGGCGATATGCTTCCATCAACCCGGTAGAGCCGAGGCGCGTAAGAAGGGCGTTGATGCTCTTTGTCAAACTTGGATGCAGAACGTTTCCCGTCGATTTGTCAAGCGAATGCCTCAGATAAGCGCCGGAGACGAGGACAAACCAGAGATGATTCCAGTTCTCAGGCTCGCAATATTCGGTCTTATAGCCGTCATCGCGCCAGTAATATGCGTGGGGAATGACACTGTCTTTCGCCATCGATGCGACATATAACAGGTTGGATTTCACGCGATCGAGGTCGAAATAAACCGCTCCCAAATTCGTGAGGAGCAGATCGTGGGTGAAGAAGAAGTTATATTCGGCGGGACAGGGCATCGGCACGATTTTCCCATCGAGATAGTGGGCATTTGCTGCGATCAGCGCGCGAGCCCAGACCGCCGAGCGATCGGCGCTCTTGTCCCCGGTGCGAAAATATGCTTCATCCTTCGCTTTGGCGCTGATGAAATCTTCATAGCTCTGAACATCATCTGCCCAGCCATTGCGCAGAGCGGTCATCTTCCGTCCGACTTCATTTCCTCTGCAGCTCCCGATGACCTGAACCACGTTCAAAGAGCTGCCGGGGTCAAGGGACTTGCGAAAAACAAATGCCGCGACCCCTCGCCCCTTTCGAGGACTGCTCGTACCTGACAGCGGCCCCCCTTCCGGCCATCGTGAATTCCCGTCGTCCGTAACCCGCAGCTCATCGGCGTTTGTCGTCCAATCCACAGGCTGTTCGCCGACATTCTGCACAAACACAACGGCGCTGTCTGTATCCACATCATTGAAACGGGCAATCGCAGCGGCAAACGCCGGGTCATACGTTACCTGTGAGGAGTCCTTTCGCGCGAAGGTCTGACAGGTGCGCACACTCATGAGCAGGTGAGTATAAAGTGCAACAGGGAAGGATCGCTGAGTACGATTTTTCACACCTATGGTCACGACACCGGCGGGTTGACTCCTGCAAAATTCATAGGTCAGGGCCCATTCCACACTGTCCGTTGATTTCAGAAATGTCACTTTGTGCGGACTCAGGATGTAGGACCACGATTCCCGTTGAATCCATTCCGGCACACCTCCTCCAATCGACAATCCGACTGCCATCGGCAACGACTCATCCCTCTTCCAGTAATCGGTGCTGAGGTCGATACTGTTGGCCACGGGATAGTAGAAACTCACGCGGGAGGGTACGGGCCTGCTTTTGTGGAATTCCATCCCGACATATGGTCCCCCAACTTCAACCTGTCCCCGCCTTCCATCAAAGAAGAACTTGAGCGGATCATCGGCCGGATTCCCCTGGGCATGGACATTCACCGCAAACACGGCCGCGAGAGTCATGCCCGCAAAACCGATCATGCTTCGATACTTATTGAATACTCTGCTTATCGGGATTTTCACGAATCAGCTATCCTTTGATCCCCGCCGAAGCCATGCTTTCGATGAAGTATCTCTGAAAGAATGCATAAGCAAGAATAATCGGAAGGGCCAGGAGGGTTGCCGCTGCGAGCTGCAGTCCAAGCAGCGATTCGGCTTCGCCTCCAATTGTAAACAACGTCACGAGCTGCGGCAAGGTCATGAGGGAGCGGTCTCGAACAACAATGAGGGGCCACAGCACTTCGTTCCAGGAAGTCATGAACGTCAGGATCGACACCGTTATGATGACAGGCCTCGAAAGAGGCCACACGAGCTGAAACAAGATTTTCAACTCGGAACAACCGTCAATCCGGGCGGCATCGATCAACGCCTGCGGTATGTGCAGGAAAAATTGACGAAACAGGACAATACTGAGCGCCGTCATGAGCGTTGGGGCAACCAGTGCCAAATACGTGTCCGTTATCCCGAGTTTGACCATCAGGATGTATTGCGGAATGAGAGTGATTTGGAACGGCAGCGTCATCGTGAAGAGCACGACAGCGTAGAGGATGCTTTTCCCTGCAAATTCGAGGCGGGCAAGAGCATAGCCGACCATCGAGCCGAACACAAGCACGGACGCCGTTGTTGTGATGGAGACAATGATGCTGTTGAGAAACGCTCTCCCGATGGGGATTCGCGTAAACACTTGCGCATAGTTGGAGAGGGTAAAATCGGGTGAATACAGCCCGAAGCCGCCAATCTGCGCTTCAGGCTTCAGGGAAGAAGCGATCATCCAGAGGAACGGATATGCAAAGATAACGGCTCCAATCCCCAGAACGGCGTATTTGAGCACGGTCTTCATGACGCCGGCTCCGTTTCAACAACCCTCCGCTGCAGCAGAACAACACAGAGAATTATCAGAGCAAAGACAAACCCCAATGTTGCGGCGTATCCCATGTGCCCGAAATAGAACGCCTGATTATAGATGTAAAGAACTGCGGACAGAGTGCTTTGCATCGGCCCCCCACCCGTAAGGACGTACGGCTCGATAAAAAGCGAAAACCCCCCGATCGTCGAAAGCACGATCACAACCACGATGGTAGGATTAAGCATTGGAACGGTAATGCGGAAGAATTGGCGGAGCCCGGTCGCTCCGTCAAGGCTTGCAGATTCGTAAAGCTCGCGGGGGATGTTCTGCAGTCCGACGAGAAACAGGACGATATAGATGCCCACATTCTTCCATGTGGCCATCAATGCAACGGACGGCATGGCCATGTCCGGGTCGACAAGCCATGGGATCTTGCCCGCTCCGAGGGCGACCATCAATCGATTCAGAAGGCCGTGATCGTACGCGTACAGCTGCATCCACAAAATTGTCACGACGACACCCGAAACCACAACAGGCATAAAATAGACGGCACGAAAAAGCCCCATCAACTTCAACCCCGACCTGAGCAGTACAGCAAGGCCGAGGGCAACAACGATTTGGAGAGGGACATGAATAAGGAGGAACACAACGGTATTCCAGATCGACTTGAAGAAGAGAGGGTCTTGCAGGAGCCGTTCAAAATTCTTGAGGCCGATCCATTCCATCGGAGTTACAACGTTCCAGCGATGGAAGAGCAGAATAAAGGAAAAAAGGAGCGGATACGCGACAAATGCAGAAAAAAACATAACATATGGGAGCGCAAACCAGTACCCTGCCGGGTTTTTCCGGCGTCGTCGATGTTCGGAAGTTGGGAAGAGGTTCATTTGTTCCACTCCACTATGATCGCCGTTCGTTTTGCCGCATCCCTGACGGCCTCATCGGGTGTGAGTCTTCCATACACCGCACACGCCTCGTATTCCTGCGAGATCGCGTCGAGTATCTCCTTCAAATCCGGGCCTGAGTCGATACTTCGCGTGAAAATGGCTTGTCGGGCGAACTTAACCATCTCCGGATTCTTTCTGAAGTATTCTCTGAAAAGATCGTTCGTAAGCAGGTCGCCGCGGACCGGAATTTGGTCGGTGATTCTCAGCAGTAACAAATCGTTTTGAGACCGCAACAGGAATTTCACAAACTCCCACGTTTCGCGCGGGTGTTTCGACGTTCCAAAAATGGAAATATTCTTGTAATCGCCGTATGTGTAAACCGGTCCGGTACGATCATCCGGCACAGGGAGAGGCGCAACGCTATATCGGATGTGCGGGGCCAGTGTGCGAAGCGTCGCTATTTCCCACGGTCCGGAGAAATGCGTTGCCTTCTTTTCCAGCAAGAACGGATCTCCCCCCTGGAAGTATGTGTGCGGAAAGTAGTTCTTTTGATAGCATTGTTGAAAGAACCGAAACACCTCCACAGCTGCGCGATCATCGAAATCCGGCCTACCCCCGCTGAACAGGGTTTTTCCCGATGATGCCCCGACATAGAACGAAAAGAAATCAAAGAGCCGCTGCCACCAGATTGGCCGAATGTCCCTTTCCCCGGCCCATACGTCGATTTGTCCGTCGCCGTCGATGTCGCGGGTGAGTTTCTCCGCTGCCGCAAGGAATTCAGAATAAGTCGCGGGCGCCTTCTGCACACCCACCTCTTCAAACATCCGGAGGTTGTAGAACATCATGATGGGGTTCGTCTTCCACGGTATCTGATAGAAATGACCATCCGATGACCTGAATTGCTGCAACAAATCCGCCGGAGTACGACTGAGGGCTACAGAGTCAAAATCGGAGAATTCGTCGAGCGGTATGATTCCTCCCGCCCGGCTGAAATCGTAGAGAGCCGCCGGTTGAATATTTGAACACACATCGGGAGTTGTTTTCCCTGCAATGGCGGCAAGCAGGACTTCTTCGGTCGATTGGCTTACCGGAATCGGCTGCATCGTAACGTGGATATCCGGATGGAGACGGTTCCACTCCTTGACAAGTATCTCCGCAAGCTGGACCTCCTGCGGATTAGGCGCCGGCCAGTACGTCAATTCCACAATGTCCCCCGACGCCTGTCCTTCCGGCTCATGTCGCTCGGAACAAGCGTTCAGCAGAACGAGGATCCCGGCAAACACGCGGATGAGCGGGAACTTCAATCTGTTCTGATTGATATGGGTAATGTGCAACAAATCAATCCCACGATTGCCAATAATAGTCGATGGACGGAAAGGCCATACGCGGATAGATCCCCTTGGTTTTCACCGCATACACATCAATGGTTTTCGGGTTATCCTGTTCATCAACCTCGATTCTTTCCAGGGCCGACTCGTTCGTTGTCACTCCATACATCTGTTTCAACCGAAGTATTTCGTGCAGGAGTCTTTTCGTCAACTCTGATGAATAGTATTGCTGCTTGACATCATCGTACACCGTTTCAAACGGTTTTGCAACTCCCTTTTCATCCTGAAAAGAACGTTTGTGCTCATCGTAGTATTTGCGAACCAGTTCGAGAGAATCCACAATCGTGTCTGCAATTCTGTTCTTGTTGGCCGTGTAAAGCATTTTTTCTTTCCACCAGTGCGTCTGCTGTTTGACGCTTTTCATATTTTGAAATCCCCTGGCATAAGCTTCACGGGTGAGCAACCGATCCCGCACCATCCGCCACACGAGTTCCTCGGTGGATTGGAGGAAGGCCCGGGGGGAAGCAAGTTCCATCTTGACGTACGGTTCTCTCATGCGGTACCATTCGAGAAAATCCCTCACCACGAGGTTTCCCGTCTTTGCCTCTACGAGCGTCTTATCCGCGATAGATTCGAGGTTTGAAACGTCCTCCAGTTCCTTTGCTCCCGTACGACTGTCGATCTTCCATTCCTCGACCTTTTCCCTGATGAGAAACTTGCTTGCCAGAAACGCCTGAATGGCATTGAATTGCTCCCGCTCAATGACAGGATTTTTCGAACCAATGAGGTTCCGAACGTACCGGTCGGAAAGCGAGTCCGCTACGTGTTGTGTCAAAGCCCGGTGGACGTCCTCTTGAAGCTTTGCCTGATCGGATTGGGTCACAATGGGATTGGTCCATCGGCCGGCCATTCGTACGATATACCATCCATCCGGCCCGTGAACGGGAAGAGATACCGTCCCGGCATCTATCGAATCGACAATAACCGCGAAGAACGGATTCTTCATTCGAAGCCTAAATACTGTCGTCTCCACCGACCGGTCCACACGCGTGACCCCGCCTTCAAACTGCCGGACGAACAGTGAATCAAACGGCACACCGGCCTTTATCTCCCTCACAACATCATCAACTTCGGATGCAGATCGGCAATAGATCCACTGCAATGTCAGGTTGACTTTGGCTTCCTCCATGCTTCTTGTCAATTGACGATCTGTTACATGAACCTTGCCAAGCACATCCTGCTTGTACAGCTCTTCCGTGGCAAGATCGGCTTGAATCTCAGCGATCTGGCGCTTCACATCGGGCCATTGATCCAACCCGCGGCGTTGAGCATCAAGCGCAAGGAGCTTTTCGTAAATCAGGAAGGTCAGATAGCGACTTTTTGAATCTCTTACTCTTTTTGGAAAGGCCGGGCCGAATTCAAAGCCAAGCTTGAATTCAAGCCCGGAAATGGAAAGCGGACCAACCTCCGCGACCGTCAGCTGCTCAAGTGTGGGGTCGATGAAGAACCTTGAGGCGGGGACTTCAATTTTCTGTTGAGAGAAGACGGAAACGGTACCGACGACAAGGGCCCCAAGGGCAATGAACGCTCTCCGCAGGATGGAGTCCCAAGGAAGGCCGGTCATGAAATTAGAAACGAAAGCCGAGCATGAAGACATGGACACTCTGGAGGCGGCCCATATCCTGATAAGCATAGTCAAAGGAAAGCCTCAGCGTACCAAGGAAATCACTCGTTGCCATGCCCCCTCCGAACGACAATCCGGCTTCGGCGTCACTCTGCAAGAGGGACTGATATCCCGCCCGGAGAAACAGGAAATCGGCATACGCAAATTCGGACCCGACGTTGACACTTTCGTAATTGTCATTCGGATGAAGAGCGTCTGCCGCAACGATCCAGCGATATTCGGCGTTATCAAGAACCCGAGTCGAGACCCCAAACTGAAAGAGCAACGGAAGGCTCCACGTATCAAATTCGAGCGCCGCCGGGATTCTGTCGTTGGTACCCTGCATCGTCGGATCGATCCGCACAAATCGACGTGCATCCCGCCCAGCCATTTGCATCCCCGTCCCAAAATTGCTTAGCGTTGCCCCGATTGTTAGTCCTCCCAACAGGTCCGTTTTGAAAATCGTACCGATGTCGACCGCGAATCCAGCCGCATGTTCGTGCCATATTGATTGCTGAACGTATTTCACCGTGATACCGATGGCGAATCGGTCGGTGAGCCGCCGCGAGTACGAGATCGCTGCCGCAAGGTCCCCGGCGCTGAAGTACTCACCGGTCCCTTCCGGAAAGTCGACAGTACGGACTTTCATATCGCTCATCGAAAGCGAGGTCATGCTGAAACCGAGCGTACCAAAGTCCGCAAGCGGGACAACAATCCCGGCGAAGTCAAACTGTGTGTCGGCAATCCAATTCGTATGAGCGACGGCAACATCAACCCGATCGAGGGTGGCAATCACGGACGGATTCCAATACAACCCCGTCGCATTATCAGCAACACTGACGTAAGCGCTTCCCATGCCTGCTGCCTGCGCACCCACTCCGATTTCAAGAAACGTCGCTGCAGTGGTTCCGCTCTTTGACACGTCAATCCCCTGGGAGCGAACAATGCTGTTGCACACCAGGGACATCGCCGCGCCGAGAACGAGCACTTTCCCTGTATTGGCCAATACCGACCTGCGATTGTTATTCGACATGAGCTCTCATTTGATGACGGCAAACTTGCCAATGTGCGTCCCGACTCCCGGAGCATCGACTTGAAACACATACACACCATAGGCAATGTTCATGCCGTCACGTGAGACAAGATTCCACGGTTCCTGTCCGTCATCTATACTGCTGCTGTGGGTAAGTGTCTGCACTAGTCGTCCGCTGAGAGTGTAGATCCGAATGGTGCATTCGTGTGGCAAATGAATAAAGTAAATGAGTCGCGGCCCTCTTCCGACCGATGTTGTGGCCGGTTCCCACGATGCTGCACCGACATACGGGTTGGGGACAACTGCCACCTTGTCCAAATCCGACTTCTGTCGAGCCGGATCCAGCCTCCGAGCCTCCATAGTGAATTGAAACGATTCACCCGTTCGAAACGGCTTTTTCGTCGTGATCCGAAAAACGTCCCCGGGCTGAGGAGCGCGCTGCTCAGCCTCCGGAATAAGGGTATCCTTCACAAATGTCAGAGACCACGATTTCTTCGCGGAGACAAAAGATGCCGCCCGCTTTCCCGCTGAATCTCCATAAACAATGAAGACTGCATCACCGTCATTGAAGAGGGAATCCGTGTTGAGGTCCTGAAAGATGAACTGGATGTGATCAACATTCTCCGTGAGGTTTTTAACAACGATGTTCGTGGGTTGACCGGTGCTGAAGCTCGATTGAGGGAACGAAGTGTCACCCAAGGCCTTCGCTGTGAATCGGATTTCGAAGTCGGCCGGATAATTGACACGCTGCGATTGGTAGGCCGGAGCAAACCGTGAATCGAATCCAACCTGTGCGACGTAATTGCTGTTTCCGGAGATCCATCCTGTTTCCGACGGATCCACCACGACGAGCGGGTCATTCACAATATTCCCCACGAAACCCCGAATGACCGGAGTTTGTACCTGTGTCGTGAGGAGGCGCGTCTTTTGTATAGCCGTGTCATTTGTCGTTACGTTGAGGAGTTGAAACCACGGATTTGCATTGTTATGAAACGCAGTTGAGTCAAAGAATTCAATACGATAGGTGTCGTTTCTGACCGAGTCCGCGTCAAGGATCGTAAGTTGCACGGAGCCTGTCCCAGGCCCCGAACCCTGCAGGCTGCTGATCGCCGGCGGAACATAACCTGCTGAAGGGGCATGCGGAGTCACCACGGCGGTATTGATATCTGTCTTGACCTTTCCGTTGAGATCGACCTTAATGATGCTTGTCGTCTCCGACGGGGGAATACCGATGAACTCACCGGTGATCGTTGTCGTCGTGAAGCCCTGGTCATAGGCGCAGACAGCATAATAATACGTCTGGCCATTCTTCACCGTAGTATCGACGTACGAATTCTGTATTCCTGAGTCATCACCGAGATGAAAATAAGCGCCATTTACTCCAATGGGATGAAGTCCCTTGACGCCGTCGACCAAATCGAACTGGGCGATGGGCTGACGAAACGTCGGCCTTCCATAAGCGTCCGTGATGATCTTGTTTTCGAGGAAGTTGGATTCGGTGCTGCGATAGATTCTGTATCCTTCGAAGTTGAATTTCTGATAGAAAGCGTCGAAGGTCAATTCGGCACGATTGTCCCAATAGAGCGTGACCCGGCGGTCTCCGGCAATTGCTTTGATTGTCGGTTTATCAGGTGGTTTTGCGAATCGATAATTGGCATTGTAAATCTGTTGGACGGTCTTCTTTCTCATGAAGAGATCGTTGGCGTTCATTCCAAAGATCAGCGCCATGGAAAACCGTTCGGTCTCTCCCGTTTGCTCGAGCCCTCCTTGCTGCGCAGAATAGGTGTTCCGTCCCACCAAATGAAAGAGGTAGCTCGAGAAATGATTGGCGAGATTTACCCCGACGAGTGATTGGCCGTGGGGCTGGGGAAGTGCCGACAGGGCGGTCCAGTTGCGCTCGTCATTGTTCAGATCATAGGTGTGGACGGCCGAAATAACGAAGCCGGTCAACCCAAGCTGGTCGGATTCATCCTTGTCGAGGATGCCGAAGTTGGGCTCGCCCTGGTCGGGTTTGCCGTTTGCCTCCGTTCCATCAGGATCCGGGCCTGGATATCCTTCGTCAAACACTCCGAGTCCGTCCGTTCCGACATCATCGTTGAGGGGTTCGTCCGATTCCCACGTTCCGTTGTTATTGAAGTCCCTGAATGTCCTCCAGTTGCAGTTCTCGTCTGCATCATAATGCGGCTTCCACGAAAACCCGTAGAATGCTCTGAATTTGGCAGTATCCTGTTGGACGTCAATCAGATAGGGATCCTGGAAAGGACTGGTAATGAATGTGCTTGGCGTGTTGTTCCGCCGTTCATCCGTCACCCCGTCCCTGTCGTTGTCGATGTGATCATCGGAAATCCCCGGGCTTTCAAGAAACGCGTAGCCGGTATATCCCACAGGACTCCACTGTCCGGGACTTCCATATGAGACGGTGGACCATGCGTAGGAGAGGTTCAGTTCCTCGTTGTAGTCCCCGGCATTATTCGAGGAATTGTCGTGACCGCCAATTCCCCAGTCGACATATTGTGCAAACAGGGCTTTTGCGTAGTCAGTCGTCCCCATGTTCGTGATTTCGTAAAACCAGAAGATCACGTCCTCCGCCAGGACCTGTGACCATTGAAACCCTCGGGCACGGACTTGCATGCCGAGTCCTCCCCTTGTAGGATCGTCGACATCCGGGCGGAAGTTGTTATTAAGGATATATTCACGGTCTTCATCATCATCGAACACAAAGTACGTTTCGAGATCTGCATTTTGAACGCCGTTTCCGAAGAAGCCATTCCAGCGGCCGTTCCATGTTGAGGGTCGATCGGGCCACATCGGCGGCCACGTATTGGGATCGGTACTTTGCGCGGGCGCCGATTGAAAACGGTTGGCGTACCCCGGGAGAGGCCACCAGCCATAGGTCACACCGGTCGCAACATTGTAACGCGTATACTCATAATAGTTGGTTTCCAACGGATGAATCGTGTTCCCCTGCGGATCCTTTGCTTCAGCCTGGACTATAACCGCCACTCCATCCACATAGGTATGGTTCGTACCTTTGGGCCAAACGCCGCTTCGGGTCGGATCGTTGAGCCAGTCTGCTACTTCCCCAAAGTTGTAGTAGACAGTTCCGACAAGGTTACCGTCCATGTACCCTCGCTTCGTCTCGTTATGGTTCCCTTTGTTCTTGTCGGCAATTTGCTGACCGAGGGACACACTGAACAGAACAACGAGCGCACAAACAATCGGTGCAAGGCGGGATGGATTTGCTGTTCGAACACTCATTGTCATGCAAGAGTCGGGTTCAAAACGACACAGAAGCCCCGACGACGACTTGTCGCGGGGATGAATAGAATTCCGGACGCGTGAAGTACTCCTGGATTGTGTTGTAGCCTCTGGGGGCCTGCTGGGCGCGCGTCAATTCCAGGGAGTAACCGGCACGGCCTGTGTCCGAGAATACATTAATCTCCGTTGAAGTATCGAAGACATTGTACGCCTTAAGGAAGAGCGAGAATGTGTATCCGATAAACCGGACATACTTCGTCACATAGATGTCTGCGTTGAAGAACATCGGACGGTTATCGCTGTTTTCGAGTCCCGTCCTCTGGTTTTGAAACGAAGGGGTGTATGGCAGGCCGGACCCAAGGCGGGCGATAAAGCTCCCGATGAGATCGTCAGGATCCCCTGCAGTAACGGTCAGATTCAGTGAATGCCGCCGATCCCAATCAAGCGGAACGAGTTCCTTGTTGATTTCGATTGGAGGGCTGGCCTGCTGTTTGTTGAAATCGTCGTTCGGATTCGAAGCGTTACCGTATGCTGTCTGATAGGTGTAGTCGCAACTTGCACCGTAGCCGTCACTGAACCGTTTGTCGAGAGATATGGTGAAGCCCTTGACCGATCCGTAATCCCTGTTGATGTACTGCCCGAAGAGTTTGAAATCGTTCTTGATATGCAGCTGAATCCCCAGGAGGTTTCGAATATCTTTGTAGTATGCGGTCACGGTCGCGCCGAGGAACGGAGTCAGCTCCTGCTGAAGTCCCACTTCGTACATTGTCGTCTGCTGGGGTTGAAGGTCTGCGTTCCCAATCACATTGCCGATCAGTTCCGGGTAATTTCCCGTCAATGGAATGCGGAAGTTTGGATTCCGATACAGATAGTCAAATGGCGGAACCTGAAAGAAGTGTCCGTAGGAAAAATGAATCGCGCCCCGATCCGAAATCGGATACGAGATGCCGACCCTTGGGCTCCACTGATATTTTGCCTTTGCCGCCGTCGATACAGAATCGGGGAATGGCGGCTGCAGCGGATCCAGCACGGCGATATTATCAGGATTCCTCAGCACACTGGCGTCAGGCTGAAAATAGTCAAACCGCAGCCCGATATTAACGATGAGGTAATCAAGTTCGATCTTGTCCTGCAGGTACGCCGAACCTTGATAAGGATGATTGATATAGACGTTGTAATCGAAGTCACCGACATTCGGCAAGGCAGGCCTGAAGCCGCTCGAGGCATTAACATGGACCTGGTAATCTTTATAGTGCAGCGTGTGAAACTGCAGCTCGACACCGGTCTTGATCTGATGTGTGTGCGTCACTTGCGAGGTGAAATCAATTCTGCCGGTGTATGATTTTGTCCTGTGGTAGAAGTGCCAGTTCTGTGTTCCTCCGGTGTAGAATGCATTGCCGCCTACCTGCGTGAATCGTTCCGGATTTACATGCCGTGGATCGAGCGGTTTTGCATAGACATATTGGTTGAACTTTGAAGACATGCCGGAGAAGTTGAAATCGATGAATGAAGAGGGGTCAAACACGTAATTGAAACTGACGATACCAAGAAAACTCTTTTGGTATTTGGTGTAGTCGCCATCAGGATTCAGTTGAAACATGAAATCGTAGTCTTTATACTCGCGATCCTGATAGAAAGCCTGGAGAATGATCCCCTTTGACGAGGAGCCCACGTCAATGGAGAGCTTTCCCTGAAGACTCCACCGTCTGTTATAGTTCATTGGAATATGTTTTCCGTCGCCGGTTGCTCCTATGTGCCATTGCGAGGGATCGTTTGCGGAGAAATTACTCGAGTCCGAGGGATTGAAGACCCTCTTCCCGTACAGATACCCGTCGTCGTAGAAATAGCGGCCGGAGAGGAAGAACTTCATCAGCGATCCGGCCCCGGGTAAAGGTCCGCTCAGAGAGCCGTCAACGTTATGCAGGTCGTTCGGCGAGATCCGCCCGATGTTGCGATACAGGCTTGTTCGTGACGTGACGTAATCGCCCATATAGACGCTGAATTCACCCGTATATTCATCACCTGCAATCTTGGTCACCTGATTGACAACACCCGAGAGAGCTTCGCCGTACTCAGCGTTAAAGGTGCCGCTCAGCACCTGAACCTCCTGGATACTGTTCACCTCCGGTTCTATCGATCCTGACCCGGAGAAAACATCATTGACTGACAGCCCATCCACTAGGTATTTCACCTCACCCGATCGACCGCCGCGAAAATGACCATCGACAACTCCTGCCTGCAAATTGATCACCGAGGAGATCGTTTCCACCGGAAGCCTGGAGATTTCGTCGCGGCCGACCGTTGCAGTCGTCGAGGTAAGATCCCTTTGAACGATAGGCCTGGATGCCGTAACCTCAACCTCGCCCAGCTCAAGAGTCTGTTCGTTTAATTGAAAATCAACTTTGGTTGTCTGATCGGCTGAAACATGGACTTTTTCAACGAGGGAAGTCGTATACCCGATGGCAGACGCTCTGACCTGGTAGGTTCCCGGAGGGATATTGATGATGAAGTAGTTGCCGTCGATATCAGAGGCAGCACCCGTCGTCGTCCCCACGAGGAGAAC
The DNA here is from genome assembly GCA_035291905.1 of Bacteroidota bacterium. GTDB lineage: Bacteria > Bacteroidota > Ignavibacteria > UBA10030 > UBA10030 > JACPLA01. The sequence continues at coordinate 29,593 of DATDRF010000078.1, forward strand.
GTTCACACCGACAAGAGGTTCTTTTGATTTCGCGTCAACGATTTTTCCGGCGATTTTGCCCGTCGTTCCGCTGCGGGCATCGGGTATTGCCAGCGCCAGAATGATAAGAAGAGAGAGGAGCGGTCGTTGAAAGTGACTCATCGAATATACTGATGCCTTGGAGTAGGAAAACAAGAAACGGGGCGTGAGCCTCTCACACCCCGCTTCCATGGATTACTATTTCATCATCAGCATCCTACTGACAACCGCCATGGAGCCATTCTCGAGCCTGGCAAAATAGACTCCAGATGCGAGTGCTGCTCCGTTTTCACCCCGGCCATCCCAAGTGACCGTGTACCGGCCCGCCGCAAAAGAACCGTGAGCGAGCGTTCGCACCTGCTGGCCGAGCAGGTTGTAAACGATGAGGGATATCTTCGACTCCGTCGGCACGCTGAATTGGATCTCTGTCGAGGGATTGAAGGGGTTTGGATAGTTGTTCGACAAACCGAAGATCTTCGGTATGCCGTTGACGTCGCCGCCGACTTCAGTGGGGCCGCTCACCTTTTGCACGGTGAGATCATCGAAATAGACCGTTCCCACAAATGTGGAGTAGATGTGAAGCCGCGTTTCCAAGGCCTTCACACCGACACCGGTCGGCACTTCGACATCCAGCGAATACTGTGTCCAGCCGAACGCCGTGTCCTGGGGGAAGACAAATGTATAGTCGTTCCCCGGACCAACCGTGTTGTAGCCGTCATTGTTCCCGTACTTGGCGAACCACAAGGGCGTAAAGCCTACGGCCCAC